>NZ_JBIUUS010000016.1:0-212365 GCF_044742585.1 Kitasatospora sp. NPDC087861
GGGGGGGGGGGGGGGGGGGGGGGGGGGGGGGGGGGGGGGCGCCCCGGGGGGGGGGGGGGGGGGGGGGGGGGGGGGGCCCCCCCCCCCCCCCCCCGACGCCGGGTCAGGCCGGGGCGCCGAGCCAGCTGGTGAGGGCGGCGCGCAGCTCGCCCTGGCCGGGGTCGACGGCGGCCCAGGCGGCGTAGCCGTCCGGGCGGATCAGCAGGACGGTGTCGCGCAGCTTGCCGTGCGGGTCGGCCGGGGCGGCGGTGACCATGCGGTCCGCCCAGGGCTCGGCGGCGGCCAGTTCGTCGTTGCTGACCAGCACGAACCGCCCGGCGCGCAGCGCCTCGTAGAGCCGCTCGGGGGCGGCCGGGGCGCCCTCGACGGGCTTGCGCAGGGCCGTCAGCCGCAGGTCCGGGACGCGCTTGCCGACCTGCGGGTGGGCGTCCTTCGGGGCCGGGTAGGCGATGCCGATCCCGGAGATCATCCGGGCGCCGCGTTCGGTGACCAGGTCGAGGTGGCCGCCGATCGTGGTGAGCGCCCCGCGCAGGGCGCGGGTGGGCGCGGACTCGGCGAGCGCGAGCCGGATCAGCGCGCCGGAGGTGCGCAGCACCGTCCGGCCGACCGGGTGCCGCTCGCTCTGGTAGGTGTCGAGCAGGGCGTCGGTGGCGTGGCCCTGGAGGGCGGCGACGAGCTTCCAGGACAGGTTGGCGGCGTCCTGGAGGCCGGTGTTCATGCCCTGGCCACCGGCCGGCGAGTGGCAGTGGGCGGCGTCGCCGGCCAGGAAGACCCGGCCGGAGCGGTAGTTGGGGGCCTGGCGTTCGTCGCTGTGGAAGGTGGAGCTCCAGCGGACGTCGTGCAGGCCGAGGTCCTCGCCGAGGGCGGCCCGGGCGATGGCGGCGAGGCGCTCCGGCGAGGGGCTGGTGCCGTCCGGCTGCCGCTCGGCGCGGTCCCAGGCGATCAGGCGGTACCAGCCGTCGCCGAAGGGGGCGAGGAAGGCGAAGCCGGCCTCGTTGGCGCCGACGGTGATGGCGTCGGCGGGCTCGCGCTCCAGTCGGACGTCGGCGAGCATCACGGAGTCGACCACGGACTCGCCGGGGAAGGGGATGCCGAGCAGGTCCCGCACGGTGGAGTGGACGCCGTCGGTGCCGACCGCGTACCGGGCGTGGTGGCTGCCCCCGTCGCGGGTCTCCAGCGTGACGCCCTCGGCGTCCTGGCGCAGGGCGGTGACCTCGGCGCCGCGCAGGATGGTCGCGCCGGCCTTCTCGGCGCGTTCCTGGAGCAGCCGTTCGACGTGGTACTGCGGGGTGACCAGGACGAACGGGAAGCGGGTGGGCAGCGAGCCGAGGTCCACGCCGAAGCGGTTGAACATCTTCAGGCTGGTGAGCGGGCGGCCGGTGGCGATCAGGTCGTCGGCGAGGCCGCGGGCGTCCAGCAGCTCCAGGCTGCGGGCGTGCACGGCGAACGCCCGGGTGAGGTTGGACTCGGCGGCGCGCTTCTCCAGGACGGTGACGCCGACCCCGGCCGCGGCGAGATCGCCGGCCAGTAGCAGTCCGGTCGGTCCGGCACCGACGATCAGGACGTCGGTGGCGGTCGTCGGCTTCGCGGTCATGTGTCAGCTCCCGGTGTTCGGAGGGCGGTTGGACGCCGTTTCCCGGCGTTCTCCCAGACTCCATCATCGCGGGCGTGCCGGAAGCTGTGAACCGCCGGGCCCCGGGACGGGCGATCACCGGGCGCGGGGGCCGTGAACCGCCGGGCCCCGGCGACGGGTGATCGCCGGGGCCCGGGGTGGACGAGCGGAGGGTCAGGGGTGGACGGGCGGGGGCTCAGCCGTGGCGGCGGACCTCCACGGTGCGGAACCGGTTGGCGACGAACGCGCCGTCGCAGTAGGCCGAGTTGGCGGCCGGGTTGGCGCCGGTGCCGTGCAGGTCGGAGAAGGCGGCGGTCTGGTTGGGGTAGACGCCGCCGGTCAGGTTGAGCGACAGGGAGACGCCGGCGTCCAGCGCGGCCTCGACCAGCAGGGCCTCCACCTCGGGCGAGGTGGTGTAGCCGGAGGCCGTCATGGCGCCCTTGTCGCGGACCGTGGTGCGCAGCAATTCGACGGCGGCGGGGGTGGATTCGACGGCGACGGCGAAGGAGACCGGGCCGAAGCACTCGGTGCGGAAGACCGCGCGGTCGTCCGGCTTGTCGGCGTCCAGCTTGACCAGCGCGGGGGTGCGGACGGTCGCGCCGGGGAAGTCCGGGGAGGTCACCGCTCGCGGGGCGAGGGCGAGTTCGCCGTACTCGCCGCCGGCCGCGGCGGCCGAGCGCTGCAGCACGCCCGGGTTGACCACGGCGCCGAGGATGCCCGCGGCGCGGGCGTCGTCGGAGAGCAGGCCGTCGATGGCGGCGGCGAGGTCGGCGACCACCTCGTCGTAGGACTTGTCGCCCTGGTCGGTGGTGATGCCGCCGCGCGGGATCAGCAGGTTCTGCGGGGTGGTGCACATCTGGCCGCTGTAGAGCGAGAGGGCGAAGGCCAGGTTGCCGAGCATGCCCTTGTAGTCGTCGGTGGAGTCGATGACCACCGCGTTGACGCCGGCCTTCTCGGTGTAGACCTGGGCCTGCCGCGCGTGCTCCTCCAGCCAGTCGCCGAAGGCGGTGGAGCCGGTGTAGTCGATCAGCCGGATCTCGGGGCGGACGGCGAGGGTCTGGGCGACGGTGCCGCCCTCGTGCTCGACGGCCAGGCAGACCACGTTGGGGTCGTAGCCGGCCTCGGCGAGCACCTCGCGGGCGATCCGGACGGTCAGTGCGAGCGGCAGGACGGCGCGCGGGTGCGGCTTGACCAGCACCGGGTTGCCGGTGGCCAGCGAGGCGAACAGGCCGGGGTAGCCGTTCCAGGTGGGGAAGGTGTTGCATCCGACCAGCAGCGCCAGGCCGCGCGGGACGACGGTGAATTCCTTGGTCATCACCAGCGGCTCGCGCTTGCCCTGGGGCTTGGTCCAGCCGGCCCGGCGGGGCAGCCGGGTCTGCTCGGCGTAGGCGTAGGCGACGGCCTCCAGCCCGCGGTCCTGGGCGTGCGGGCCGCCGGCCTGGAAGGCCATGCCGTAGGCCTGGCCGGTGGTGTGCATGACGGCCTGGGCGAACGCGTGGGAACGGGCGTTGATCCGGTGCAGGATCTCCACGCAGACGGCGGCGCGCTCCAGCGGGGTGGCGGCGGCCCAGCCGGGCCGGGCGGCGCCGAGCGCGGCGATCAGCGCGTCCGGCTCGGCGTGCGGGTAGCCGATGCCCAGCTCGATGCCGTACGGGGAGGCCTCGCCGCCGACCAGGTCGCCGTCGGCGGGGTGGCCGTCGAGGGTGAACGGCTTGCCGAGCAGGGCGTCGAAGGCGGCCTTGCCGTCCGTGGGGCCGCTCTCGCCGTACGCCTTCGGGAACTCGGGGTAGGGCGACCAGTAGTCGCGCTTGGCGGCGGCGTCGAGGGCGGCGTCCAGGGTGGCCTGGTGGCGCTCGACCAGCTCGCTGACGAGGGGGTGGGTGACCGCTGCGGACATCTGTGCGCTCCTCAGGAGGGAGGACGGGACACGTCACAGAGTAACCGAACGATCGGTCGGCTCACGAGGGTGTGGGGGACGGAATCCGGGAGAACGTGCGGGGCGGAATTCGGGAAAGCCCGCGGGACGGGATCCGGGAAAGCACGCGGGGGCGCGTCCGTGGTGGACGCGCCCCCGGGGGGCCGGTTCGGGCCGGGTCTACGGCACGCCCAGCTCGAAGATGACGTACCCGGCGTACCAGCCGGAGGCGACCGCGCCCGAGCCCAGCACCGCGGCCAGCACCGGCCAGCTGAGCTTGCGCATCGCCACCGCGAGCGCGATGAGCAGCGGGAACGCCGGCAGCAGGTAGCGCGAGACGTTGCCGAAGATGCCCAGGCTCCCGAGCACCGAGACGATCGTGGCCAGCGTGTAGGCGGTCAGCACCAGCGGCGGGCGCAGCCGGACCAGCAGCACGATCAGCACCGGCAGGGTGAGCACGATCAGGGTGGCGAAGAGGTCCGGCACCGGGAACGCGAACGGGTAGTCGTTGCGGCCCAGCAGCACGCCGCGGATCGCGTGCCAGGTGCCCTGGCCCCAGTCGAAGTAGTGCAGCCAGGCGTCGTGCTGGAGCCGGAAGTAGCCGCCCCACTCGCCCATCCGCCAGCCCACCCAGGCCACGTAGCCGAGCAGGCCGACCGGGGCCATCAGCATCGCCGCCAGCGGGCGGACGACGCCGCTCTCCCGCCGGTACAGCTCGACCAGCGCGGCCAGTCCGACCGCGCCGATCAGCGCCGCGGCGGTCGGCCGGTTGAGCCCGGCGACCAGGGTGATCACGCCGGCCGCGACCCACTGCTTGGTCATCACGCAGTAGCAGGCCCAGGCGGCCAGCGCGACGAAGGTGGAGTCCGAGTAGACCGCCCACTCGGCGCCCGAGCCCGGGGCGATCGCCCAGATCCCGGCCGCGATCACGCCCGCCCGGGGGCCGGCCATCCGGTCCACCACGGCGTAGATCCCGGCGGCGGCGAACAGCGAGGCCACCACCGACACCAGCATCCCGGCGCCGTACAGGCCGAGGCCGGTGACGTCCGAGGTCATCCGCATCAGGCCCGGGTAGAGCGGGAAGAAGGCGGCGGAGTTCTGCTCGACGGAGAAGCCGACCGGGCCGTTCGGGATCTCGATCAGCGCCGGGTGGTAGCCGAACTGGGCCACCTGCTGGTACCACCAGCCGTCCCAGCTGGCCAGCACGTCCCAGGGGTTGGCGCCGCCGCCGAAGCGGGCGGGCTTCTTGAGGTACTCGCCGGAGAAGGACAGCAGCTTCATGAAGACGGTGAAGCCGATCAGCTTCAGCACCGCGTAGCACCACACCGCCGGCCCGAACCGGACCACCAGGGCGCGGGCGCCTTCCCGCCAGGCCCTGCCGGACACCCCCTCCGCTTCCTCGCTGCGCTGCTCGGGCGCGTCGGAGGCGACGGCCGGTATTGCGTTCATCGGACTGGACCCCACCCTGCTGGACGTGGACGATCGTCCGCCGAGTCTAGGGCCCGCCGTCAAACTCCCGCCTGCGCGGCGACGTCGGGGCACGGGGACTGGTGTGGACCAACCGGACCCGACCGCGTAGGGCTGCGGGCGGCCGGGGATACTCGGAGGATGGCCGATCACACCACGCGTACCGCCTACACCGTGGAGTCACTGCTCGCGGTGACCGTCGACGTGTTCAACGAGCGCGGCTACGACGGCACCTCGATGGAGGACCTGTCCCGGGCCGCCGGGATCTCCAAGTCCTCCATCTACCACCACGTCCGCGGCAAGGAGGAACTGCTGCGGCTGGCCGTCGGGCGGGCGCTGGACGGGCTGTTCGGGATCCTGGCCGAGCCGGCGGCGGTGCGGGGCCCGGCGGTGGAGCGGCTGGAGCACGTGGTGCGGCGCACCGCCGAGGTGCTGCTCGCGGAGCTGCCGTACGTGACGCTGCTGCTGCGGGTGCGCGGCAACACCGCCACCGAGCAGTGGGCGCTGGAGCGGCGCCGGGAGTTCGACCACCAGGTCGCCGAGCTGCTGCGGGCGGCCGTCGCGGACGGCGCGCTGCGGGCGGACGTCGAGCCGCGGCTGGCCACCCGGCTGCTGTTCGGGATGATCAACTCGATCGTGGAGTGGTACCGGCCGGGCCTCAAGGCCGCCGACGGCGTCGCGGACGCGGTCGTCCACCTGGCCTTCGACGGGCTGCGCGCGCGGTAGCGGGCGGTCGGGCGGTCGGGCCGTCGGGCGGTCGGGCTGTCGGGCCGGGCGGCCCGGGCGGTCAGTCCGGCGGGACCTGGTCGGTCTCCTCGAAGATCAGCATGGTCCGGGTGCCGAGCACCTGGGGGATGGACTGGATGCTGCCCAGCACCAGCTCCCGCAGAGCGTGGTTGTCGGCGGTGTGCACCAGCAGCAGCACGTCGAAGTCCCCGCCGACCAGCGCGATGTGGGCGACCCCCGGGAGCTCCAGCAACTGCTCCCGGACCGTACGCCAGGAGTTCTGGACGATTTTCAGGGTGATGTACGCGGATGCGCCCTGACCTGCCCGTTCGTGGTCGACCCGGGCGGTGAAGCCGCGAATGACGCCGTCCTCGACCATCCTGGAGATCCGGGCGTACGCATTGGCCCGGGACACGTGCACCCGCTCGGCCACCGAGCGGATGGAGGCGCGGCCGTCCTGCTGCAGCAGCCGCAGGATCGAACGGTCGACCCGGTCGAGCCTGGACATCTGTTCAGCCGACATGACCCCCCACCCTCGCCGATTGGACGTACTGCCACCAGTCGACCGCCGCTCAGGCCGAATGTCCACCACCTTGTCACGCTTCTGGTCAAGATGAACAGACGACCGAACAATCGGTAGGGAGCCCCCGCCACCCCTGGAGGTGCCCCGAGATGACCGTTCTCGACCACAGACACCACACGGCGGTGCCCGGCTGGATGCCGGGGGCCACCGCCCCGCGCACCGACCCGGCGCCCCTGCTCCCGGACGCAGCCCCGGTCCGGGTGCTCGGCACCCCCGCGCTGGAGAAGCAGGACCCGGCGCTGCTGCGCGAGCTGTACCGCCGCCTGGTGGTCGGCCGCCGCTACAACCAGCAGGCCACCACCCTCACCAAGCAGGGCCGGCTCGCCGTCTACCCGGCGTCCACCGGCCAGGAGGCCTGCCAGATCGCCGCCGCACTGGCGCTCGGCGAGCGCGACTGGCTCTTCCCCAGCTACCGCGACACCCTCGCGGTGGTCTCCCGGGGCGTCGACCCGCTGGAGGCGCTGACCCTGCTGCGCGGCAACGCCCACACCGGCTACGACCCGCGCGCCACCCGCACCGCCCCGCTCTGCACCCCGCTGGCCACCCAGGCCCCGCACGCCGTCGGGCTGGCGCATGCCGCCCGGCTGGGCGGTGACCCGGTGGTCGCGCTGGCCATGCTCGGCGACGGCGGCACCAGCGAGGGCGACTTCCACGAGGCGCTGAACTTCGCCGCGGTGCTCCAGGCCCCGGTGGTCTTCCTGGTGCAGAACAACGGCTACGCGATATCCGTCCCGCTCAGCGCGCAGTCCGCCGCGCCCACCCTGGCCCACAAGGCCGTCGGTTACGGCATGCCGGGCCGGCTGGTGGACGGCAACGACGCGCCCGCCGTGCACGGCGTCCTGGCCGAGGCGGTCGAGCGGGCCCGGACCGGCGGCGGCCCGACCCTGGTCGAGGCGCTGACCTACCGGGTCGAGGCGCACACCAACGCCGACGACGCGACCCGCTACCGCACCGAGCCCGAGGTGGCCGCCTGGCGCGAGCACGACCCGATCCTGCTGATGGAGCGCTCGCTGCGCGGACTCGGCGTCCTCGACGACGCGCTGGTGCGGGAGTCGGCGGACGAGGCGGAGGCGCTGGCGGCCCGGATGCGGGCCGAGTTCCACGCCGAACCCGAGCTGGACCCGATGTCGCTGTTCACCCACGTCTTCGCCGAACCGACCCAGCAACTGCGGGAACAGGCCGCCCAGTTGTCCGCCGAACTGGCCGCCGAAGCCGAGGTGCAGCAGTGAGCACGGCAACTCCGACCCGCACCGCCACGATGGCGCAGGCCCTCAACGCCGCACTGCGCGACGCCCTGCGGGAGGACCCGGCGGTGCACGTGCTCGGCGAGGACGTCGGCGCGCTCGGCGGTGTCTTCCGGATCACCGACGGGCTGACCGCCGAGTTCGGCCCGGACCGCTGCCTGGACACCCCGCTGGCCGAGGCCGGCATCCTCGGCACCGCGATCGGCATGGCGATGTACGGGCTGCGCCCGGTGGTCGAGATGCAGTTCGACGCCTTCGCCTACCCCGCGCTGGAGCAGCTGTTCTCGCACGTCGCCAAGATGCGCAACCGCACCGCCGGGAAGCTCCCGCTGCCGATCACCGTCCGCATCCCGTACGGCGGCGGCATCGGCGGGGTCGAGCACCACAGCGACGCCTCCGAGGCGTACTACGCCGCCACCCCCGGGCTGCACGTGGTCACCCCGGCGACGGTGGCCGACGCGTACGGGCTGCTGCGCGCCTCGATCGCCTCCGACGATCCGGTGGTGTTCCTGGAGCCCAAGCGGCTCTACTGGGGCAAGGCCGCGTTCGACCCGGCGGCGCAGGTCGAGCCGATCGGCAAGGCCGTGCTGCGGCGCGCCGGCACCTCCGCCGTGCTGATCACCTACGGGCCCTCGCTGCCGGTCTGCCTGGACGCGGCCGAGGCGGCCGCCGCCGAGGGCTGGGACCTCGCGGTGCTGGACCTGCGCACCCTGGTGCCGTTCGACGACGAGACGGTCTGCCGGGTGGTGCGCTCGCTCGGCCGGGCCGTGGTGGTGCACGAGGCGAGCGGCTTCGGCGGCACCGGTGCGGAGATCGCCGCACGGGTCACCGAGCGCTGCTTCCACCACCTGGCCGCGCCCGTGCTGCGGGTGACCGGCTTCGACATCCCGTACCCGCCGCCGATGCTGGAGCACCACCACCTGCCCGGGGTGGACCGGATCCTGGACGCGGTCGCCCGGCTGCAGTGGGAGGACCGAGGATGATGCCCGTCGTGCGAGAGTTCCGCCTGCCCGACCTCGGTGAGGGTCTCACCGGGGCGGAGGTGGTGCGCTGGATGGTCGAGGTCGGCGAGGTGATCGCGATCGACCAGCCGGTGGTGGAGGTGGAGACCGCCAAGGCCGTGGTGGAGGTGCCCTGCCCGTACGGCGGGGTGGTCACCGCCCGGTACGGCGAGCCGGGCGAGGAGGTCGCCGTGGGTGCGCCGCTGGTCACGGTCGCGGTGGCCCCGGCGGAGGGGCCCTTGGCGGCCGGGGCGGTGGCAGGGTCTTCGGCCGGTTCTTTGTCCGGGGCTTCGGTAGGGGTTTCAGCGTCTTCGGCGGCGTCTTCGGCGCGGGTCGAGGCGGCGGCGGAGGTGGAGCGGCCGCTGGTCGGCTACGGGGTGGCCGAGCCCGGGAAGGGCGGGCGGCGGCGCCGGGTGGGGGTGGCGGCTCCTGCGCTTGCTCCTGCTCCTGCGTCTGCTCCTGCTCCTGCTCCTGTGGCGCGGATCGTCCCGGTCGTGGTGCCGGTGATCTCGCCGCTGGTGCGGCGGTTGGCCCGGGAACAGGGGGTCGACCTGGCCGCGCTCGCGGGCAGCGGTCCGGACGGGCTGATCATGCGTGCGGACGTCGAACGGGCCGTCGCGGCCCAGGTGGTGGCGCAGGCGGCCCCGGTGCAGGCGGCCCCGGCGCCGATGGCGCGGGAGGACGTCGTCCCGCTGCGCGGCCTGCGCAAGACGGTGGCCGAGAAGCTCAGTCGCAGTCACCGGGAGATCCCCGCCGTGACCTGCTGGGTGGATGCGGACGCCACCGAACTGATGTCCCTGCGGCGGCAGTTGAACGCCGCGCCGGGCCCGAAGGTGAGCGTGCTGGCGCTGCTCGCCCGGATCTGCACGGTCGCGCTGGCGCGCTTCCCCGATCTCAACTCCAGTGTGACGGAGGACGGTTCGGGCATCGTTCGGCACTCGGCGGTGCATCTGGGCTTCGCCGCGGAGGGTCGGCGGGGCCTGGTCGTCCCGGTGGTGCGGGACGCCCACACCCGGACCACCGGCCAACTCTGCGAGGAGCTGGGACGGTTGACCGAGAGCGCGCGCGACGGATCGCTCTCCCCGGCCGAACTGACCGGCGGCACCTTCACGTTGAACAACTACGGAGTGTTCGGCGTGGACGGCTCCACCCCGATCCTCAACCACCCCGAGGCGGCGATGCTCGGGGTCGGCCGGATCGTGGCCAAACCCTGGGTCCACGAAGGGGAGTTGGCGGTGCGCGAGGTGGTGCAGCTCTCGTTCACCTTTGACCACCGGGTCTGCGACGGCGGGACGGCGGGCGGCTTCCTGCGCTTCGTCGCGGACTGCGTCGAGCGGCCGGGGACGTTGCTGCGGCAGCTCTGAGCACGGCCGGGTCGCCCTGGGTGCGGGGAGCGCCACCCAGGGCGACGGGTCGCGAATCGGGTGAGAGTAGCGCGTCCCGGGCCCAGGTGTCCGGGCTTCGCGCGATTTGTCGGATGAGCAGTTCGGGCGTGCCACGCTGCCTAGGCGTCAGCAGAGACAAGCCAGGTGGTGGCGCAGGCCGGCCGGAGGCGAAACGATTCTCTTGGGTACTCGAAACGTTGCGGTGAAGTCCCGCAGAACACTTCTGGTCCGTACCGGGCACGGCTCGGCGGGGGTCGCCTCCGTCCCGGGCCTGCCGGAGTCCCCGCCGGCCGCGATGGCGGGAGGGCCGGCGGACGGGGTGGCGCCCGAACGGCCGCCGATGCCGCTGGACCCGCCCGACCTCCCGCCGCAGGCCCCGACGGAGGCGCCCACGGCCGTCCTCCCGGTGGTGCCGGACCACGCGCCGGTGCCGGACCACGCGCCGGTGCCGGTGTACGAGGCGGCCCCCGCGCCCGAGGCGGCCCCCGCGCCCGCGCACCCGGCGTTCCCCGACCCGCCGGCCCAGCCGCCGGCCGTCCCCGCGCCCAGCTACCCGGGGCCGCCCGCCGCTCCGCCTGTCGTGCCGCCCGCCGCGCCCGCGTTCCGTCCGTTGTTCACCGACGCACCCGGGCTCAACTGGTCCGGCCCCGGCGACAGGTGGAGTCGAGCCTGGGCTGCTCAGCCACTCGCCGACGGCCAGCCGGCCGCGCTGCCCGCGCCCGACCGGAGCGGTTCCGCCGTCGAGCAGCCGCCCACCGCACGGGACGTCGAACTGATCCGGGCCAGCCTGGCGGTCGTCGAGCCGGTCGCCGACCGGGCCACCGCGCACTTCTACGCGTTGATCTTCCTGCACCACCCCGAGGTCCGGGCGCTCTTCCCGGCCGCCATGGACGTCCAGCGCGACCGCCTGTTCCGCGCCCTGCTGGCCGCCGCCCGCAGCGCCGACGACCCGGACGGCCTGCGGGTCTACCTGAGTGCGCTCGGCCGGGGCCACCGCCGGTACGGCACGCTGACCGGCCACTACGGCCCGGTGGGCGAGTGCCTGGTGCAGGCGCTGGCCAGGTACGCGGGCTCCCGCTGGGACGCCGAGACCGAGCTGGCCTGGCGCCGGGTCTACCGGCTGGTCTCCTCGATCATGATCGAGGCCGCCGAGGAGGCCGCCCGCACCTCGCCGCCGTGGTGGCAGGGCGAGGTGGTGCGGCACGAGCGCCGTACCCGGGACGTCGCGGTGATCACCGTCCGGCCGGACCAGGCGTACCCGTACCGGGCCGGGCAGTACACCAGCCTGGAGACGCCCTGGTGGCCGCGGGTCTGGCGGCACTTCTCGTTCGCCTCGGCCCCCCGCCCGGACGGGCTGCTGACCTTCCACGTGAAGGCCGTCCAGGCCGGCTGGGTGAGCAACGCGCTGGTGCACCGGGCCGCGCCCGGGGACGTCCTGCGGCTGGGCCCGGCGGCCGGCTCGATGACCTTCGACCACGCCGCCGGTGCGGACCTGCTCTGTCTCGGCGGCGGGACGGGCATCGCGCCGATCCGCGCGCTGGTCGAGGAGGTGGCCGAGCGCGGCACGCCGGTCCGGGCCGTCGACGTGTTCTACGGTGCCCGCCGCGCCGCCGACCTGTACGAGCTGGACGGGCTGGACGAGTTGGCCCGGCGCCACCCGTGGCTCACCGTGCGGCCGGTGCTCTCCGGCATCGGGCCGGCCGACGGCGCGCTGACCGGCGAACTGCCGGAGGTGATGGGCCGGTTCGGGCCGTGGGCCGGTCGGGAGGCGTTCCTCAGCGGGCCGCCCGCGATGGTCCGCCGGGGCGTCGGGGTGCTGCTGCGGTCCGGCGTGCCGGCCGAGCGGATCCGGCACGACCTGGTGGGAGACCTCGCAGCGGTCTGACCGGCGGGGCTGGTCGGGCGGGTCGATCGGCAGGGCTCCCGACCGGCAGGGCCGACCGGCAGGTCCGACCGGGCGGGCCGATCAGCCGAGGTCCGGGGCGAGCAGTGCGCGGATGCCCTCGATGTTGGCCGCCAGGTACGCCCGCAGCCGGGGCGGGACGACGTTGACGGAGGTCACGCCCTCGCGCGTGAACGGCAGCCGGACCACCTCGTACTCGCCGTTGGGCTCGTCCACCTCGGGCCCGTGCCGCCGGCTGAGGTCCATCGAGGCGAGCCGGCAGACGAAGAAGTGCTGCACCTTGACCCCGTGCGGGTGGAGCAGCGTGCCGTCGTCGTGGTGGGTGTGGCTGATGGTGTCGACGAAGGCGGGCACCACGTCGACGATCTTGCCGCCGAGCTCCTCGTCCACCTCGCGGTGCAGGGCCTCGACCACCGTGCGGTCGCCGCGTTCGACCCCGCCGCCGGGGGTGATCCAGTACGGCCGGGGCGAGCCGGGCCGGACCCGCCGGATCAGCACGATCGAGGCCGGGCCGTACGGGTCCTGCGGGTCGAGCTCCAGCAGGATCGCCCGCGCGGTGCGCTTCACGACCGGGCGGGGCGGCGGGGTTCGGTTGTCGGGGCCCATGGCGACCTCCGGGGCTGGAGCGTTGTGCGGGAGTCTCCCGCGGGGCGGTCCGGGCGAAACCCGCCCGAACCGGTGCGTCCGTTCGGGGGCACGGAGTAACCAGGGATGGATCTTGGATAACGAAGGTGAAACTTAAACCTATCTTGCAATTATCGATAGATTTTGACGATCAACCTTAGATTCGAAGGATTTTGCCGAGTGAACCGCATGAGAGTGATTGCAGGGAGGTCGTCCCTGTGCTGCAATGAGCCACTATCGGGCAGATCGGAGTGCTTCGCTCCGGATGCCCTTTCTGTGCATTGACTCGGGCTGGGGGATGGACGTGGCCATGGATCAGATCGCAGAGCCGTCCAGGACGGTCCGCGCCGGGCGCGTCGCCAGGTCGCCGACGCCCACCTCGCCGCCGGGCAAGAAGGGCCGCGGCCCCACCCTGATCGGCTCCGTCCAGCGGGCGCTGCGGCTGCTGGAGGCGGTCGGGGGCTTCCGGCAGGGCGCGACCGCCAAACAACTGGCCCGCGCCGCCGGGCTGCCGCTCGGCACCGCGTACCACCTGCTGCGGACCCTCACCCACGAGGGCTACCTCCGGAGGGTCGACGGCCGGTTCGTCTACGGGGAGTCGGTGGACGGCATAGGTCGGGCCGAAGGCCGGCAGACCGACCGGTACGACCTGCGGGCGCGGATGCAGCGGTTACGGGACGACGTCGGGGCCGCCGTCTACTTCGCGCTCTACCGGGACGGTGAGATCCACGTGGTGGACATCGTCGACGACCCCGGCCGTCCCGCCGTCGAACCCTGGGCCGACCTCCGGGCCACCGCCCACGCGCACGCCATCGGCCAGTGCCTGCTCGGCCAACTGCCCGAGGAGGAGCGCCGCGACCACCTCGCCCGCCACCCGCCGACCGGGCTCACCCCCTCCACCCTCACCAGCGGGGCCGCCGTGCTCCGCCGCCTCGCCTCCCTGCGGCCGACCATGCCCGTCCTGGAGCGCCAGGAGTACGCGCTCGGCACCGTCTGCGCGGCCGTCCCCATCACCATCGGGCCGGTGGTCGCCACCATCGCCCTCTCGCTGCCGGTCGAACAGGCCGACCGGCTGACCGTCGCCGCCGGCCAACTGCGGCGCAGCGTGGGCGCGATGAGCCCGTCGTTCGTCCTCTGACGCTCCTTGCGTCAGCACGGATCCCGTTCGTTCACCATTTGAAAAAGCACGCCTTGTCCACTACGTCCCCAAACATGGACGATGAGGATCGAACGGGGATTGGTTGCACAAAACCGTCAAAAAGGCCGGACGACCCACCCAGCCGCCCTCCTCCCACATCCCAGCGAAATGTCAGCGAACTGCATGTCCGACCGCCGGCGGACCCACAGCACGCCAACGGTCGGGCAGAACGAGAGGTACTGGCGCCATGCAGCAGAGCACAGTCCAGGGTCACCTGGTGATGAACCTCGTGGTCTCGCACGAGCTCTCCTTCCGCATCGTGGTGGCCCTGGAGTACGACCCCGGTGACCCCTACGCCCTCCGGTTCACCTTCCACCTGCCCGGCGACGAACCCGTCACCTGGGTGTTCGCACGCGAGCTGCTGCTCGACGGCTTCAGTCGGCCCTCCGGCGAGGGCGACGTGCACATCCACCCGATCGACGGGGAGCTCGCGGAGGTCTGCATCGTGCTGCACTCCCCCGACGGGGACGCCCTGCTGCGGGCCTCGGCGCCGCCGCTGATCGCCTTCCTGACCCGCACCGACCGGCTGGTGCCGATGGGTCAGGAGATCACCGGGAGGGAACTCGACGCCCAGCTCGCGGACATCCTCAGGGGATGTGAGAACGCGGGGTGAGCGACCGCGCCGCCACCACCGACGAGGGGCCCGCGCCGGGTGGTCCACCCGGCGCGGGCCCCTCTCGTGTGCGGTCTCGTGTCCGACCGGGCTCAGTCGTCGTCCAGGGCCAGGTGCAGGCCCCAGGAGACCAGGCTGATGATCAGCGAGCCGAGCAGCGCCGGCACGAAGCCGGTGACGTGGAAGTCCAGGTTCAGCTTCCCCGACGCCCAGGAGGTCAGCCAGAGCATCAGGGCGTTGATCACGAAGGTGATCAGGCCCAGGGTGAGGATGAACAGCGGGAACGAGAACAGCTTCACGACCGGCTTGATCAGGAAGTTGACCACGCCGAAGACCAGGGCGACGGCGACCACCGTCAGGGCCTTGTGCTGCCAGTCGGCCTTGCCGTCGGTGAGTTGGATACCGTTGACGATCCAGGCGGCGACCCAGATGGCCACCGCGTTGATCAGTGTCTTGATGAGGAAACCCTTCATGACGCCCAAGCCTGGCAGGCGCCGCCGCCCCGGGGGAAGCTCTCCTCGGCCATGTTGATGCCGGTGGTGTTGAATGCCCCTGGCGGAGGGCAGCCCGGAATGCGGACCGGAGGCAGCCCGGACGCGACTCGGAGGCGGACCGGAATGCGGACCGGAAAGCGGACGGACGAAGGAGGAGGGCAGCGGTGCAGCTGTTCCGGCTGGACGAACTGGACACCGAACGCGCGGCCAACGACGGCGCGTACCTGCGCTTCCTGCGCGAACCGCGGATGTCCGCCGGGCTCTACGCGCTCTCCCCCGGCGACACCGACCCGCAGACCGCGCACGACCAGGACGAGATCTACCAGGTGATCAGCGGCCGCGCCGAACTGACCGTCGGCGCCGAGACCGCCACCGTCGGGCGCGGCACCGTCGTCTACGTCCCGGCCGGCACCCCGCACCGCTTCCACCACATCACCGAGGAGCTCCGGGTGCTGGTGGTGTTCTCCCCGCCGGAGGCCTGACCGCCCAGGGTCACGACCGCCCAGGGGCCTGACCGTTGAAGGGCCTGACCGTCCAGGGGCCTGACCGTCTAGGGTCCTGGGCATGAGCAAGAGCCTGACGGAAGAACTCTGGGCGGCCATCGAGCCGGTGTACGCCGAGATCCTCGCCCACCCCTTCATCGGCGGCCTCACCGACGGCACCCTGCCGCGCGCGGCCTTCCGCCACTTCGTCGTCCAGGACTCGCACTACCTGCGTGACTACGCCCGCGCGCTCGCCGTCTGCGCCGCCAAGGCGCCCGGCGAGGAGGACGTGCGGGCCTTCGCCGACGACGCGGTCGGCGCGCTGGCCGCCGAGCAGGGCATGCACGCCGAGTTCCTGACCGCCTTCGGCGGCAGCGCCGAACAGGCCGCCGCCGAGCCGGTGCTGCCCACCACCCGCGCCTACACCAGTTACCTGCTGGCCACCGTCTACGGCGGCTCCTTCGCCGAGGCCGTCGGCGCGGTGCTGCCCTGCTACTGGATCTACGCCCGGGTCGGCGAGGCGCTGCTCGCCCAGGGCTCCCCCGACCCGCTGTACGCCAAGTGGATCGCCACCTACGGCGACGAGGCCTTCCAGTCCGTCGTCCGCCGGGTGCTGGCACTCACCGACCGGCTCGGCGAGGAGATCTCCCCGGCCGAGCGGCGCCGGGTCGTCGAGCACTTCACGACCACCTCGCGCTACGAGTGGATGTTCTGGGACGCGGCCTGGCGCGGGGAGCGCTGGCCGGTCTGACCAGCTCATGGCCGGGTGGGCCCGGGGCAGGGGCAAGGGCGGTCAGGGTCGGTGACGGTGGTGGTGGCGGAGCGGTTGTGCGTGCCTGGATCCCCCAAGTAGCCGTGGTGCAGGGGTAGTTCCGGAGAGTCCGGTATCTCGTGGACGCGTGGGGCCGGCCCGGGTCGCAGGTCGCTCCGGGGATTTCCCGGGGGCCTTCCCGGAGGTCCGGGCGGGGTCTTTCCCCGGGGCCCGGGTCGGGGTGATCTAGGGGTTCTCTCCGGGCCGTCGGGCCTCGTTACGGCACTGGCGCCACCGTACGATCGAAGTACCGAAGCAAGCGGGATGCGGCACCGGACGGCAGCCGACCCCACGGGGAGAGAAGGAACAGACATGGCTGAGCTCTGGAAGTCGCTGCCCGCCTGGGTGCGCAACATCGTCATCCCGGTGCTGGTCCTGGTGCTGCTCTGGAACATCGTGGGATTCGTCTTCGGCGTCGTCGGCGCGCTGCTGAGCATAGTGATCAAGGTGCTGGTGGTCGTCGGTATCGCGGCCGCCGTGGTGGTCCTGGTGAAGAAGGCCGCCAAGGGCTGAGGGAACGCCCGAGGCCCGGCACCCCGCGACGGGGTGCCGGGCCTCGGGCGTTTCGGCGTGCTGCCACCGGCTGCCGGATCCCCTCCGTGGACCCCCTCTGGACCTGCGGCGATCGGCTCGCTACCGTGTTGGGCGTCGTGTGCAGGCAACACCGCCTGTGGACGCGGGAGCTCGGAGCACCGGGCTGAGAGGGCGCTGACCGGGACGTCGACGGACGGACCGACGGCTGCGTCGACCGCAGGAACCTGACCGGGTAATGCCGGCGTAGGGAGTAGAGGTCAGATGACCGCGTTCGAAGCACAGCCGCAGTCTGCCCGGAACAGCGCCGTCACCAGCGCGGGCACCGGCTACCCGACCCCGGCCTGGCGCAAGGCCTACCGCGAGGGGTCCCGGCCCGACCTGCGGGTCCCGTACCGCGAGGTGCAGCTCACCAACGGCCGGACCGTCCCGCTGTACGACACCTCCGGCCCGTACACCGACCAGGCCTACGCGCCCGACGTGCGGCGCGGCCTGCCCGCCCTGCGCGACGCCTGGATCCGCCAGCGCGGCGACGTCGAGGAGTACGACGGCCGCGAGGCGCGCCCCGAGGACGACGGGATCAAGCACACCTCGCCGCGCGGCGGAAACCTGCGCAACCTGGACGCGGTGTTCCCCGGCCGCCCGCGCCGTCCGCTGCGCGGCCGCGGTGGTGTCGCCGTCACCCAACTCGCCTACGCCAGGCGGGGCGTGGTCACCCCCGAGATGGAGTTCGTGGCGCTGCGGGAGGGCCTCGCCCCCGAGTACGTGCGGGCCGAGGTGGCCCGCGGGCGGGCCGTCATCCCGGTCAACGTGAACCACCCCGAGGTGGAGCCGGCCGTCATCGGCACCAACTTCCTGGTGAAGATCAACGCCAACATCGGCAACTCCGCCGTCACCTCCTCGATCGAGGAGGAGGTGGAGAAGATGACCTGGGCCACCCGCTGGGGCGCCGACACCGTCATGGACCTCTCCACCGGCCGCAACATCCACACCACCCGCGAGTGGATCCTGCGCAACTCCCCCGTGCCGATCGGCACCGTGCCGCTCTACCAGGCCCTGGAGAAGGTCGACGGCAAGGCCGAGGAGCTGAGCTGGGAGGTGTACCGGGACACCATCGTCGAGCAGTGCGAGCAGGGCGTCGACTACATGACCGTCCACGCCGGCGTCCTGCTGCGGTACGTCCCGCTGACCGCCCGCCGCAAGACCGGCATCGTCTCGCGCGGCGGCTCGATCATGGCCGCCTGGTGCCTGGCGCACCACCAGGAGAACTTCCTCTACACGAACTTCGAGGAGCTCTGCGACATCCTCGCGAGCTACGACGTCACCTTCTCGCTCGGCGACGGCCTGCGTCCGGGCTCCATCGCGGACGCCAACGACGAGGCGCAGTTCGCCGAACTGCAGACCCTCGGCGAGCTCGGCCGGATCGCCCGCGAGCGCGACGTCCAGGTGATGATCGAGGGCCCGGGCCACGTCCCGATGAACAAGATCAAGGAGAACATGGATCTCCAGAAGGAGATCTGCGACGAGGCGCCGTTCTACACCCTCGGCCCGCTCACCACCGACGTCGCCCCCGGCTACGACCACATCACCTCGGGCATCGGCGCCGCCATGATCGCCTGGTGGGGCACCGCGATGCTCTGCTACGTCACGCCCAAGGAGCACCTGGGCCTGCCCAACCGCGACGACGTCAAGACCGGCGTGATCACCTACAAGATTGCCGCCCACGCCGCCGACCTCGCCAAGGGCCACCCCGGCGCCCAGGCCTGGGACGACGCCCTGTCCGACGCCCGCTTCGAGTTCCGCTGGGAGGACCAGTTCAACCTGGCCCTCGACCCGGAGACCGCCCGCGCCTTCCACGACGAGACCCTCCCCGCCGAACCCGCCAAGACGGCCCACTTCTGCTCCATGTGCGGCCCGAAGTTCTGCTCGATGAAGATCAGCAAAAGCATCAACGAGCAATTCGGCCAGGGTCAGGCCTCGCCGGAGTACGACGAGGCGGCCGTCGAGGGCATGAAGGCCATGTCCGAGGAGTTCAAGGCCCAGGGGAACAAGGTCTACCTGCCGATGGCCGACTGACCCAGGACAGCTGAGCGCCGCCCCGATCACCTCGGGGCGGCGCTCTGCTGTCTCCGGGGCTGCCTCCGGGCACCCGAAATCCCGTGGACGAGGCGGGCGGCCGGGTGCTGCCATGGTGGGACGGTTCTCCGTGCTGGAAATGGGAAACCTGTCGTACCGTCATAGTGGCTGCGCAGAGCTGGTTTTGGGGGAATCGCATGGTCAGGTCAGTGGCGAAGGCGGGAGCGTTCGTGACGCTCGCGGCACTCTCACTCACCGCGTGTGGAGGTTCGTCGGGTCCAGGTGATCCCAAGGAGTCCCGGACGCAGACCTCGGCTGCCGTGCCGTCCCAGTCTGCCGTGCCGTCCCGGTCTGCCGCGCCGGCCAAACCGATTCCGGCGGCGTTCGACAGTACAAGGGGATGGGAGGTCGAGGCGGGCAAGGACGGGAACCTGCGTGGTCCGGCTGTCGCATCCGACGCGGGACTGATCCTGTTCCGTTCGATCTCCGAGGACGAGAAGACCGTGAGCGTCCTCGCCTACGACGCGAAGACCGGCGCGATCCGCTGGCGGAGCAAGCCGGTCGCGAATCCCACGCGCGACAGCCTGGACGCCGACGCCATGGTGTTCGTCACACACAAGGCCGGTAAGGAATACGCGGTCCTCGCGGTCACGGGTAGCGAAGGCGGGGACGGCGTGAACCGGGCGAGCGGCGTCACCCGGCTTGCCGCGTACGACACGGCGTCCAGCGGTGAGGCGGCGCCGGTCAAGGAGACCACGGTCCCGGACCAGGCCACCGGTTACGGCGTTCAGCGCGACGGCGGCCTCACCGCGGTGCAACTGGGCCGGTCCACGGCCGTGGTGGACGTGCTCTCGGGCCAGGTCACCACGTACGACCGGAACAACGCCGCCCTGAACGCCCCCAAGCCCTGCGAGCTGGACTTCGGCTCCTGCAACACCAGTACGGGCGTCACAGCGCTGACCCCGGCCGGCCCGCTGGTTCAGGGCCGGGGCGCCTTCTGGGCGCTCGGCGGCTGGTTCAGCGGCGACGTGGTACCCGCAGGGGCGAGCGCCATCGTGGGCTCCAGCACAGTGACGGCCTACGGATCACCCGATGGCCATGTCGTGGCCGCGTGGCCGCCCACCGGGCACGACAACGACAGGTCCGTCTGGGCCGTGCACGACGGCGGGACCGGCCAAGTGCTCGCCACGGTCGAGTGCACGGGGAAGAAGGCCACGCCCCGACTGTCGTCCGACGGCCGCTACCTGATCGCCGGCTTCGCGGTCTTCGACCTGCAGGCGAAGAAGGGCTACTGCTTCGAGGCGACCGGCGCCCGCAACCCCGTTCAACTGACCGCGGTGGACAAGGACGGAACGGCGTACGGCAACGCCAACACACCCGACCAGAACACCGGCGGCCTGAGCGATACACCGACCTCGGTCGTCCTGGCCACCGGCCAGGCATCCGCGCTCCCGGCCGGGACACTCGTCCCGGACCTGATCGGTGCGGACGCCGCGGTCTTCGGCACCGACACCGGCATCGGCCCCGTCCTCGTCTACCCGCGGCGCTGACCCTGCCACGGCACGCCGAGCCGTCCCCGAGTCGCGCCCCGATGCCGCCCAGAAGGCATCACGTCGGCGCATTCAGACGCGATGTGCTGGTTCCGGACTGAAGTGGTCGTCGATGAAGATCAGTCAGAAGATCCGCGACGAGCACGGCGACGGCTCCACCGCCGTGGACACTGGGTACGACGCGGAGGCCGTGGCCGGCATGCAGGCCAAGTCAGAGGAGTTCGCGGAGCACGGCAACCGGGTGTACCTCCCGCTCGCCGACTGACACCGCAAACCGTACGGGCGGCCGTTCCGGGGATTGATGCCCTGGAACGGCCGCCCGTACGTTGTCAGCTCAGGTGCCCGGCCATGGGGTGCTGGGGCCGTTCACCGACCGGCCACTGATCTTCCGGTCTTCGAGCGGGATGAGGACGTGTGCCGGGACATCGCCACACCGACGAGTCCCTTGATCAGGGCGCCGGTAGAGCCGGTCGTCGTTGTCGGTCATCACGCCGTGGATCGGACAGCTTTCGGCCGGAGTCCCCCGGAGTGTCTTGATCAACTCTTCGCGTGCCGCCATGTGCGGGCTCTCTCAATAGATCAGGCAGGCAGCGGATCAGCCGATGCCGCTTGATGAAGATCAGTCAGAAGATCCGCGACGAGCGCGGCGACGGCTCCACCGTGGTGGCCACCGAGTTCGATGCCGAGGCCGTGGCCGGCATGCGGGCCATGTCCGAGGAGTTCAAGGCCCAGGAGGTCGGGTCCACCTCCCGCTCGCCGACTGGCGGCAGGTGCCGAGGGCGATGGGCTGGGATCCCGGAAGGGGTGTCCGGCGCAGCGCCGCCGGGACGTGGCCAAGAGGAAAAACGTTACTGCTGTGGCGCCGGTGACGGCCTGGGCAGCCGGCGGCGGACGGCGGACGCGGAGGGAACCCGGCATTCGGCATGCAGGCGAACGACATGCTGGAGCGGGGGAAATTCCGCGATCGGCGCTGGTGCGTCACTCCGTTGCATCTTTACCAGGCTCTTCTTTTTATGTTGTCGTAGCACGGTGTAGCAAGTCGGTGACTCTCCATCACTTCGCCTGGCTGGCAGTCGCTTTTCGTGGCCCCTCCGGCGCGAGTGCGAGGGCGTGTTGCCGGACCGGGAACTCACCAGCGGTGCTCTGAATCCCCTCTTCGGGTGACGGAGTTCAGTGGCGACAAGAAAGGTCTTTGTCCTATGGCAGTCGATGCCATGTTGTCCGCCCCACCAGGACGAGGGCGTAAACGCTCTCGACTCGCGGGGGCGTCCGTCCTGCTGTCCGGATTGACGTTGCTTGCGTCGGCCGGTCTGGTCACGAGTCCCGCGCATGCCGCAGCGGCACCAGTGGGGCTGGGGACCGACACCAGCTATGCGGTCCTGGCGGGCTCAACCGTCACCAACACCGGCTCCAGCACCATCAACGGCGACCTGGGGCTCTTCCCGGGCACCAGCGTCACGGGCTTTCCGCCCGGAGCCGTGAACGGGGTCCAGCACGTCAACGACGCGCAGGCTGGGCAGGCCCAGTCCGACCTGGTCATCGCCTACAACGACGCCGCCGGTCGGGCCCCCACGGCCATCCTGACCTCTCCCGGCGACATCGGCGGACTGACGCTGACGCCCGGCGTCTACAAGGCGAGCTCGTCGCTGAACCTCACCGGGACCGTCACGCTCGACGCCATGGGCGACCCGAACGCCGTCTTCATCTTCCAGATCGGCTCCACCTTGATCACGGCTCCGTCGAGCGTCGTCAGCCTGGTCAACGGAGCACAGCCCTGCAATGTGTTCTGGCAGGTGGGTAGCTCCGCCACCATCGACGTCAACTCCTTCTTCAAGGGCAACATCCTGGCCCTCACGTCCATCAGTGTGAACCACGCCTCGGTGATCGAAGGTCGCGCCCTGGCGCGCAACGGCGCCGTCACGCTCGACGACAACACCATCACGCGGGCGGCCTGCACCGTCGGCCCGCCTGGACCGAGTGGGCCTGCCGGCCCTCCTGGTGCACCTGGTCCTAATGGTGCGCCTGGTCCTAACGGTGCTCCGGGCGCTCCGGGTGCCCCCGGTCCCAACGGCGCACCTGGTCCTAACGGTGCTCCGGGTGCTCCGGGTGCTCCCGGTCCGAACGGCGCTCCGGGTGCTCCTGGCGTCCCCGGTGCTCCTGGTCCTAATGGTGCGCCTGGTGCTAACGGTTTGCCGGGCGCTCCGGGTGCCCCCGGTCCGAACGGCGCCCCGGGTGCCCCCGGTTCTAATGGTGCGCCTGGTCCTAACGGTTCGCCGGGCGCTCCGGGTGTTCCCGGCCCGAACGGCGCACCGGGTGCTCCTGGCGCCAATGGCTTGCCCGGTGCCAACGGTTCGCCCGGGGCAAACGGTTCGCCCGGGGCAAACGGCTTGCCCGGTGCCAACGGTTCGCCCGGTGCCAACGGTTCGCCCGGGGCAAACGGCTTGCCCGGTGCCAACGGTTCGCCCGGTGCCAACGGTTCGCCCGGTGCAAACGGTTCGCCCGGTGCAAACGGTTCGCCCGGCGCCAATGGCTCGCCCGGTGCAAACGGTTCGCCCGGTGCAAACGGTTCGCCCGGTGCCAATGGCTCGCCCGGTGCAAACGGTTCGCCCGGGCCTGCCGGGCCCGCCGGCCCTGCTGGCCCTCCTGGCCCCGCCGGTCCGGCAGGGCCGCCCCAGCATCCAGGCGGTCACGGCGGTCACGGCGGTCACGGCGGTCATGAGCACGGTGGTCATGAGCAAGGTGGCCATGAGCACGGCGGTCATGAGCAAGGTGGCCATGAGCACGGCGGTCATGAGCAAGGTGGCCATGAGCAAGGTGGCCATGAGCAAGGTGGCCATGAGCAAGGTGGCCATGAGCAGGGCGGTCATGAGCAAGGTGGCCATGAGCAAGGTGATCACGGCAACGGCCAGGGCAACCACGGCAACGGCCAGGGCGGTCACGAGCAGGGTGGACCGGCCGGACATCCGAAGGAGGCCGGGCAGGCACTCGCCGCCACTGGCTCCGGCACATCGATTGGCATGGCGGTTGGTTCGGCGGCCGCCATCGCCCTGGGAGGCGCGGTCCTCATCCTCGTGAGGCGTAGCGGACGAGCCGCAGCCCGCCGCCGGCACTAGCCCTCGCAGGGATGAGCGTCGAGCGTCCCGAGCGGGTCCACTTCCCGCCGCCGGACTGACGTGTCAGCTGACGGGCGCTGTTCCGCAAGGCTGTTCAGGCCTCTCGGAACAGCGCTCCGTCGGCTCGTTCGAGCATCATCCATCAGTCCGCCACCAGTGATGTCTCCGTCGGGCGCACCGATCGCCCCCATGCGCGGCCTGAAGTGCCCAACTTGACCAGGCAGCCGCAGACTCGGTGTCGATAGCGCGGGCGAGGCGGACTATCCCGGTTCGGTTCATGCTCTGTTCGATGAAGATCAGTCAGAAGATCCGCGACGAGCACGGCGACGGCTCGACGGCCGTCTCCAGCGGCTTCGACGCCGAGGCGCTGGCCGGGATGCAGGCCAAGTCCGAGGAGTTCGCGGAGCGAGGCAACCGGGTCTACCTCCCGCTCGCTGACTGATCACTGCCGCACGACGGGGTGCTGTCGTGGGATGCCCGAGATCCCCGGAGAACACCCCGTCGCGTCCTTCGGGGCTTCTCTGCCGGTGCGGTGCTCCTTCAGAGCCGGGGAAGTTCGGCCCGCCGACGTGGCTCGGCGTGCAGTGGGCGGTCGGGCCGTACACCGTCTACGACGTCGCCACCGCCGGTGAAGCGCGCGACGGTCGTTCAGCTTCCAGCGTTGTCGGCCGGGCGGTCCCGTTGGGCAGGCACCCGCGGCGTCGCGGTGTTCGGCTCCTCGCCGGGCCGGCGGGTGGGCGGGACTCCGAGCCGGGCGCGCAACGCGTCGGCTTCGACCAGGGCCTGCGGGGACGGCGGACGCGGTGTGTTCCGTCGGCAGAACGGGGCGTCGGTGGACGCCGGTGTCGGGTGCCGCTCCAGTACGGCGATGGCGCTGCTGGGATCGACGACCGTCAGCCCGGCCCCCGCCGGGGCGAGCAGGCAGCGGGCGATGACGGCTCCGGCGGGTGTGGCGACGGACAGGTGGGGCTGGTCGAGGCGCTGGTGGACCTCCACCGGGGCGCCGGCCAGGTGGTCCGGGATGGCGTAGAAGTTGCCGCGGAAGGGCACCAGGCCCTGGGCGGTGACGGTACGGCGGGCGCGGACGCGGACCGGGTAGGGCGTGGCGGGCAGCTCCCGAAGTGCTCTGGTGCCTGTGTGCGGGCCGCCGACCGCAGGGTGTGCGTCGTCGGTGTTCCCGCCCCGGGTGTTCAGGCGCGCGGTGAACCGGCCCAGGCTGTGCCAGGCGTCCTGGAGGGTGCTGTCGTTCGTCACCGCGCGCCACCAGGCGCGGAGTGCCTCGTCCAGGGCCCGGCGCGTGTACGAACGGTGGTCGGTCGGCAGGCGACACTCGACGCGCACGCCGTAGTGTCTGGCCACCTGCCCGAACGCCGGTGTCACCCGGTCGGTCCGCGGGCACCACACGGTCGGCGTCCGGCCGAACCGCCAGCACCCGGCGGTACCGCCGAGCCGTCTCAGCACGAGGTCGACGGCTTCCACGAGGTGGGGCAGTTCCTGGTCCTCCGCCAGCGCCACTGACCAACGGCCGATGCCGTTGCCGACGCCCGTGCCGGTGAGCGAGCCCAGTAGCAGGCACGCCCGGTTGCCGTAGCCCCAACTCGCCGGCGGCTCGGGAAGCCGCAGCCAGTCGAACTCGACGGCCACCTCGCTCCGTTCGGAAGGGGATCGGCTGCTCGCGGCCGTAGCCGCATCCTGGCACTGCTCGCAGCGCGGCCGGGCCTGGTGTCTCCGCAGGGCCCGGGTGAGGGTCGAATAGGCGCCCGCATAGCCGAGGTCGACGATCTCGTCGAAGAGGACGGTCGCGGCAAGGTGCGGGTCCTCCGCAAGGCGCTGGCGGCAGTACGGCAGGAACTGGAGGAAGTCGTCCTGGGAAGAAATTCGGATGCCCGGGGTCCGGTCGCCGTGAAGGTAGGACCTCACCGTTTTCCGATCACGCCCGAGGTGTCGGGAGATCCTGATTATCGACCATCCTTGGCGATGAAGCCTAACCGCTTCCAGATATTCCTTCCAGCTGAGCAAGAAGCCTCCCAGGGTCGAAGTCGGTCCGGCGCAAGTCGATGAATATGCCAAGGGCAAGCTGGAAACATAGCACCTCACAAAGAGGAGAAACGTTTCTCTTGTCATGGTTTTACGTGGGGATTTTCGGAGAGCAGCGTCGATGGCGAGTATAGAATTACCTTCGCTCTGCCTATGTGGGTGCGTTCTGTGGTCGACGGAAAAAGATTCACCCCTCGCGCCTCCCCCCTGGGTAATTTTGTGGAGCATCTCCGGTATCGAATATGGAACGACGCCCGGATGTCGTAAGAACCGAACCCGCCGCTTCTCGTTGATGAACCCGTGACTTCACCATGCCTGCCCTACGCCTCGTCACCTCCCGTGCGGGAGCCGGTCGCCCCGCTCGGGACATGGCTCTTCGTCCCCGACCGCCGGAACGCCGTGGGTGACGTGTCCACCGGCTACCTGTCGCGCAACGGCGAGCGCGTCGTCCTGTCGTACACCTCGCGCCCGTTGGCCGACCTCGTACGGAAGATCAGCCAGTTGGAGAGCGACTTCGCCACGCGGATCGGCTCCCTGCTCTTCTCGGACGAATCATGACGCCGCCGGTCGCCCCGAGATCCCCGGCACGGGCCCGGGCCGGGGACCGGATCAGGCCGCAGCCAGGCGACCGCGTGGGGAGCATGCCGTGTACGACCGTGTGACCGGGCTTCTCGGCCCGTACGGGGACCGTGGCTACGGCGAGCCGGATGGCGAGGCATGGACCACGCCCCGTGACCGGGTCCGCGAGGCGACCCGTCCGGCGGACGACTGGTACGACGGCGGCTTCGCCCATGACCTCGGCCTCGCGTGCGGCGAGGCGCAGGCGTTCAACTCCATCGTCACATCGGCCGGCAATTGGGAGGACGAGACGGCGTTCGTGCCGCCTCCGCGAGCACCGGTCGACCCGTCCGGCCCGCCCGGGGCCGGCCGACCGGTCGGCCCGTCGGCCTCTCGGCATCGCCGGCGGTCTGCTCTTCCCCGACCGGCCTGGCCCCACCTGATCAGCTCCGTGTTCGGCGCACTGACGGCGGTGACGGTGACCGCGGCCTGCGTACTGGGCTGGGTGTTCTCCTACGGCCCCTTGCAGGAACTGGCGTTCTCAAGCGTGCCGCACGGACTGTCGCAGTTGTGGCCGGTGGTCGTTTACGGACCGTGGCTCGCGGGTTGTCTGTCGGTCCTGCGCGCCGTCCAGCACGGACGTCAGCCGTTCCACTCGTGGGTCGTCGTCGTGCTCTTCGCCGGCCTCGCGGCCGGACTGTGCGTCGCCGGCGCCTCCTGGACGCTGTCCGCCGTCGTCGTCGCCGGGCTGCCCCCGATCACCGGCGTCGTCTCCCTCCATCAACTGGTGCGCCAACTCACCGCCGCCCGGGGCGCGCGCCAAGGTCTCGACCGTCAGGCCGGGCACCGGGCGCGCCGGTGAACCGTCCCAGTGGTGCCTTCGCCGAAGTTCTGCTCGATGAAGATCCGCGACGAGCACCGGCGACGGCTCGACGGCCGTCGCCGGTGCTCCGGCCTGCCGGGGCGGCGGGGCGGCGGGGCGAGGGGGATGGTGGGCGCACCCGGATCGGGGGTCGGGGCGACCCCCGGACGCGATGGGGTTCAGCGGGCGGCCCGACGTAGCACCGGGGTATGAGGGTGGATCCGGCTCTGCGGTGTGACGACCGGTCGGGCGGTGGCGAGCGAGGGTGGCTCCAACAGCCGAACGAGGGTGAGGAACCCGAAGATGTCCGCGATCCGCCGTCAGACCGCCACTGCTGCCCGAGCCCTCCTGGCCCTGCCGACCGGCGCGGTGGGAGCGGCGTTGGTGGTGGCCGGGCAGCCCGGGCGGGCCTCCCGGTGGCAGGCGCGGGTGTCCGGCGGCCGGGGCTGGACCGGCGGCCGGGTGCTGGGCCGGGCGGTGCTCGGGCTGCCGCTGGACGCGGCGGCGTTCCTGCTGGTGGGGTACGCGCTGTTCAACTCGGTGCGGAACTTCGGCTACCCGCTCTGGTACCTGGGCACCGACTACCACCACGCCTGGGGTGGCCCGACCATGGCCGGGGTGTGGGCCGTGCACGCGGCCGGCTGGGGTCTCTGCCTGTACCTGCTGCTGCGCTGGCCGGTGCGGTGGCTGGCGCGCGGTCAGCAGGCGCTGGCCGAACGGCTGTTGGCCGAGCGTCCGCTGGGCGAAGGGCTGCTGGCCGAGCGGCTGTCGGCCGGTCGGCCGACGGCGGCCCCGGTGCTCAGGTGACGTCGTCGGGGCTGGTGAAGGACGGGGAGCTGTAGCCGGGGCCGGTGAAGTCGGGGGTGGTGAAGGCGGCCGGGCGCGGCTCGTGGCCTTCGGGGCCGGTCGGGCCGTCGGGGCCGGGGCTGGTGAAGGACGGGGAGCTGTAACCGGGCCCGCTGAAGTCGGGGCTGCTGAAGTCGGGCCCGCTGAAATCCGGGCTGCTGAAGTCCGGTCCGGCTCGCCCGGCGCCGGGGACGGCGGGCAGGTTGGCGTGCAGGTAGGGGAGCAGCCCGCGGTCGCGCAGCGCGGCGCGCCACTCGCGGTGGGCGTCCGCGAGTTCGGCGGCGAGTTCGGGGTCGGTGCCGGCCGGGGCGGCGGCGCCGTCGCGTATGGCGGTGAGGACGAGCCCGATGATGCCGACGGCCATCGCGGCGACCCCGGCGGCGAGCGCGGCCCAGCCGGCGGTGACGAGGGAGCGGGCGAGGGTGAGGTCGGGGTTGGCGGCGCGCAGCAGGTAACCGAGGAGCAGCAGGACCAGGGCGGCGGTCCAGGCGAGGATCGGGGTGAGCACGGTGAGGACGGGGAAGAGCCCGGCGCCGCCGTTGGCGGAGCGCAGCTGGGTGAGCAGCCCGGGGGCGATCGGCTCGGTGCCTTCGGGCGGCGGGGGTGTGGCGCGCAGGCTCTCGCGCAGCCGGGTGTAGTGGAGGTACTCGGTGGTGGCCGCGACGGCGATGGCGTCGGCGTCGCGCAGGGCGCGGATGCGCAGCTGGTCGGCGGTGAGCGCGCCGGGGGCGCGCAGGGCGGTGAGGATGGTGCGGTCGCGCAGGGCTTCGGCGAGGAGTCGCTCGTATTCCGGGCGGTCCTCGGCGAGCAGCGGCGGGGGGTTGGTCATGGGGACCCCGTTCGTGCGGACCCCGTTCGCTCCGCCCCAGGGGGCCGCTGGACCCTCAGGGACGCCGAAACGGGCGCGGAGGCGGGCCGCCGGACGGGCGGCCGGGTGTGGTGTGCCTCATGGTAGGGGCGGGCGTGGCCGTGCTGACAGTCGGTTTCCGGAATTTCGCGCCCCGGACCGCGCGCGTGCGGCGGCCCGGGCGCCGGGAACATCCGTTCGGTGCGGGCCCCGGGTGGGGCCTCAGTTGACGGGCAGTCGGGCGACGAGCAGGCGCCCTTCCATGGTGACGCCGCCGTCCATGGCCACCGCGAGGTCGTCCGCGTAGACGTAGGGGCCGGGGATGTGCGGCGGCACGCCGTCGTCGGCGTGCACCGCGCCGGTCAGGTACGGGATGGGGCTGTGCCCGTGCACGACCCGGGTTCCGCCGTAGGTGTCGAGCAGCTCGTGGACGGCCGTCGGGCCGGCGTCGCCGCGGAAGGCGAAGCGCTTGGTGAAGCGGCGGAAGCAGTCCCACCACTCGTCCACGCCCTCGTCGGCGAGCAGGCCGTGGACGGCGTCGTTGACGTCGGGGATGGACTCGCCGTACTCCAGGTACGCGGTGGTGTCGGAGTGCAGCAGCAGGTGGCCGTCCTCCAGCGCGATGGCGGGCAGCCGGGAGAGCCAGCTGATGTGGTGCGCCTCCAGGCGGTCCAGGTCGTGCTGCTGGCCGCCGTTGAGCCGCCAGGCGGCGAGGAAGGAGGCGGTGCCGGCGGTGGACTGGACGGGTTCGTCGCCGTACCTGGCGGCGCCGAGGAAGAGGAGTTCGTGATTGCCCATCAGGGCGCGGCAGTAGCCGCCGGCGGCGGCGGCTTCGGCGGCGAGCTGCATCACGAGGTCGATGACGCCGATGCCGTCGGGGCCGCGGTCGGTGAAGTCGCCGAGGAACCAGATCCGGGAGCGGCCGGCGGACCAGTGGCCGTCGGCGTCGATCAGGCCCTGGTGGCGCAGCTCGGCGCGCAGCTCCTCCAGGTAGCCGTGCACGTCGCCGACGACGTAGAGCGGGCCGGGGGGCTCGCCGGGGCCGGGGGCCGGGTACGGGTAGGTGGGTGCGGCGGGATCGGGCAGCGGCGGGCCGAGTTCGATGGTCGGCGGGTCGTCGCGGCCGGGGACCTGGAGGGCGGGGGAGGGCTGGTCGGGCAGGGTCGGCTCGTAGCCGGGGTGGTCCTGCTGAGCGAACTCCTGGGCGTGCACGGGGTGGTCCTGCTGAGAGAACTCCGGGGCATGCACGGGGTGGTCCTGGTGGGGGAACTCCTGGCCCTGTTCCGGGGCGTGCACGGTGTGGCCCTGGCCGTCGGAGGGCCAGTGTTGTTCCAGGTAGCGGGCGCCGCCGTAGCCGCTGTAGGTCTCCGCCTCGTACGGCGCGCCGCCGTAGCCGGGGGCGGACTCCGGTTCGTAGTAGGTGCCGTAGGGCAGCACGTCGAGGTCCGGCTGGTGGCGGGGGCCTGAGTCGGGGTGTTCAGGCCCGGGGAAGCGGTCCTCGGGTGTCATTCGCCCATCATAGGAAGACCACTCTCCCGGCGTCGTCACCTGGTGGGTATCCAATCCTCCGGAGCGTCAGCCGGGCCGTCCCGCAAGGTCCGTTTTGTCCCGGCTCGGTATGGTCTAGACCTCGCCCGGGGGCCGGGGAGGGCTGACGGTGGTGCGCGGGCTCCGGCGCTGGGAGGACGCGCGGACGATCAGTTCGGTCGGCATCAGGGTGCCCGGCGGCGGGCCGGTGCCGGCGGTGCGGAAGCGCGGCGGGAAGAGCCGGGCGATGTCGACGCCCGTCCCGGAGTCGACGCCCTCGATGGCGTCGATGAGCAGGTTGACCACGGTGGTGCCGATCCGCCGGGGCTTGAGGGAGAGCGTGGTGATCGGCGGCTCGGTGGTGGCGTAGACGTCGCTCTCGCTGCAGCAGACCAGCAGCAGGTCGTCGGGGACCCGCAGGCCGTAGCGGCGGGCGGCGGCGAGCAGGTCGGTGCCGTTGGGGTCGAACAGGCCGTAGACGGCGTCGGGCCGGTCGGGGCGGGCGAGCAGCCGGTCGGCGGCGACGGCGCCGGCGGCCGGGTCGTGCGCGGGGTAGGTCTCGTAGACCGGCTCCTGGCCGACCTTGGCGCACCAGCCGAGGTAGGCCTCGGTGGAGAGCCGGGTGTAGGTGTCGGTGCTGGTGCCGGTGAGCAGGCCGATCCGGCGGGCGCCGGCCTCGGAGAGGTGGTCGAGGATGCCGAGCACGGCGGCCTCGTGGTCGTTGTCGACCCAGGCGGTGACCGGGCAGTTGCCCGGCTTGCCGTCGCTGACGACCGGGACGCCGGACCGGTACAGCTCGCTGACCAGCGGGTCCTGGTCGGGCGGGTCGATCACCACGGTGCCGTCCAGGGCGATGTTGCCCCAGACGTCGTGGCGGGAGGAGGCGGGCAGCACCACCAGCGCATAGCCGCGGCCGAGGGCGGCGCTGGTGGCGGCCCGGGCCATCTCGGCGAAGTACGCGAACTCGGTGAAGGTGAACGGTTCCTCGCCGTAGGTCGTGACGGTCAGCCCGATCAGGCCGGACCGTCCGGTGCGCAGGGTGCGGGCGGCTGCCGAGGGGCGGTAGCCGAGGCGCTCGGCGACCTCGCGCACCCGGCTGCGGGTCTCGTCGGGCAGGCGGCCCTTTCCGTTCAGTGCGTCGGAGACGGTGGTGATCGACACTCCGGCGGCTGCTGCCACATCCCGGATGCCGGCCCGCTCCAGACGCCGTGAGGTGGTGGGACGCCGACCGCTCTGGTTGGCTGCTGCTGTCATGGCGGACCGATCGTATGGCTCCTGACAAGGGTCTGTGACCGGCGCATCGGGAGCCCTTGGAGATACGTTTCTCCAAGAGTGAGCCGGGGTGCGCCCCTTCGATACCCGCACGAAACCAGCCTTCTTACCTCTGACATGTGCCAAAGGAACCCGGCAGAATGGCTGATCTGCACTCGTCACCCGACCGGGTATCTCACCCCTACGGGTGAGGGTGGTCGGTATCGTTCAAGGCACCCGACCGGGGTGGTCCGGGCGCGTTCCGAGAGTCCGGGCACGGTGGCGATCCCACGGGTGGCGGGGCGATCGCACCAGAGCATCGCATCGGGCACTGGAGCATCGCATCGGGGCACCGCACCGGGGCATCGGCACCGGAGCATCGGTACCGGGGCATCGGCACCGGAGCACCGCACCGGAGAGAGCATCGAGAAGGAGTAGGACCGTGACTGGTACTGGTACGTCAGCGCAGGGCCCGCGGCTGCGGCCGAACCTGGACGGCATCCCCACCTACAAGCCCGGCAAGCCGGCCGGCGCCGACGCCTACAAGCTGTCCTCCAACGAGAACCCCTACGACCCGCTGCCCGGCGTGCTGGAGGCGGCGGTCGCCGCGGCCGGCTCGCTCAACCGCTACCCGGACATGGCGGTCGGCGAGTTGACCGAGGTGCTGGCCGAGCGCTTCGGCGTGCCCGTCGAGCACATCGCCACCGGCACCGGCTCGGTCGGCGTCGCCCAGTCGCTGATCCTCGCCACGGCCGGCCCCGGCGACGAGGTGGTCTTCGCCTGGCGCTCCTTCGAGGCGTACCCGATCATCACCCAGGTCGCCGGCGCCACCCCCGTCCCGGTGCCGATCACCGAGGCGGGCGACCACGACCTGGACGCGATGCTCGCCGCGATCACCCCGAGGACCCGGCTGGTCTTCGTCTGCAACCCCAACAACCCCACCGGCAACGTGATCCACCGCGCCGAGCTGGAGCGCTTCCTGGACGCCGTCCCGGCCGATGTCCTGGTGGTCGTCGACGAGGCGTACATCGAGTTCATCCGCGACCCCGAGGTGCCCAACGGCGTCGACCTCTACCGGAACCGCCCGAACGTCTGCGTGCTGCGCACCTTCTCCAAGGCGTACGGCCTCGCGGGCATGCGGGTCGGCTTCGCGATCGCGCACGAGCCGGTGGCGAACGCGCTGCGCAAGACCGCCGTCCCGTTCGGCGTCAACCAGCTCGCCCAGAACGCCGCCGTCGCCTCGCTGCGCGCCGAGCAGGCGCTGCTGGAGCGGGTGGACGCGCTGGTCGAGGAGCGCGCCCGGGTGGTGGCCGGGCTGCGCGCCCAGGGTTGGGAGATCCCGGACTCGCAGGCCAACTTCGTCTGGCTGGGCCTCGGCGAGCGCTCCCAGGAGTTCGCCGCCGCGTGCGCCGAGGCCGGGGTGATCGTCCGGCCGTTCCCGGAGGGCGTCCGGATCTCGATCGGCGAGGCCGAGGGCAACTCGATCTTCCTCTCGGTGGCCGAGGCGTTCCGCAAGACGCTCTGACCCCTCCCGTTTCCGCCGGGGCGCACCGTTCGCGGTGCGCCCCGGAGGCGTTTCCGGGGTCTTCGGTGGTGGGGCCCGGGGTGCTGCCGGATGGCTGGGGATCCCTGGGAGCCCGCTGGGAGTTCGGCCAACGACTGCCCACGGCGCGGCCAAGGTGCCCGCGTGAACGGGGCGGTATATCCGGAATGCCCGGATCCGCTCGGTCAGTCTTCTCCCAGCCCGCGCCCAGGGCTCCGCAAGAGCGCCCAGGAAAGCTGTCCGGCATGAAGGTGCTCCCGCGACGGCGAGGCGTCGTCCTCGTCAACTCCGCGCTCGGCGTGGCTCTCCTGGGCGGTGCCGCCCTGGTGTACGCCACCGTGAACGGCGGCACCAGTGCCGCCGCAGGCAAGACCCCGGTCCGGACCGCGACCGTGGCCAAGGGAACGGTCCTGGCCACCGTGTCCGGAACCGGCACCCTGGTCTCACCGACCGACGCGGCCCAGGACTTCGCCACCGGCGGCCGGCTCACCTCGGTCAAGGTCGCGGTCGGGGACGCCGTGAAGAAGGGCCAGGTGCTCGCCACCGTCGACACCACGGCCGCCCAACAGCAGGTGGACGCCGCCCAGGCGGCCCTCACCACGGCCAACGCCAACCTCACCAAGGCCCAGGCCGGCGTCACCACCACGACCACCGAGCCGCTGCCGGGTGCGACCTCCGGCGCCGGCGGCAACGGCGGTGGTGGGGAACGCGGAGCGGGCGCGAACAGCACGCCCGCTCCGCAGACCACCACCATCACCACCACCAAGGTCGACGACGCGGCCGTCGCCCAGGCCCAGCAGCAGGTCGCCACCGCGCAGACCACCCTCGCCAACGCCCAGGCGGCGCTGACCGGCACCACCCTGACCGCCTCGGTGGACGGCACCGTCGCGGCCGTCTCGGCGAAGGTCGGCGACACCGTCGGCAGCGGCGGCTCGTCCGGCTCCTCCGGCTCCACCGGGACGGCCGCCAAGTCGAGCACCGGCAGCACCGGTTCGAGCGGTACGCCGAGCGGCTTCATCGTGCTGACCAACCCGACCGGGATGCAGGTCACCGCCAACTTCTCCGAGCTGGACTCGCTCAAGCTCAAGAAGGGCGAGGCGGCCACCGTCACCCTGAACGCGCAGTCCGACACCAAGCTCAACGCCACCGTCCTGTCGGTCAGTTCGCTGCCCAGCAGCAGCGGCGGCAGCGCCGGATCGACGGCCGTCCAGTACGCCGCCACGCTGCAACTCGGCGGCGACACCAGCACGCTGCGCACCGGCCTCAGCGCCACCGTCCAGGTGATCACCGGCGAGGCGGACAGCGCGCTCTCGCTGCCCACCTCCGCGCTCTCCGGCACCGGCACCAGCCGCACCGCGACCGTGGTGCACCCGGACGGCTCCAGCGAGCGGGTCACCGTCGGGGTCGGCGTCGAGGGCGACAGCACGGTGCAGGTGCTCTCCGGGCTGAAGGAGGGCGACAAGGTCGAACTCCCCACCACCAGCGGCGGCAACGGCTTCCCGAACGCCTCCTTCCCGGGCCTCGGCGGCGCGGGCGGCGGCCGGGGCGGCGGGGCCGGCGGCGGCCTGGCGGGCGTCGGCGGCGGTGGCAACGGCGGCGGCGGGGCCGGCCGGGGCGGTAAGGGCTGAGCATGCGTCACGTCATCGACAAGCGCGTCCCGGCGGCGCCCCCGCCGGTCATCCAGCTGCGCCGGATCACCAAGGCGTACGGGCACGGCGACGCCGTCGTGCACGCGCTGCACGGCCCGGAGGACCCGGCCACCGGCGGCCCGCTCGGCGTCAGCCTGGACATCGAGCAGGGCGACTTCGTCGCGGTGATGGGCAGCTCCGGCTCCGGGAAGTCCACCCTGATGAACATCCTCGGCTGCCTGGACGTCCCGACCGCCGGCCGCTACCTGCTGGACGGCATCGACGTCGGCCACCTCGACGAGGGACAGCTCGCGTTGGTCCGCAACCGCAAGATCGGCTTCGTCTTCCAGTCCTTCAACCTGATCCCGCGCACCACCGCGCTCGCCCAGGTCGAGCTGCCGCTCGCCTACGCGGGCGTCCGGGCCGCCGAACGACGCCGCCGGGCCCTGGCCGCGCTCTCGCTGGTCGGCCTCGCCGAGCGCGCCGGGCACCGGCCCAACCAGCTCTCCGGCGGCCAGCAGCAGCGCGTCGCGGTGGCCCGGGCGCTGGTCACCGCGCCCGCGATGCTGCTCGCCGACGAACCGACCGGCAACCTGGACAGCCGCTCCACCGAGGAGGTGCTCGACCTCGTCGACGCGCTCAACGCCACCGGCCGCACGGTCGTCCTGATCACCCACGAGGACGAGGTCGCGCGGCACGCCAAGCGGGTGCTGCGGCTGGTCGACGGCCGGATCGTCGACGACGTCCGGCAGGCCCCGGTGGACGGGCCGCCGCCGCTGCTGCGCGACCTGGGGGTGACGGCGTGATCCTCTGGCAGATGCTCCGCTTCGCGGCCGGCGGCCTGGCCGCCAACAAGGTGCGCTCGGCGCTCACCATGCTCGGGGTGCTGATCGGCGTCGCCTCGGTGATCCTGCTGCTGGCCGTCGGCAACGGCTCCTCGGTCGCGGTCAAGGAGTCGATCACCTCGCTCGGCACCAACTCGCTCACCGTCAGCGCCGGTTCGGCGTACGGCGGGGCGCGCGGCGCCGGCTCGGCGAAGAAGCTCACGGTCGCCGACGCCAAGGCGCTGGCCGCCGACACCGACTCGACCGCGATCAGGTCGGTCGCCCCGGTGGTCACCACCAGCGGCACCGCGTTGTACGGGGACATCTCGTACAGCCCCGGCTCGATCGTCGGCACCTACCCGGCGTACTTCGAGACCGCCAACCAGAAGGTCGCGCACGGCGAGTACTTCACCGACGACGACGTGCTCGGCTCGCGCAAGGTCGCGGTGCTCGGCGCCACCACCGCCAAGCAGTTGTTCGCCACCGAGGACCCGGTCGGCAAGCGGATCGTCCTCGGCGGGACCCCGTTCACCGTGGTCGGCGTGCTGGAGGCCAAGGGCGGGACGGGCTTCACCGACCCCGACGACGTGGTGATCGCCCCGCTGCCCACCGTGCAGAACGTGTTCACCGGGTTCGGCCCGGTCAACCAGATCCTGGTGCAGGCCAACTCGGCCGACACCACGACCGCGGCCCAGGCGGAGGTCACCCGGGTGCTGCTCGGCACCCACGCGATCACCGACCCGACCAAGGCCGACTTCCGGATCACCAACCAGGCCTCGCTGCTCACCGCCCGGGAGAGCACCACCAAGACCTTCACGGTGCTGCTCGGCGCGGTCGCGGCGATCTCGCTGCTGGTCGGCGGGATCGGCATCACCAACATCATGCTGGTCACGGTCACCGAGCGGACCAGGGAGATCGGCATCCGCAAGGCGCTCGGCGCCCCGCGCGCGGTGATCCTCGGGCAGTTCCTGACCGAGTCCACCCTGCTCTCGGTGCTCGGCGCCGGGCTGGGGGTGGCCGTCGGGATCGCCGGCTCGCACTTCAGCATCGTCGGCATCAAGCCGGTGGTGATCCCCGAGTCCGTGCTCGGCGCGTTCGGCATCGCCGTCGCCATCGGGCTGTTCTTCGGCAGCTACCCCGCCAACCGGGCCGCCTCGCTGCGGCCGATCGACGCCCTCCGGCACGAGTAGGACCTTCCATGAGTCAAGAGATCGCGACGGTCAGCAGCCCGGCCGAGCAGGTCGCGCTGCTCGCCACCCCGCCGGACGCCCGGGACGTCACCGCCGAACTGGCCGCGCCGCCGCGCCGCAAGCTGCCGTGGCTCTCGCTGGTCCTGGCCGGCGGTGTGATCGCCACGGGCGCGTTCGCGGGCGGCGTCTGGTACCAGCAGGGGCAGGGCTCCAGCGGGAAGTCCTCCCGGCCTGCGGCAGCTGCTGCCGCCGGTGCTGCTCAGCGTCCCGCCTCCGGGTACGGGCAGGGCGGCGGCGGGCAGAACGGCTCGCGCCGGGGAGGCGGTCAGGGGCAGGGCGGTGCTCAGGGCCAGGGCGGCCAGCCCGGCTTCACCCGGGGCACGGTCAAGGCCGTCGACGGCAGCACCGTCTACCTCACCGATGCCAACGGCAACACCGTCAAGGTCACCACCGGCGACGCGACGAAGGTCCAGCTCAACAAGGACGGCAAGGTCACCGACCTGCAGCCCGGCCAGAGCGTGACCGTCGTCGGCACCCCCGACGCCAACGGCGGCTACGCGGCCAGTCAGCTCGTCGAAGGCGCGGCCGCTGGCGGTGGCGGGTTCGGTGGCGGCTTCGGCGGTGCGGGCGGCGCCAGGAACTCGTCCGGAGGCTGACCCCGCAGCCCCGGACGCCCGCGAGGCCCTCGCCCATCCCTGGGGCGAGGGCCTTCGCATGTGCTCAGCGCTGTTCGTCGCGGTCGTCGGGGCGCGGCATCCTGAGCGTCGCGATCACACCGAGGGCCACGATGACGATCGCGAGCGCGAGGAGGGTGACGAGGGCCGCGCCGACGAGGAAGTTCAGCACTCCCACGCCTCGTTCCGTTCCGCGTCGCGGAGCAGGTGGAGGAGGTTCAGCAGAGTGCTCACGGGGGCGTTGCCGAAGTCGACGAGGATGCGGCCGTCGAGGGTGGTCTCGTGGGGGAAGGCGGAACCCCAGAGGAGGCCGTAGGAGCGTCCGCGCCGGTGCACTTCGCCGAGCAGGGCGATGAGTTGGGGCTGGGTGTAGTCGCGCATCCGGGGGTCGTCCGGCGCGATGGGTTCGCGGGCGGTGCTCACGCGGCGGAGTCCAGCTCATACCAGACGATTTTGCCGCGCTTCTGGGGGTCCACGCCCCAGCGGTGGGTGAGGCCTTCGATGAGCTGGAGGCCTCGGCCGGTCTCGGCGGTGCCGGCGGGGGTCTGCTCCTGGGGGATCGCGTCGTTCTCGTCCGAGACGCAGACCCGGAGGGTGCAGCCGAGGAGGGAGAAGTAGACGACGGGCGCGGGGGTGGCGCCGTGGCGCCAGGCGTTGACGAGCAGCTCGGAGAGGGCGAGTTCGGCGTTGAAGATGGTCTCGGGGTCCCAGCCGGAGCGGGTCAGGGCGTCCCGGAGGGCCTGTCGGGTGAGGGTGAGCGAGGGGGTGTTGCGGGTGCACACGGGAACCTCCATGAGGCGGCGGTGTGGAGAGATCAGTCGTCTACTGCCCAGGGAACAGGCAGTTCTGACGATCCGTCGGATCGATCTGTGACCGACCATAGCGCATCCGCTCTTAAAGTTAATTCGAATGTGGGAAGGTTCCTCCTTCAGTGGGACACTGGCTCCTGGACTTGCAGAGAGGACGCCATGGCCCTTCGAACCCCAACCCTCCGTCAGCGCCGTCTTGGCACCGAACTGCGGAGGATGCGAGAGCAAGCTGGCTTCGGTGGCAGCCACCTCGCCCGGTTGCTCGGGGTGACGCCTGCCCTGGTGACCCAGATGGAGAACGGGAAGTCCGCTGTCGCCCCGGAGCGCCTGCGCGAGATCGCGGCGGCCTGCATGTGTGCCAACGAACCCTTGATCGGTGCGCTCGAAGCCATGACCAGGGAGCGGGAGACCGGCTGGTGGGAGGAGTACAGCCGCAACCTGACCACCGACCTGCTTGATGTGGCCGCGATCGAGGCCCATGCCCGGCGGATTTCCACCTTCTCGCTTACCTTCATGCCTGGGCTGCTTCAGACGCCTGCCTATGCGGCTTCAGTATTCGCTCGGGCGATCCCGCCACTTCCGCGCTCTGACGTTGACCTCCGGTTGGCCTTCCGTCTGCGGAGGCAGCAGATCATCCGGGCAGGTGGGACGCCCTACACGGCGTTCATCCATGAAGCCGCACTACGCATGCAGTTCAGCGGGCCGGAGGCGCTTGCCGAACAGCTCGGTGTCCTCATCGACGACTCCGAGAGCCCGGGGATCTCAGTCCGAGTCGTGCCGTTCAGCATCGAGTCGTTGCCCGGCCCCAGCGAGAACTTCGTCTACACGGAGGGCCCGGTTCCCGAGTTGGACACCGTGCAGATCGACATCAGCTTTGGGTGCCCACTCTTCGACGCTCCCTCCGACCTGGCAAGTTACCGCGAGATCCTCGTCCGCATGGGGTCCGTAGCCCTCTCGGAAGAGGACTCGCGAGACTTCATCCGATCCATCAAGAAGGAGATAGAGGGCAATCATGAATAGCCCCGCATGGCAGAAGTCCAGTTACTCCGGCTCAAGCAACGCATGCGTCGAGGTACGTACTGTCGCCGGGCTGATCGAACTCCGCGAGTCCGACGAGGGCGACGTCATCGTCCGCACCACTGCCCGCAAGTTCTCCGCGTTCCTCCAGGGCGCGAAGGCCGGCGAGTTCGACCACCTCCTCCCCGGCGCGTAGCGAATCGTTCCGGCGGCCCCTTGCTGTTCGCAAGGGGCCGCCGGTGTGACCGCTGTCAGTGCTGCTGGGCGTTCGGGTCGGCCGGGGGCGTGGCTCCGCCGGTCTGGTTGGCGTTGGGGTCGGTCTTGGGGGCCGGGTCGGGGATGTCGGCCATCGGCAGGGACTGCTTGGGCGTGCCGCGCAGGGCCTGGTTCATGGCGTCCCGCCAGATCGGTCCGGGGCCGTCGGCGCCGAACACCTCGGTGTGGTACTTCCCGTTGATGGTGATGTTGCGCATCTCGACGCCGCCGTCGGGGCCGCCGAGCCAGACCGAGGTGGCGAGCTGCGGGGTGTAACCGCTGAACCAGGCGGCCCGCTTGCGATCCGAGGTGCCGGTCTTGCCGGCGATCTGCCGGTTGTCCTCCAGGCTGAGCGCCGCGCCGGTGCCGTTGTTCTCGGTCACGCCGTTCAGGACGGTGTTCATTGCCCGCGCCGTGTCGTCGGAGAACGCCTTCTCGCACTGGCCGGCCGGGACGGGGACGTCCTTGCCGTCCACGGTGGTGATCTTGTTGATGGCGATCGGGGCGCAGTGCGTGCCCTGGGCGGCGAAGGTCGCGTAGATGTTGGCCATGGTCAGCGGGCTCATCTCCTCCACACCCAGGGCCATCGCGGGGACCTCTTCCAGCGGCTTGCCGCTGGCCTTGTTGGTCACGCCAAGCTTGTTGGCCATCTGCTTGACCGCGCAGAGGCCGATCTCCTCCTCCATCTGCACGAAGTACGTGTTGACCGAGAGCGCCATCGCCTGCTTCAGCTGGTAGGGGCCCTTCTCGCTCGCGGATTCGTTGGGCACCACCGTCTTGGGCCGGGCCTGGTTCTTCCAGGTCCCCTCGCAGGTCTTCATCGTCGGGTACTCGAGCTTGTTCGGAGCCGAGTACTCCTGGGTCGCCGGCAGGCCCGCCTCCAGTGCCGCGGCCGCGACGACCGGCTTGAAGGTCGAGCCGGGCTGGAAGCCGTTGCCGCCGCCCATCGCCGCGTCGACGTTGAGGTTGACGACGGTCTGGTTCTTGTTCGTGTCCAGGCCGTACGGGCGGGTCTGGGCCATGGCGAGGATCTTGCCGGTGCCCGGCTCGACCATGGTGGCGGCGGCCGAGACGCTGTCGGTGGTCCGCACGTTGGTGCTCACCGCGTTCTGGGCGGCGGCCTGCTTGTCCGGGTCGAGGGTGGTGTAGATGTTCAGGCCGCCCTGGTCCCAGAACTTCTTGCGGTCGGCGGCGTTCTGGCCGAAGGCCGGGTCCTGCTTGACCACGCGCCGGACGTAGTCGCAGAAGAAGCCCATGCCGGCCTGGGCGGTGATGCAACCGTTCTGCGGGGCCTTGAAGTTGAGGCCCAGCGGGGCGGCCTTCGCCTCCTTGGCCTGGTCCGCGGTGATGTGCTTGTTCTCGACCATCTTGTCGATGACGGTGTCCCGGCGCTTCTGCGCGGCCTGCGGGTGCAGCTTCGGGTCGTACTGGGACGGGTTCTGCACCAACCCGGCCAGGGTGGCGGCCTCGGGGACGGTCAGGTCCTTGTTGCTCTTGCTGAAGTAGCGCTGGGAGGCGGCCTCCACGCCGTAGGCGCCGTTCCCGTAGTACGTGATGTTGAGGTAGTTGGTGAGGATCTGGTCCTTCGACAGGTCCTCCTCCAGCTTGATCGCGACCTTGAGCTCCTGGATCTTGCGGCCCAGGGTCTTGCGCTGCGCCTCCAGGACGGCGGCCTGGTCCTCGCCGGCCTTCTCGACGTTGACGTTCTTCACGTACTGCTGGGTCAGCGTCGAGGCGCCCTGTGAGGCGGTGCCGCTCTCGGCGTTCTTGCCGATCGCGCGGACCACGCCCTTGAGGTCGACGGCGCCGTGCTCGTAGAACCGGGCGTCCTCGATGTCGACCTGCGCCTGGCGCATCAGCGGGGACATCTGCTCGGCGGGTATCACCGTGCGGTCCCGCTCGTACACCTTGGCGATCAGGCCGCCCTTGGCGTCGAAGATCTGCGTCGCCTGGGTGAGCGGCGGGGTCTTGAAGTCGTTGGGGATGTCCTCGAAGCCCTCCGCCGTGCCCTTGGCGGTCAGCCCGATGCCGCCGACGGCGGGCAGGGCGAGGCCTGCCAGCATGACTCCGGACACCACACTCACACCCAGGAACGTCGCACCGAAGCGGGCCAGCCGAAGCGGCCCATTGCGGGCCGGGCGGGGAGCCGCGCTATCGGAGGAATTCCATATCGGAGGGAGGTTCGATTCCATCTCGGAATGCTAGCCCTCGCACCCCGGGGGGCGAACGATTTTTCGTGCGAGGCTGTCACGGCTGTGCAACAGATGCCGGAATTCGACTCCAGCACGTCAAATCGCATACGCACCAAATGAACGCAATAAAGAATTCGGGCCACCTGCTGTTGATTCGGCTCCCCCGGTGGCGTGGCCCGGGCGACTCCGCCGACGGTGACCGCGCGCATCCGTGGCTCCGCCCCCCGACGCCCCCCTCTCGCGACCCTGACACCTCTTTGATGCCGTGAGCGGGCCGAAAGGTTGCGTACGGCTTGGACCCCCGAACCCGCCCCGCCCGGCCCGCCGTCCACCCGCCCCCTCGCCCTGCCCCGCCCTGCCGGTGACGGCGCCCGTCCTGATCGGGAGCCACGGCGCCGGCGGAGCCCCCCTCGGTACAGGAAGTCGGCCGGCCCGACTTCCTGCACCGAAGCCACCCGGGAACCCGGCGGCCCATCGCACTCCGCAAGGGGCCGCCGACAACCATGCGTGACCTGCGTCGATGGCGACGATCCTGCCGTCGGGCGTGGGGACGCTCGGGGTGCCGGTCACGCTCCGATCATCGCCTGCCGCCACCGTTGCGGCACCCCGGACTGCGTCGTCGGAGGAGGCTGGACCTACCACGCGGGAGCCCGCCGCGCGGCTCACGAACGGCGAGTCCGTGAGCCGCGCGCGGGTACCGCCCCGCACCGAGCCTTCGGCCTACGCCCCGGACACCGCGCGCGACAGGCGCAGCGGCGCCTCGACGGCGTCGGCGGCGCCGAGTTCGCGCACCGCCTCCCGCCGCGTCGCCGCGACCGGAGCCGCGAGCTGAGCCAGGGTCGCCGCCGGGGCGTGGACCGTCAGCTCGAAGTCGCGGCGCGTCTTGGCGTCCGGGGCGAGCGGCAGGCGGATGCGGCCGTCCGCGACCATCCGGCGGACCCGGCTGCGGCTGAGGCCGAGGCCGGACATGAGCAGGCGTTCGACCCGGACCGGGACCGGCAGCTCGAAGCTCACCAGCACCGTCAGCGGGGTCGGATCGTCGATCGCGTGGAGCGGCGTGCGTGCCTCCAGCTCCCAGGTGCCGCTCCAGTCCAGGCTGTAGCCGTTCTTGGCGGCGAGCGACGCACTCATCGTCAGTTCCCGCACCACGGCGAGGTCGTTGTTCTCGTACGCCTCCCTGCGGGCGGGTTCCAGCGACGACGTGTGGACGCGCTCGTGGACGGGCACCTTCGACGTCCGGTCGCAGCCCGCGCAGCTGAGCAGCAGCCAGACGTCGAGGAGCTTGCCGTTGGCGTTTACACGGATCTTGCCCGAGGGCCGGTGCCGCGTGCTGGAGCAGTCCGGGCAGCTGCGGACGACGGTGGGCAGCGCGGACTGGCGCACGGCCCAGCGGGCCTTGCGTTCGGTATGCATGGTGGTCTGTTTCCTGGTTCAGCAGGAACGCGCGCAGGCCGGATCGGCTGGATCGGCCGGGGCTCCTGGGATCTGACGAGTGCTCACGAGGGCGCGTGTCATCGCCTCGGGGCGGGTGGCCGCATGGCGGGCGTCCCGAGGTCGATCGCGCAACAGGTCGTGTCTCTCCGTGGCAACTCGCGACAGCGCGTCTCATCGCCTCGGGACATGGCCGCATGGCCACATGGCCGAGCGCCGAGGGCGGTCGATCGCGTGAGCGCGCGTGTCGTCGCCTCAGCGCGCGGCCGGTGGCCCGGCGCAGAGGTCGATCGCGTAGGGGTGAGTTGCTACGTGGCAGTCGTCAGCACAGGTACATGCCGCACATCGTGATCTGGGCCGCGCTCCCTCGCAACCGGTTTTTTTAGACCAAGGCCGTCAGACCAACGCCGTCAGACCAGCGCCGCCAGTTCCCCGCGCAAGCCGACGCCGAGCTTCGGATAGGCCTTGTAGAGGTGGTAGCCGACCGTTCGCGAGCTCAGGAAGAGCTGGGCGGCGATGTCCCGGTTGGACATCCCCTGGGCGGCGAAGCGGACGATCTGCGTCTCCTGGGGCGTCAGGCCGGCGTAGTGCTCTGGTGATGCACACGGCGGTCGTCACCCGCCAGGTTGGAGCGCCGGCCTTGACCAGCCGGTTCGCTGCCCGGGCGGTGACAACCGCCGTGACCAGGCGAGGCAGGTGACAACAATCTCGACCACTTGGTGACAGCTAGCGCGACCACGGCGAGGCGAACGCGCAGGTCGTAGGGCGCCCCGGGTGACAACTACCTCGACCAGTCACAATGTGAATCTCTTGCCCTGTCATGGCCGGCTTGGGAAACCTCATGACGACACCGAGCGATCGAGGGGGCAATGGTGGACCTGACAGGGCTTGTGGGTCACAAGCCCTCAAGGTCAGGCCGGCGGCATCAGATCGCTCTCGCTGATGGTGTACGTCAGCAGGGGGTAGATGAAGTCCGTTTCCTTGTTCTCTCGGCGCCGTAGTTGGTAGAACTCGCGCCTCTGCTCATCGTCGGCCGGCATGAGGCGCGCACCCTGCGGGAGGTGTGCATGTCCGTCGTGAAACCGGACGAAGGTCTTTGACGTTCGAAAGGTTATGCCCAGCCATTGGTTATCCGCCGTCTGGACGGGTTTGTCTGCCACGATCTTGTGCCTGAGTCGCCGATTCGAGTCGACAGAAAACGCGACGATACTGTGGTGGGAGAGGGGGATCTCGAACTTCTCGCCACCGGACCCCTTCGATTCGAAGATCAGCTTCCTCGGCGAGCTCGCTTCGGGATGTTGGTAGCAGGAGAAGACGGCGATGAACGACTCGTCGGCCAGATCGAGGGCCTGGTCGGAATGGCTGCCCATGGTCGTGTAAGCGTTCGTGTAGGTCTCGATGAGGGCGTTGTTGAAGCCGACCGAAAGCGCCGCACGTTCCTGAATCTGGTGCGCCAGTCGTTCGTGGACCGCCCGGAAGCGCTGCGGCGGGCTGCTGTATCGAGTGGTGGTACGTACGAGAGGCACGTCGTCCGCCTCGTCGATCTTGGTGAGCGTGGCGCCTCGCCGGCCCTTTCCCACGTCTTCCAGGAGAGTCGATGCGGACAGCTCCGCAAAGAGGTTCCCCTCGGTCGGCAGAGTGTACGAGAGGATCTCATCCGAGATCCTAGGCTCGGGGGGCACTGTAGTCTCCCGTGTTCATGCTGAAGGGAAATTCGTCGCCGTAGTCAATGAAGGACGAGGTCCTGTTCTCCTCGGCGTACAGCCTGCGCAGCTCGTTCATGCCGGCCGGTGTGGGTGGCCCCAGCCGCACCAGATCTCCGGCCGCTTTGAGGAACGTGTGGCCGTTCTTGTGAACGGCTTCGGCGCTCGAACAGCGCACCACGTATCCCAGGCGGGTCGGGAGCAATTCGGCGGCCAATGTCGAGGGCCGGATTTCATGCGTGTACAGGCGGTTGGTGGACAGCGGCATGAAGAAAACGGAGCCGGGGTGGAGCGTCAGGGTGAACTGCGGGGGGAGCGCGATCCCGTCGCGTCGCTCGGTCGGCTCCTTGAGGCGGAAGTGGAGTTTGGTCAGCCCGCTGGCACCCTTCACGCCGTAGTCGAAGGTGTCTTCGGCCAGGGGCTGCGCGGGAACGTCATGCTCAAGATGCCCGCCGGCGACTACCAGCCCGGCCAGCACGGCTGATCGACCGACACGGCCGCCTGACCGAAGCCCCACGCCCCCCCACACCCCCCACGTACAACCCCGCTAGGGAGAGAGACCATGAACCTCGCGCTGTGGATCGTCGCCGGACTGCTGGCCTCCACGTCCCGGCCGTCGACGCTCACCGGGCGCCCCGTCCGTGCGCACACCACCCAGCCCACGCCGGAGGGCTTGTCACCCCAAAACCGACCGATAAGGTGTTAATCCAACATTCATCCATGCCGCATAGCCTCCGGGGGCTAGCCTCATGCTGAACGCCATCGTCCGACCGGGAGGCAGAACCCCCGTGCAAGGCACTGTCACCACACCAGGCGGGCCCACGGTGGCCGGCGGCCCGGGCGAGGCCTTCCTCCTCGTCGTGGACGACGAGCCCAACATCCGCGAACTGCTCGCCGCCTCGCTGCGCTTCTCCGGCTTCCGGGTCGCCTCCGCCGCCAGCGGCACCGAGGCGCTCGACCTGATCGCCGCCGAACGCCCCGACCTCGTCGTCCTCGACGTGATGCTCCCCGACCTCGACGGCTTCACCGTCGTCGAGAAGCTGCGCGAGCGGACCAGCCGCGGCCAGATCGCCGGGCCCGCGCACGGCCACCCCGGCGACCACCTCCCGGTGCTCTTCCTCACCGCCAAGGACGGCGTCGGCGACAAGGTCCAGGGCCTCGCCGCCGGCGCCGACGACTACGTCACCAAGCCGTTCAGCCTGGAGGAGCTGATCGCCCGGATCCGCGCGATCCTGCGCCGCTCCGGCGGGCCCGCCGAGGACGGCCGGCTGATCGTCGCCGACCTCAGCCTCGACCCGGTCGCCCACGAGGTCACCCGCGCCGGCGTCCCCGTCGCGCTGTCCCCGACCGAGTTCAAGCTGCTGCACTACCTGATGGCCAACGTCGGCCGGGTCGTCTCCAAGGCGCAGATCCTCGACCACGTCTGGGCCTACGACTTCGGCGGTGACCTCTCCATCGTCGAGTCCTACATCTCCTACCTGCGCCGCAAGCTCGACTCCGGCCCGGCCCACGGCCCCAAGCTGATCCACACCGTGCGCGGCATCGGCTACGCGCTGCGCCGCCCCCCGCAGGGCTGACCGGTCCGCCCCGTGTTCGCCCGGTTCTCCCCCTTCCGGCTGTCCCTGCGCGCCCGGCTGCTGGTGCTCGCGCTCGTGCTGGTCACCACCGGGCTGGCGGTCAGCGACACCGTCGTGCTCGGCACCGTCCGGATGCAGCTGGTCGAGCAACTCGACGAGCAGCTCCAGCGGTACGGGCTGCCGCTGTCCCGCAAGGGCCCGGTGCGGGTCGGCACCCCGGACGCCGGGCGGCCCGCCGTCACCGCCAAGCGCAGCACCCTGCCCAGCCAGTACCTGGTCCAGTACCTCTCCTCGGACGGCAAGGTGCAGGCCGTCATGCGCCAGCCCGTCTCGGACACCGACCCGGCGCCCCAACTGGCCGGACTCGACCCGACCCGCACCGCCCCCGACGTCCCCTTCGACCTGCCCGACCAGCGCGGCCACCACAGTTGGCGGGTGCTCGTCCTGCCGCTCCAGGCGCCCCGGACCGCCGCCGCGAACCCCAGCGAGTACGCCTCGCCGGCCACCACCGCGACCTACGTCATGGTGGCCGTCTCCCGCGAGGACATCGACGCCACCATCGGCAGGCTGCGCTCCTCCTTCCTGGCGATCGGCGGCGCCGTCCTGGTGCTGATCGCCGCGCTCGGCTTCTTCGCCGTCCGGGCCGGACTGCGGCCACTGCGGCGGATCGAGGCGGGAGCCGCGCGGATCGCCGCCGGCGAACTCTCCCACCGGATGCCGGAACTCTCCCCCGGCACCGAGGTCGGGCGGCTGTCCATCGCGCTCAACGGCATGCTCACCCAGATCGAGGCCGCCTTCGCCGCCCGTGCCGAATCCGAGGCCCGGATGCGGCGGTTCGTCGCCGACGCCTCGCACGAGCTGCGCACCCCGCTCGCCGGGATCCGCGGCTTCACCGAGCTCTACCGGATGGGCGCGCTGCCCACCGACGCGGACGTCAAGCGCACCATGACCCGGATCGAGAGCGAGGCCGTCCGGATGGGCGCCCTGGTCGAGGACCTGCTGGTGCTCGCCCGGCTCGACGAGGAGCGCCCGCTCGACCTCGCCCCGATGGACCTGCGCACCCTCGCGGCGGACGCGCTGCACGACCTCACCGCCCTCGACCCGACCCGGCCGGTCGCGCTCACCGGCCCGTCCGGCACCGGCGCCCCCGGCGCGGCCCCGGTCCTCGGCGACGAGGCCCGGCTCCGCCAGGTGGTCACCAACCTGGTCGGCAACGCGGTCAAGCACACCCCGCCCGGCACCCCGGTGCGGATCGGGGTCGGCGGCGCGGGCGGCGTCTGCCTGCTGGAGGTCGCCGACGCCGGACCGGGCCTCACCGAGGGGCAGGCACAGCGGGTCTTCGACCGCTTCTACCGGGTCGACGCCTCGCGCAGCCGGCACGACGGCGGCGGCGCCGGACTCGGCCTCGCCATCGCCACCGCGCTCACCCGCGCGCACGGCGGCACCCTCACCCTGGACACCGTCCCCGGTGCGGGCGCCACGTTCCGGGTCGAACTGCCCACCAACGGTGACCGGGTTTCGTAAAGTCATTGTCGACTCGTCAATTCCCTTGCTGACCAGGCAATAAGAGGCGCTTTTCCTTGCCGGAAGTCGGCATGGAGAGTAAAGAATCCGTGTGCCTATGATCATCCCCGTCGGGCCGTCAACCACCGCCCGGCACACGGCTTTTGCTTTCCTACCGACCCGAAAGGGGTCATCGTGAAACTCCGCCGTACGCTGGTCTCGGCCGCCCTCGTCGCCGCCGTGATCTCGCCCGCAGCCATGCTCTCCGCGGCACCCGCCTTCGCGGAGTCGGCTCCGGCGGCCCAGAACGACACCGGCTCGATCGCCGCCCTGGAGAAGGCCGCCGCCGACGCGGCCAAGGCCTACCAGGCTGCCGTCGCCGCCGAGGCCGCCGGGCAGGCCGAGGTCAAGGCCTTCATGGACAACCCGCAGCCCTACCTCGGCAAGCTCCAGGAGGCCCAGGCCGCCGCCAAGACGGCCGCCGCGGCCCACGAGAAGACCTACAACGAAGCCGTGGAGGCCTCGGCCGCGTACCGCTCCGCGAAGCCGGAGGAGTTGGAAGCGGCCAGGGTGCGGATGCTGGCGGCGTTCGACGCCGCCAACGCCGCCACCGACGCGGACACCAAGGCCAAGGCCGCCGCGACCGCCGCCGGCACGGCACTGGACGACGCCAAGGTCGCGGTGCTGCGCAAGCTCGCCGCGCAGCAGGAGGCCACCAAGACCGCGGCCGCCGCGAAGGCCACCGCGGACAAGGCCCTCGCCGACGCCAAGGCCGCCGCCGAGAAGCCGGTCGAGAAGCCGAGCGAGAAGCCGGTCGAGCAGCCCGCCCCGGCCCCGACCGAGAAGCCGGTTGAGCAGCCCGCCGCCGTCACCCCGGTCTCGGACACCACCGCGACCACCACCACCAACACCACCAACAACACCAACACCGGCACCGGCACCAAGGCGACCACCGCGAGCACCCAGGCCAAGTCGACGACCGCCACCACGGCCAAGGCGACCACCGGCTCGTCCACCGAACTCGCCGAGACCGGTTCCACCCCGGCCACCCCGTACCTCGCCCTCGGCTCCGGCCTCGCCATCAGCCTCGGCGCCGCCGCCCTCTACGTCTCCCGCCGCAAGCCGGCCCGCTCCACCTCCTGACCCACCCGGCTCCTGACCCACCCGGTTCGCGCCCGCTCGGGAGGAGGCCGCGAACCCCACAGCACCCCGCACCGCAGGGCAGGCCCCCTCCCGGCCCGCCCTGCGGTTTCGCGTCTCCGGGCCCGAAACGCCCCGATCGGGTGAACCCGTCGCCGTTCACCCGGTCGGCCCCCCGGTCGTGTGCGACCGTGCTGCCGTTGCTTGTGCGGGCTCGCGCAGGCTGATCACACTGGACGGGAAAGAGGTGTCCCAATGAGCGTGCTCGTCGCCGAGAGGACCGTCGTGAACCTGGACCAGCAGTTGTGGCAGGCGTGGAAGTCCATGGATGTGCCCGAGGGCTTCCGAGCGGAGATCATCGAGGGGACGATCACGTTGTCACCCACCGGCAGCAGCCGCCATTTCGATGTCAACAACCGGGTCTTGGAAGATCTGTTCGTTCACCTGCGCGGCGGTGACTGGAGGCCGGGAAACGACTGCAATGTCATCGACGGGTTCAAGGTGCTCATCCCCGACGTGTTCGTCGCCCGGAGGGACATCGAGGAGATCGACCATCCGGAGGGCAAGGGCCTGCTTGCTTCCGGTGTCACTCTTGTCGTCGAGACCGTCTCGCCTGGCGCTGAGAACCGCCGCCGCGACCACGTCCTCAAACACCGTGCCTACGCCGCCGCCGGCATTCCGGTGTATGTGATCATCGACGACTACGACGACGGCGGTGCCGTGACCGTCCTCAGCGGTCCGGACCCCGAGCGCGGGTCGTACGCCTCCTCGACCCGGGTCCCGTACGGCGAGGAGGCCGTGATCCCGGAGGGCCCCGCGAAGGGGTTCGTGGTCGGGCCCGGGATCACCGGCGAGCGCCGTGGCTGACCCGGTGGTGTCGTTCCGGCGGGATCTGTCCGAGTGGCGGATCGCGCTGGTCGCCTGGCGGCTGCTGGTGCTGCAGGCGGCGGATCCGGTGGTGGGGGCCGGGATGGCGGAGCACTCGACGTACCAGGCGCATCCGTGGCGGCGGGTGGAGCACACGCTGGGGAGCGGGCGGCGGCTGTTCTACCAGGACGCGGAGGCGCTGCGGCGGGAGGTCGCGCGGCTGGACCGGGCGCACAAGCGGATCCGCGGGACGGCGCCGGACGGGCGGTCGTACGACGCCAGGGACGCGGCGACCAGGGCGTGGGTACTGCTGACGCTCTTCGAGTGCGTGGCCGCCATGCGGCGGCTGGGCGGGGACCCGTACGACGCGGCGCAACTGGAGCTGGCGTACGAGGAGTTCACCAGTACGGTCGCGGCCTTCGACCTGCCCGAGAGTGAACTGCCGGGCAGCGTGGCCGAGTTGCCGGACTACTTCGCCCGGATGGCGCGCGAGCGGCTGGAGTTCACCGAGGCAGCGCGCTACCTGCTGTTCGACATCCTGCACGAGGCGCCGCGGCCGCGCCGGCTCTGGTTCCTCGGCGACGCCGGCTGGCGGCTGGTGCGGGCGGTGGTGGCCCGGGTGATCACCGCGCTGACGGTGGCGGACCTGCCGCCGGCGGTGCGGGAGCGGTTCGGGTTGGTCCGGACGCGGCGGGCCGCGCTGCTGTCCTGGCTGCTGCACCGCGGCGCCGGTGCCGCCGTGCCCCTGCTGCCGGACCGGCTGCGCTACCGCTCCCCGGAGCAGCACGGCCCGTCCCGCTGGCGTCCGCCGCGCCGGGACACCCGCGAACCCCGGCTCGACCGCTTCTTCCGCGAGGTGCTGGACCAGACCGGCGACGGCTTCATCACCGTGCACGACCTGCGGGCGATGGCGCACAACGTGTGCTGGCAGCTGGACCTGGACGAGGCCGCCGAGGCCCGGGTGTACGAGGCCTTCGACGGCTGGTGGGAGCAGCTGCGCGTGGCCATGGACGCCAACGGGGACGGCCAGGTCAGCCGGGAGGAGTTCGTGGCGGCCACCCTCGCCGGCTGCGACCGCGACCCGGCCTACCTGGAGCAGGGGTTGCTGCCCGCACTACGGGCCGTGTTCACCGCCGCGGACACCGACGGCAGCGGCTTCCTGGAGGCCGACGAGTACCGGGCGGTGTTCGGCGGGCCGCGCGTCCACCCGGCCGAACTCTCCCACGGGTTCCGCCAGTTGGATGTGGACGGGGACGGCCGGATCACCATGGAGGAGTTCCTGCACGGCTTCACCGAGTTCTTCACCGCCCGCGCCGACTCCACCCCGGGAAGCCAACTCCTCGGCCGGGCTTAGTGGTTACTCCTCCCGCAGCGCCGCCACGGTGTCGGCGACCAGGGTGCGGGCCTCGGCGACGGTGGCGGTCAGGGCCGCGGGCCCGGCGCCGAGGCCCGACAGCAGGGCCCCGGCGCGCCGGGCGAACCAGGGCGGGGTGGCGGGCAGGGCGCCCTTCTCGTTGAGGCACCAGCGCCGGGCGTCCGCGTGCAGGGCCTGGACCAGCACGCCGACGGCGCGGGAGAGGCAGAGCGCGACGTACAGGACGTCCCCGGCGGCGGCGCCCTTGGCCGCTCCCGCGGTGAGGAACTCGGCCTCCCAGGTGGCCCCGGTGAGCGCCGTCCGCAGCGCCTCCGGGTAGACCGCCATGGTGGCCCGGAGCCTGGTGAGTTCGCCGCTCGGGTCGGCGAGGACCTGCCCGAGGGCGAGCTCCCCGGCGTAGCAGGGGGACCAGAAGTCGAGCGGGTGCCCGGCCTGGATGCCGACCTCGTAGCGGCCCTCCCGGCAGTCCGCCCAGACCCGCCCGACCCGGTCCAGGTCGCGCAGGATCCAGTCGACGGCGGTGCCGTCCACGGTGAGCCAGGCGCCGCCGTCGACCCACGGGCCCCAGCCACCGGGCCCGGCCACCTCGACGTCCGGCCCGGCCAGCGTGCGCAGGGCGGCGAGGTCGAGGCGGCCCCGGTAGTAGACGCCCAGGTCCCAGTCGGAGTCGGGCCGGTGCTCGCCGCGGGCCCGGCTGCCGCCGAGCGCCACGCCGACCACGCCGGGGACCCGCACCAGCCGCTCGGCCATGTCCGCGATGATCGTCCGCATGCGGCCGAGTCTGGCACGGCCGGACGGCCGCCCGCCCGGAATTACCGCCGCCCGCCGCCGCCCGCCGATACCCGAACCGGCCCCGCCGCCAGGCCTGTTGGCGGCTCGACCGGAGACCCGGCCGTACGGGAGCCGCTGACACCCAGGCCCTGGTTGTTCTGCCCCGCCCCTGACTGTTCTGCCCAGCTCAGCCCTGTCAAGCGCCGGTTCGTCCAAGATCGCGCCCGCGGCTGCCCGGCCGTTCGTTGTCGCCGGGGCGGGTGGCTCCGCAGACTGTGCGCACCGTCACGCACCGCATCGCCGGCGAAACCCACCCCGCCCTCGATTCATCCGTAAGCATGATGGATACTGCTCCTTGTGAACGTGTTCACGTTCACAAGCGGACAAGCTTGCGTGGTTAGGCAGCGGTCTACGGCTTTAGATGAAGTTTGTCCGGAATGTGCCCTGAAATGGGGCAGGTTGGAGAGAGGGCGACGTGGAACTGGCAATCGCTCACGAGACCATCGCGCGATGGCAATTCGGCATCACCACCGTCTACCACTTCCTCTTCGTGCCGCTCACCATCAGCCTGGCCGCGATCGTGGCCGGGCTGGAGACCGCCTGGGTGCGGACGAACAAGGAGAAGTACTTCCACGCCACCAAGTTCTGGGGGAAGCTCTTCCTGATCAACATCGCGATGGGCGTGGTCACCGGCATCGTCCAGGAATTCCAGTTCGGCATGAACTGGTCCGACTACTCCCGCTTCGTCGGTGACGTCTTCGGTGCCCCGCTCGCGATGGAGGCGCTGATCGCCTTCTTCTTCGAGTCCACCTTCATCGGCCTGTGGATCTTCGGCTGGGACAAGCTGCCGAAGAAGCTGCACTGCGCCTGCATGTGGATGGTCGCCCTCGGCACCGTGCTCTCCGCCTACTTCATCCTGGCGGCCAACTCCTGGATGCAGCACCCGGTCGGCTACTCGATCGACCCGGCCACCGGCAAGGCCCAGCTCACCGACATCGCCAAGGTGCTGTTCCAGAACACCACCCTCACCGTCGTGGCGCACACCCTGACCGCCGCCTTCCTCACCGGCGCGGCCTTCATGGTCGGCATCGCCTCCTTCCACCTCTGGAAGGCCAAGCGCAGGCCGGAGAGCGCCGACCCCAAGAAGACCGCCGTGATGCGCACCTCGCTGCGGCTCGGCCTGGTGCTCGCCGTGGTCTTCGGCGCCGGCACCGCGCTCAGCGGCGACTCGCTCGCCAAGGTGATGTTCGAGCAGCAGCCGATGAAGATGGCCGCCGCCGAGGCCCTGTGGGACACCCAGTCGCCGGCGCCGTTCTCGATCTTCGCGGTCGGCGACGTCAGCAAGGGCCACAACTCGGTCGAGCTGGAGATCCCCGGGATACTCTCCTTCCTCGCCCACAGCGACTTCAACTCCTCCGTCCCCGGCATCAACGACACCGCGGCCGCCGAGGCCGCCAAGTTCGGCGGGGACCCCAAGGACTACATCCCGAGCATCTTCGTCACCTACTGGGGCTTCCGCCTCATGATCGGCTTCGGGATGACCTCCTTCGTGGCCGGCCTGATCGGGCTCTGGACCACCCGGCGCAAGAAGTTCCTGCACCCCGAGTTCCGCACCGGCGAGACCGAGGTGCCCCGGCTGATGCTCACCCCCCGGCGGGAGCTGGGCCCGTTCCTCACCAAGTGGAGCTGGCGGATCGGCATCCTGACCATGGGCTTCCCGCTGATCGCCAACAGCTTCGGCTGGATCTTCACCGAGATGGGCCGTCAACCCTGGGCCGTCTTCGGTCTGATGACCACCGCCAGCGCGGTCTCCCCCAACGTGAGCGTCGGCACCCAGATCGGCGCGCTGACCACCTTCACCCTGCTGTACGCGATCCTCGCCGTCGTCGAGGTCCGGCTGCTGGTCAAGTACGCCAAGGCCGGTCCGGTGGTGACGGAGCAGCCGCCCGCCAAGGACCCGTCCCTGCGCGGACCGTCCTCGGACGACGACGCCGACAAGCCTCTCGCCTTCGCCTACTGAGGACCACAGGGGATCTGACATGCAACTCCACGACGTCTGGTTCGTACTGATCGCGGTCCTGTGGATCGGCTACTTCTTCCTGGAGGGCTTCGACTTCGGAATCGGCATCCTGACCAAGCCGCTCGCCCGCAACACCGCCGAGCGGCGGGTGCTGATCAACACCATCGGCCCGGTCTGGGACGGCAACGAGGTCTGGCTGCTGACCGCCGGCGGCGCCACCTTCGCGGCCTTCCCGGACTGGTACGCGACCCTGTTCAGCGGCTTCTACATCCCGCTGCTGATCATCCTGGTCTGCCTGATCGTGCGCGGCGTGGCCTTCGAGTACCGGGCCAAGCGCGACGGCGCGCGCTGGCAGCGCAACTGGGAGGAGGCCATCTTCTGGACCTCGCTGCTCCCGGCCTTCCTGTGGGGCGTGGCCTTCGCCAACATCGTGCGCGGCGTCGACATCGACGCGCAGAAGAACTACGTCGGCACCTTCTGGGACCTGCTCAACCCGTACGCGCTCCTCGGCGGCCTGGTGACGCTCAGCCTGTTCACCTTCCACGGCGCGGTGTTCGCGGCGCTCAAGACGGTCGGCGGGATCCGTGACCGGGCCCGGGCGACCGCCCTGCGGGTGGGCGTGGTGTCCGCGGTGCTGGCGCTGGCCTTCCTGTGCTGGACGCAGGCCGACAACGGCAACGGCCGCAGCCTGGCCGCCCTGGTCATCGCCGTGCTGGCCCTGGTCGGCGCGCTGGCGGCCAACCAACTCGGCCGCGAGGGCTGGGCGTTCATCCTCTCCGGGGCGACCATCGTCGCCGCCGTCGCGATGCTCTTCCTGGCGCTCTTCCCGAACGTCATGCCGTCCACCCTCAACGAGGGCTGGAGCCTGACGGTGAGCAACGCGGCCTCCTCGCCGTACACGCTGAAGCTGATGACCATCGTGGCCGCGGTGTTCACCCCGCTCGTGCTGCTCTACCAGGGCTGGACGTACTGGGTGTTCCGCAAGCGCATCGGCGTCCAGCACATCCCCGGGCACGACCCGGCCGCCGCGCTCGACCAGGCCTGACGCCGTGCAGCCGGTCGACCCCCGACTCCTCGGGTACGCCCGCACCACCCGTGCCTTCCTCGCCGGATCGGTCCTGCTCGGCGGGGCGGGCGCGGCCCTGGTGGTCGCCCAGGCGAGTCTGATCGCCGAGATCGTCGTCCGCGCCTTCCAGCGCCAGGCGACCCTCGGCGAGCTGACCACGCCACTGCTGCTGCTCGCCCTGACGGCCGTCGGGCGCGGGCTGGTCGGCTGGCTCACCGAACTCACCGCGCACCGATCCGTCGCCCGGGTGAAGTCCACCCTGCGGCGCCGGCTGCTCGACCACGCCACCGCGCTCGGCCCGGCCTACCTGGCGGGCCGGCGCACCGGCGAACTCACCACCCTCGCCACCCGCGGCGTCGACGCCCTCGACGACTACTTCGCCCGCTACCTGCCGCAGTTGGCGCTCGCCGTGGTCGTCCCGGTGATCGTCCTGCTGCGGATCGTCGGCGCCGACTTCACCTCGGCCGCGATCATCGCCGGGACGCTCCCGCTGATCCCGCTGTTCATGGTGCTGATCGGGATGGCCACCCAGTCCCGGATGGACCGGCAGTGGGACACCCTGTCCCGGCTCTCGCACCACTTCTTGGACGTGGTCGCCGGGCTGCCGACCCTCAAGGTGTTCAACCGGGCCCGCGCCCAGGCCGCCACCATCGCCCGGATCACCGCCGACTACCGCCGGGCCACCCTGCGCACCCTGCGGATCGCCTTCATCTCCTCCTTCGCGCTGGAACTGCTCTCCACCCTGTCGGTCGCGCTGGTCGCGGTCACCGTCGGCTTCCGGCTGGTCGACGGCACGCTCGACCTGGAGACCGGGCTGCTGATCCTGGTCCTCGCCCCCGAGGTGTACGTTCCGATCCGCCAGGTCGGCGCGCTCTACCACTCCAGCGTGGAGGGGCTGACCGCCGCCGACGAGATCTTCCAGGTGCTGGAGACCCCGCTGCCCGCCGCCGGCACGGTGCCCGCGCCCGCCCTCGCCGGGGCGGTCGTCGCCGTCTCCGACCTGGTCGTGCGACACCCCGGGCGGACCGAACCCGCGCTGGACGGCGCCGCGCTGACCCTGCGCCCGGGCGCCACCACCGCCCTCACCGGCCCGAGCGGGGCCGGCAAGTCCACCCTGCTCGCCGTCCTGCTCGGGCTCACCGACCCCGACGCCGGCACCGTCCGGATCACCGCCGCCGACGGGCGGACGTACGACCTGGCCGAACTGGAGCCGGAGAGCTGGCGGCGGCAGATCGCCTGGGTGCCGCAGCACCCGCACCTGTTCGCCGGGACGGTCGCCGAGAACCTGCGGCTCTACCGCCCGCAGGCCACCGACGAGCAGCTGTGGACGGCGCTGCGGGCCGCGCACGCGCTCGACTTCGTCAGCCGGCTGGACGCGCCGCTCGGCGAGGACGGCGCCGGGCTCTCGGCCGGCCAGCGGCAGCGGCTCGCGCTCGCCCGGGTCCTGCTCGCCGACGACCGGCCGCTGATCCTGCTCGACGAGCCGACCGCGAGCCTGGACGGCGCCTCCGAGGCCGCCGTGGTGGACGCCGTCCGGGCCCTCGCCGAGGACCCGGCGCGCACCGTGCTGATCGTCGCGCACCGGCCGGCGCTGCTGGCCGTCGCCGACCAGCGGGTCCGGCTGGCGGGCGCCGCCGCGCCGGCCGCCGCTCCCGTCGAGCGGCTCTCGCACAGCGGGCGGCCGACGCCCGCCCCCGCCGAGGCGGAGGACGAGCCCGCGGCGGCCGCCGCCACCCCCCGGCTGGCGCTGTCGGTCCTGCTCGGCGCGCTCGCCCTCGGCTGCGCCGTCGCGCTGATGGCCACCTCCGGCTACCTGATCTCCCGGGCCTCCGAGATGCCGCCGGTGCTCTACCTGATGATGGCCGTCACCTCGGTGCGGGCCTTCGGCATCGGCCGCAGCGTCTTCCGCTACGCGGAGCGGCTGGTCTCGCACGACGCCGTGCTGCGCACCCTCGGCACCCTGCGGGCCGCCGTCTACCGGCGGCTGACCGTGCTCGCCCCGGCCGGGCTGCCCGCCTTCCGGCGCGGCGACCTGCTCTCCAGACTGGTCGCCGACGTCGACGCGATCCAGGACCACCACCTGCGCTGGCGGCTGCCGGCCGCCGTGGCGGGCGTGGTCTCGCTGGTCGCGACGGTCGCGCTGGGCGCCTTCCTGCCCGCCGCCGGGGTCGTGCTCGGGCTCGGGCTGCTGCTCGCGGGCGCGGTGGTGCCCGCGCTGGCCGCCCGCTGGTCGGCCGGCGCCGAACGGCGGCAGGCCCCGGCGCGCGGGCGGCTCGCCACCACCGTCGTGGACGCCTTCACCGGCACCGCCGAACTCACCGTGGCCGGCGCGCTGCCCGGCCGGCTGGCCGCCGTCCGCACCGCCGACGCCGCGCTCACCCGGCTGGCCGCCCGCTCGGCCGCCACCACCGCGCTCGGCACCGGGTTGATCGCGCTGCTCACCGGGCTGACCGTGACCGCCGCGGCGGCCGTCGGCATCCAGGGGGTGCGCGGCGGGGCGCTGGCGCCGGTCTGCCTGGCGCTGGTCGTGCTCACGCCGCTGGCCGCCTTCGAGGCCGTCACGGGGATGCCGCTGGCCGTCCAGGCCCGCCAGCGCAGCCGGGCCGCGCAGGCCCGGCTCGACGAGGTGCTGGCTGCCGAAACCCTGGTGGCCGAGCCTTCGGATCCCGTGGCGCTGCCCGAGCGGCCGCTGCCGATCGCGGTGCGCGGGCTGACCGTCCGGCACCCCGGGCAGGCCGTGGACGCGCTGGCCGAGGTGGACCTCGACCTCGCCCCCGGCCGCCGGATCGCCGTGGTCGGCCCGTCCGGCTCCGGCAAGACCACCCTGGCCCAGGCGCTGCTGCGGTTCCTGGAGCCGGGCGCGGGCGACGTCACCTTCGCCGCGGACCGTCCACAGGCTGTGGACAGTCGCTCGCTCGCGGGCGAGGACGTCCGCCGGGTGATCGGGCTGTGCGCGCAGGACGCCCACGTCTTCGACAGCTCGCTGCGGGAGAACCTGCGGCTGGCCCGGCCGGGCGCCGCCGAGGACGAGCTGCGCGCCGCGCTCGCCGGGGCCCGGCTGCTGGACTGGACGCAGACCCTGCCCGACGGCCTGGACACCATGGTCGGCGAGCACGGCGCCCGGCTCTCCGGCGGCCAGCGGCAGCGGCTCGCGCTCGCCCGGGCACTGCTCGCGGACTTCCCGGTGCTCGTCCTGGACGAGCCCGCCGAACACCTCGACCTGCCCACCGCCGACGCGCTCACCGCCGACCTGCTGGCCGCCACCGAGGGCCGCACCACGGTGCTGATCACCCACCGGCTGGCCGGACTGGACGACACCACGGTCGACGAGGTGCTGGTGCTGGACGGCGGCCGGGTCGCCGAGCGCGGCCGCTGGTCGGAGCTGGTCGCGGACGAGGACGGGCGGCTGCACGCCATGTGGCGGCGGGAGCGGGCGGCGGACGGGCTGCTGGAGCCGGACGGCTTGCTGGAGCCGGTGGGCGCGGGGCGGTAGCCGCTTGCCGCGCGCCGTCCGCCGGTCGCTGGTCGCTGGTCGCGCCATCCTTCGGCTGAAAACCGTACAAACTAGGCTCTTCTTCATGGACCCCACGCCAGACCTCCCCTCCGCCCCCGAGCCGACACCCCACCGGGTGCCGGAGATCGCCTCGCTCGGGCTGGACACCCTGGTCACCGAGGTCGCGGAGCGCCTGCAGTCGGCCGCCGCGGTCACCGACCGGATGCAGCGGCTGCTGGAGGCGGTGGTCTCGATCGGTGCCGGGCTCGACCTGCACGCCACCCTGCACCGGATCGCCACCGGCGCCGCCGAACTGGTCGACGCCCGGTACGCGGCCCTCGGCGTGATCGCCCCCGGCGGCACCGGCCTGGCCGACTTCATCCACGTCGGCATCGACGACGAGACCGCCGCCGCGATCGGCGAGCTGCCCGCCGGGCGCGGCATCCTCGGCGCGCTCATCGACCGCCCCGAGCCGCTGCGGCTCAGCGAGCTCGGCGCGGACCCGCGCTCCTCCGGATTCCCGCCGCACCACCCGGAGATGAGGACCTTCCTCGGCGAACCGATCCGGGTCCGCGACGAGGTCTTCGGCAACCTCTACCTCACCGAGAAGAAGGGCGGCGGCGCCTTCACCCCCGAGGACGAGCAGGTGGTGCACGCGCTCGCCGCGGCGGCCGGCGTCGCGATCGAGAACTCCCGGCTGTACGAGGAGGGGCGGCGCCGGGAGCGCTGGATCGCCGGCGCCTCCGCCGTCACCACGGCACTGCTCTCCACCGACCAGGCCGAGACCGCGCTGACCGTCGCCGCCGAGCAGGTGCGGGAGCTGGCGGACGCCGCGCTCGGCATGATCCTGCTCCCGACCGAACCGACGGAACCCTCGGGGGACGACGGCGGGCAGATGCGGGTCGCCCACGCCTCCGGCGAGGCCGCCGAGTTCGTCCGGGGCGAACTGCTGCCCCAGGAGAGCTTCGCGGCCCGGCTGCTCTCGGGGGAGAGCGTCTACCTGGACGACATGTCCAGCGACCCGACCGTGATGATCCGGCTCGCCCGCGGCTTCGGCCCGTCCATGGCCGTCCCGATGGTCGCCGCCGGCCGGGTGCTCGGCGGGCTCTGCGTCTGGCGCCCGCGCGGCGCGCTGCCGTTCACCGACACCGAGAAGCAGCTCGCCGAGACCTTCGCCTCGCAGGCCGCGCTCGCCCTGCGGCTCGCCGAGGGCCAGCGCGACCAGCAGCGCCTGGCCGTCTTCCAGGACCGCGACCGGATCGCCCGCGACCTCCACGACCTGGTGATCCAGCGGCTGTTCGCCACCGGGATGATGCTGGAGAGCGCGGCCCGACGGTCGGTGGTGCCCGAGGTGAAGGTCGGCATCGGCAAGGCGGTGGACGAGCTGGACGCCACCATCCAGGAGGTCCGCACCACCATCTACGCCCTCCAGCACGACAACCACGGTGACACGCCGGACACCCTGCGCACCCGGGTGCTGCGGGAGGCCAGCCAGGCCGCGGCGGCGCTCGGCTTCAAGCCGTCGGTGAGCTTCGTCGGCCCGGTGGAGAGCCTGGTCGGCGAGAAGACCGGCCGTCAACTGCTCGCCGCACTCCGGGAGATGCTCTCCAACACGGCCCGGCACGCGCGGGCCTCCCGGGTCGGCGTGGAGATCGACGCGACCGCCCACCTGGACGACGGCGGCCGGCCGGTCAGCGGCGACCCGGACTCGCTGGACCGGGGCGGGCGGCCGGGCGTGCTGCTGACGGTGACCGACGACGGCGTCGGCATTCCGCCGGGCGGCCGGCGCAGCGGCCTGCGCAACCTGACCCGGCGGGCCGAGGCGCTCGGCGGCGACGCCTGGCACGAGGTCGGGCCGTACCGGAAGGGCGCGATGGTCCGCTGGACGGCCCGGCTCTGAGCCCCGGCCCCGATCGTCCTCTCGCAGCTGGCTGGTGAAAGTTAAACGAGGGAGAACTTCCCGACCAACAGCGCAAGTTGTGAACGTTCTGGGCTTTCGGCGGCTCAGTGTGCACACATAGCTTTGCTCCGGTCTCGGAGGGGTAACCGGACGGGGGAGCAGTGGACGCGTCTGGCCGCGGGAACACCGCAGCAGGGGTAAGTCGGGGCGGGTTCAGGACTGAGCGGGCCCCGGACGGGCGCTACCGCTGGCAGCTGAAGGCGCCGAACGGCCGAGTGGTGGCGATCACCCCGGCCATGTTCGAGACTCCCGGCGAGGCCGAGCGCGGCTTCGACGGGTTACGCGTCGGGGCCGCCGAGCTCACCGCGCGGATCACCCACGTCCGCGACGGCATCGGCTGGATCTGGGTCATCCCGGGTTCGCGCAGCCTCCCCGAAGTGCGCTCCAGCCGCGCGTACGAGCGGTACGCGACCTGCCAGAACGCCTTTCGCCGCTTCGTCGTGCTGCTCGCCAAACAGCCCCCGCGGGAACTGCCCGAGAGGGCCGTGTCGTTGAGACACACCGATGGCCGCTGAGCGGCGCGGCCCGCGGCTGCTGATCGTGCCCGCGGCCGACCGCTGTCTGGGCTGGGCCCTGCGCGCCGCCAACGGGCGGCCGCTCGGCGTCGGCGTGCGCACGTACCGGAGCGAGGACGAACTCGCCGAGGCGGTGCGGGAACTGATCATCGAACGGGCCGCCCTGCGGTGCTCGACGGGGCAGTCCGAGGGCCGGCAGTGGGTCTGGTCCGCCTACCTGCCGGTGCGCAGCACCCGGCCGGGGGCGGCCGACGCCGTCCCGGTCGCGCGCAGCGCGCGCGGGTACCTGCGGCGCGACCAGTGCCAGGCGGGGATCGAGGGGTTCCTGGCCGGATTGCAGTGGGTGGGGCAGGAGTTGCGGCGCAGCGGGCGGGACGTCCGCTGGCCGCTGTGAGGCGACCGGGGCGTTCGTGCTCTTCCGGTGAAGCGAAGGTTTCCGGCACCCCCCCGAGCCGCCTCCTGGAGAAGAACGTCGACCGGGTTCGGACACCGGGTTGTGCCCCTGTCACGTGCGCACTGACCAGTGCCTAAACCTCGTCGAACCGATGAGTCGACATTCCCGGGCCGGTCTCGACCACCCTTCCGGCGCAACCTCCCGGCCAGACAGGATCAGCACTGCCGGACCGGGCCGCAGCGGAGGCGGTCCCCCGGCCCCGGGCTCCCCATCAGGGCCCGGGTAACGCGATGCAGGTCTCTCCCACCGGAGGAACAAGAACATGCGTAAGACCGCTGCCAAGCTTCTCGCCGCCGCCGCGCTGGCGACCTCCCTCGCCACCGTCGCCTCGGGCTCGGCCGTCGCCGACCCGGCCGCCGGTGTCACCCCGGCCGCCCAGGACATCGTGGGTGTCGGCTCGGACACCATCCAGGTTCTGCTGAACCAGTTCTCGGCCGACTACAACGCCTCCCTGGGCGCCGGTTCCACCGCGCCGCACCTGTACAGCTGGGACGCGACCGGCACCTCGCCGATCACCACCAAGACCGGTGCCACCTCGATCGCCCGCCCGAACGGCTCCGGCGCCGGCATCAAGGCCCTGGTCGCCAACACCAGCGCGACCGTGGACTTCGCCCGCTCCTCGCGCGGCCCGGCGGCGACCGACGCCCACGGCCTGGACTTCGTCGCGCTCGCCAAGGACGCCGTCACCTGGTCCGCCCCGAGCACCGGCAACGCCCCGGCGCAGCTGACCTCGGCGCAGCTGACCGCGATCTACAACTGCACCACCACCAACTGGACCCAGATCAACGCGAGCCTGCCGAACGCCACCATCAAGCCGTTCCTGCCGCAGGCCGACTCCGGCACGCGCTCCTTCTTCCTGGGCGCGATCGGCGTGACCACCCCCGGCGCCTGCGTCACCACCGGCCCGGAGGAGAACGAGGGCACCGACGCCAACCTGACCGACCCGAACGTCGTCTTCCCCTACTCCGTCGCCCACTACCTCGGCCAGACCGTCGGCGGCCACGGCACGGCGACCGACGCCCCCGGCAGCCTGACCCTGCGCAACATCGTGGTCAACGGCGCCACCCTGACCCCGATCACCAACAACGTGATCAACACCAAGTTCGCCAACTCCTCCTTCGGCCGCGTGGTCTACAACGTGGTCCGCGACACCGAGTGGACGGCGACCGACGCGCACGGCCAGGCGCTCCAGGCGATCTTCGGCTCCAACGGCTGGATCTGCAACGACCCGGTCGCCGCCGCCGACCTGGCGAGCTACGGCTTCCTGGCCACCCCGGCCTGCGGTGTCGCCACCCTCACCTGATTCACCCCGCACCATCCGGCGGCCACGGGCTTCGCGCCCGTGGCCGCCGGCCCACCGGCAGGGCGTCCCGAAGGGAACGGGCCGGCTGAGGAACCCGCCGGCCCCCGACCCCAACGCCCACCTGCTGCCGACCGCGGCCCGCGGTGTCGCCACCCGCACCTGAGACCACGGGGCACCCCGCGGCCCACCGTCGCCGCCGACCCGGCGGGACGCGGAATCTCGCGCTGCCCACCTGTGGCTCCGTACCGCACCCCTGAACCACGGATCCGGCTCCGGCCGGACCCGTCGGCCGGTCCTCGGACCGGTGCTCCACCCTCAGCGCGAAACCTTCCTCTCCCAAGGAGACCAGCATGTCCCGTACCACCGGTCGGTTCCTCGCCGGCGGCGTCGCGGTCGTCCTCGCCGTCACCGCCTTCAGCGGCGTGGCCGCGGCCGACACCGCTCCCGCCCCCACCGGCAGCGCCGTGGTGACCGAGAACAACACCTTCCTCCAGGCCGCGGCGAGCAACGGCGTGTTCATCGTTCCGCTGCCGAACGCCGGCGTTTCCTACGACACCACCGCGGGCCTGTCGACGAGCCTCCCGGTGACCGGCGGCAGCGTCAACCTGCGCGGCTACTACGGCAACGCGACGCTCGGTGGCAGCCTGCTGTTCGTCGACGTCTTCACCGGTAAGAGCGTGCTCTTCAAGCAGCTCGCGTTCAGCGCCGACGACTGGCGCCTCACCGGTGTGCCGGACGGCGCCACCGACCCGGTCCTGCTGTTCAAGCCGGCCGGCCTGCAGCGGACCGAGCAGAGCGGTACCACGCAGTCCCTGACCGCGTCCGCCCTCACCGTGGACGCCTCGGGCGCGCAGTTCCTCGACGGCAAGCTGAACACCGCCTTCTTCACGAACGGTCAGGCGGTCGGTTCCTTCACGCTGACCGTCAACGGCTGAGCACCGCCCACCGGTTGGTCCAGGCCCGTGCCGACAGGCACGGGCCTGTTTTCCCGTGGTGGCGTCAACTCTGCGACCGAGGTGCCGCGTTGTGGTCTCGTACACGCGCGCGACCGGATCCGGCCATCTGCGGCTGGCCGAATGGACGGGTACCGGAATCGTTGGCCGCTCGATGCCTGATCCCCTGCGCCGCGTCTCCCGGCGGCGCGCAATCGCACGGAGGTGCCCGCCATGAGAGTCCGACCGCCCGACCGGAGACCTTCGGGCCGGTGGCGCCGCCGACTGCCCGCTCTCGCGATGGTGTGGTCGTCGGTGGTCGCGATCGGCGTGCTGCCGATCGGCCTGGGGGCGCTGCCGCAGGCCGTGGCGGAGGACTCCGCCGTCACGGTGCCGGGGCCCAAGGTGTGGCAGCCGAACGACGGCGTGTACGGCCCCGCGGGGAGCGTGAGCGTCGCGCAGACCAGGAACCTGGTCAACCAGGTGGTCCACGTCAGCTGGAAGGGGTTCACCCCGACCTCGGACGCCAACGGCGATCCCTGGCTGAACGGGCCGGCACCGCGTAGCGAGCAGCCCTTCTACCAGGTGCGGGTGTACCAGTGCCGGGGCACCGACCCCAAGGTCACCGACTGCTACGACAGCACTCTGTACAACGCCGACGCGGCGGCGGGCTTCCAGCAGAAGACGCCCGCCCCGGGGACGACCTTCCCCGACTACCCGTCGAACATGGTCGTCTCGGTCACGGGCGCGGACGGTTCGGGCTTCGCGGACATCGAGCTCTACACGTCCGACCAGAGCCCCACCCTGCGCTGCGACGACAAGCACCCGTGTTCGCTGGTCGTCGAGCCCAACTACGGTGGCGACTCCATCGCTTGGGCGGACAAGACCCGCAAGGGCGTCCTCGGCTGCGACAACCACAGCCTGGACCTGGACTTCGGCATGGCGTCCGACCTGAAGCTCAACGGCACCATCAACCGCTACACGAACATGAAGACGTCCGAGCAGTGCTCCTGGGAGCGCCGCGCGGTGGTGCCGTTGGAGTTCGCCCCCACGGCGGCGGCCTGTCCGGACCAGCACGCGGCCTTCAGGGTGGCCGGACTCGAACCGGCCAAGCGGGCGATGGCGCAGTGGCAGGCCGGGCTGTGCCAGGGCACCGAGCCGATGTCGCTCACGTACGGCTTCGCGAACGGCGACGCGCAGGCCCGCACGGACTTCCTGTCGGGCAGCGGCGACATGGCGCTGGCGTCCCGGCCGGACACCCAGGCGCCGCCACCCCGCCCGTACGTGTACGCGCCGATCGCGACCTCGGGAATCTCCGTGGTGTTCGTCGTGGACGACCCGAACACCGGTCGGCAGATCAGGAGCATGAAGCTCAACGCGCGGTTGCTGGCCAAGCTGCTCACACAGTCCTACGCCTCGCCCGGCGCCGCGATCCCGTCGGTGAAGGGCAACCCGATCTGCATCTTCGACGACCCGGAGTTCCAGAAGCTGAACCCGCTGCCCTCGGACGGCACGGTCTCCTGGCCCACGGGCTGCCTCTCCAACAACACCACCCCGACGGTGTTCGGCGGGACGGCGGACATGACGTACCAGCTGACGTCGTGGATCGCCGCGGACCCCGACGCGGTGCGCTTCCTGGACGGCGAGTCCGACCCGTGGGGCATGCACGTGGACAGCTTCTACCTGCGCCCCGCCTTCTCCGGCTACCCGACCGACTCCCTCGTCCGGCAGGACTCCTCGGGGATCCCGGACGCGACGGAGGACGCCAAGCGCAACTGGAAGCAGTTCGAGTGGAACCCGATCTCGACCGGGCTGAACGACGTGGTGCGCAAGGTGCTGTGGAACCAGCCCAACTGCGTCAACGGGGACACGAAGTCGGACGGCTCGCACGACCTGTGCCCGCCGCTCAAGATCGGGAAGCGGACCCTGTTCGCGATCATGGACACCGGTGAGGCGAAGGCCTACTCGCTGCCCGAGGCCCAACTGCTCAACCCGGCCGGCGGTTTCGTCTCACCGGACGGCCCGGGGTTCCAGGCGGCCGTCGCCGACATGACCGTCGACCAGGCCACCGGCGTGCAGTCCCTGCCGTACGGCGCGTCCGACTCGGCCCTCTCGCGTGACCAGAAGGCCTACCCGCTGACCGCCGTGCAGTACGCGATGCTCCCGACCAAGGACGTCGCGGCCGGCAAGGTGGCCGCGATGACCACGTTCATGCGCGCGGTGACCACCACCGGCCAGGTCTACGGGTACGAGCCCGGCCACCTCGCCCCCGGCTTCCTCGCCCTGACCGCCGCCCAGCGGACCCAGACCGCGGACGCGATCGGCCACCTGGCGGCGCAGGACGCCAAGCTGCCCGGCAACCAGGCCGCGCCGCCGAACCCGCCCGCGACCGGCGGTGACGGTTCGACGCCGGCCTCCGGTACGGGCGGTGGGCAGGGCGTCGCCTCGGTCAGCCAGGCCGGTGAGGGCGGGGCGTCCGGCGGGAGCGGGGCCGCGGCCGCCGGCGGGACCGGGGACCTGGCGTCCGGCGGGTCCGGCGGGGCCTCCACCGGCGGCCTGTCCGGCACCGGTACGGGCGCCGCGACCGGCGGTGCGGGTGCCGCGGCCGGTGGAGCGGGGGCGGCGGCCGGCGGAGCGGTGGCGGGTGCCGGTGCGGGTGCCAAGCCAGGTGCGGCGCCCGGCACGCCCGGCAAGTCGCTGTCCGCCGCGCCCGTCGCCGCCGGTACTCCGGCGTCCGACCGCTCCGGCGCCGCCCGGCTGCTGCTGCCCGTCGCGCTGATCGGCGGCCTGGTGCTGCTGGTCGGCGGTCCGGCGGCGCTCTTCCTGGGCGGGACGCCCGCCGGGGCGCGGGCGCTGGCGGAGGTGCGGAAGGGCTGGTCGCGGGTGCGCCGCCGGCCGTGACGGTCTGACGCGGTGACGCCACGGAATCACCGGAGCACGACTCGGCGGGGCCGCCGTTTCGGCCCCGCCGAGTCGTTTCCGCATGGGTGAAGTCGCTTGGAGTCAACGCGCGTTGCGTCCGGAACGGAATCGGCCAATGGTCCGACCATGCGTGAGCGAAGTCAAATACCGTCCACATCAAAGGACTTGGGTGAGAAACCCCAGCACGGACACGTCATTCTCCGGTCCGGTCCGGCCACCCGGAGTTCCCAACTCCGTTACCGAGTCGCCGCGTTGGGCCCTCGTACACACACACGACCCGATCCGGCCACCTGCGGCTGGCCGAATGGGTACGCACCGGATCCGTCCCCCGCACCCGAGCACGGAGAGCAGACCATGACATCCGCCGCCGAGCCCGCGGCACCGTACGCCGGGGTGCCAGGCCAACCCGACCACGGGCCCGACCGGGACGTCCCGCGCACCATCACCGCCCCCGCGACCCCGGGCGACCGGTTGTTCCGCGGGGTGCTGCGGGTGGCCGGGCTCTCGGTCTTCGCGATCATGGGGATGATCGCGTTCTTCCTGGTCCTGCGGGGCACGGACGCGCTGCGCGCGGTCGGCTGGTCCTTCCTGACCGAGCAGAAGTGGCAGACCGCCGCGCACAACTTCGGCATCGCGGCCGTCCTGCCGAACGGCCTGCTGATCGCCGTCATCGCCCTGGTGATCGCCGTCCCGGTCGCCCTCTTCACCGCGATCTTCATCTCCGAGTACGCGCCGGTCCGGTTGCGGGCGGCGCTGATCTCGCTGATCGACCTGATGGCGGCGATCCCCAGCATCATCTACGGCCTGTGGGGGCTGTTCTTCCTCCAGCCGCGCATCATCGGCTTCGTCCGCTGGCTGACCAACCACCTCGGCGACACGATCCCCTTCCTCAAGGTGCGCACCGGCGACATCGGTACCTCCTACACCTCCTCCACCTTCATCGCGGGCGTGGTCGTCGCGCTGATGATCATCCCGATCGTGACCTCGCTCAGCCGGGAGGTGTTCTCCCAGGCCCCGCAGGGCGAGCGGGAGGGCGCGTACGCGCTGGGCTCGACCCGGTGGGGGATGGTGCGCGCGGTGGTCCTGCCGTTCGGCAAGGGCGGGGTGATCGGCGCGATCATGCTGGGCTTCGGCCGGGCGATGGGGGAGACGATCGCGGTCGCGCTGATCATCTCGCCGAGTTTCAAGACCATCACGCACATCCTGGAGAACGGCGCCAACTCGATCTCGGCGCTCATCGCGCTGCGCTTCGGCGAGTCGGACGCGCTCTCGCTCTCCGCGCTGATGGCAGCCGGCCTGGTGCTGTTCGCGCTGACCCTACTGGTCAACGTGGCGGCCGGCTTCGTGATCAACCGGTCCCGCTCCGGGGCCTCCACCGCGGACTGAGGCGGCGTACCGACATGACCCACCGCGTCGAAGGGACGACCCGATGACCACGCTCGACCTGCCACCGGTCGCCGCGTCCGAGCCCGGAGGTCCGACGCCCCCCGGCTCCGCCGAGGTGCCCGCCGAGGCCGCGCCACCGCGCCCCCAGACCAAGGTGCGGCTCGGCGGTGTGACCCGCGAGGACGTGTTCACCGTGGCCGGCTCACTGGTCGGCTCGCTGGCGCTGAACTGGCTGCTGTACGAGCGGGTGCTGCCGTTCAGCGGCGCGTTCGGCTTCCTGGTCTGCTGGTACCTCCTGTTCCTGGCGGGCTACTTCGCGCTCGGCCGGCTCCAGTGGGGCAAGCTGATGGTGCGCGACCGGCTGGTGGCGGTGGCCTCCTGGAGCTCCGGGCTGCTGGTGGTCGCGCTGATCGTCGACCAGATCGGCTACGTGGCCAGCCGCGGCTACGAGGCGGCCCAGCACGTCAACTTCTTCACCGAGTCGATGGAGCAGACCGCCGCGCTCTCCCCGATCACCTCCGGCGGCGCGCTCAACGCGATCGTCGGCTCGCTCGAACAGCTGGGCCTGGCAACGCTGTTCGCGGTGCCCCTGGGCATCGCGGCGGCGATCTTCATGTCCGAGGTCGGCGGCCGGCTGGTGCGCCCGGTGCGGACGCTGGTCGAGGCGATGACCGCGCTGCCCTCCATCGTGGCCGGCCTGTTCATCCTCGGCGTCTTCATCATCACCTTCGGCTTCGAGAAGAGCGGCTTCGCGGCCTCGCTGGCGCTGACCGTGATGATGATGCCGATCGTCACCCGGGCCGCCGAGGTGGTCATCCGGCTGGTGCCCGGCACCCTGCGGGAGGCCTCGTACGCGCTCGGCGGCAGCCAGTGGCGCACGGTGTGGAACGTGGTGCTTCCCACCGCCCGGCCCGGTCTGGTGACGGCGGTGGTGCTCGGCATGGCGCGCGGCGTCGGCGAGACCTCGCCGGTCCTGCTGACCTCGGGCTTCACCTCGCAGTTCAACGCCGACCCGTTCCACGAGCACCAGGTGTCGCTGCCGCTGTACATCTGGAACTACGTCAAGCAGCCCTACCCCGAGATGGTCGCCCGCGCCTTCGCGGCCGGACTGACCCTGATGGTCCTGGTGCTGATCCTCTTCGTCACCGCGCGCGTGCTCGGCGGCCGCAAGCCGGGTGAGCTGACCAGGCGTCAGAAGCGCCGGATCGACCGGGAGGCGCGGCGCGCCGAGGCCGCCGCACGAGCCGCCCGGCCGTCCGGCACCGTCCGTCCGGCGACGGCGCGGACCGCGTCCGCTCACGCGTCGGCCACCGCCGGCCCACTCCCCGGGAACGGCTGATGACCCACCCAACCACCCTCCGTCCCAGAGGAGTCCCCATGTCGTGGGAGGCTGCCGGCCGCCCCGTGGCCCGCGCGCTCGCCCTGCTGATGTCCCTGTTCCTGCTCGCGGCCGCGCCGATGCTGGGGCCGGGCTCCCGGGCCTTCGCGGCGAGCGTCGCGCTGAGCGCGGACGGCTCCAGCTGGGCCGGTCCGGCCATCGACCAGTGGCGCCAGGACGTCGGGCCGCAGGGCATCCAGATCAGCTTCAACCCGGTCGGCTCGGCGGCCGGCCGCAACTCCTGGACCCTCGGGCAGAACGACTTCACCGCCTCCGACGTGCCGTTCCGCACCACGCCCGACGCCGGCGTGAACGACGCGGGCCGCCGCAACGGCCAGGGCAGCGCGGAGCAGCCGACCTACGGCTTCTCGTACGTACCGATCACCGCCGGCGGCACCACCTTCATGTACAACCTGGTGGTCGGCGGCAAGCAGGTCCGCGACCTGCGGCTCTCGCCGCAGACCGTCGTCGACATCTTCACCAACAAGATCACCAACTGGAACGACCCGAAGATCACCGCCGACTACGGCAAGACGCTGCCCAACCTGCCGATCACCCCGGTGGTCCGCTCGGACGGCTCCGGCGCCACCGCGCAGTTCACCCGCTGGATGGAGCACACCCACAAGGACCAGTGGGACGCGTACTGCTCCTCCGTCAACGGCGTCTCCTGCGGTGACTACACCGAGTTCTTCCCGCCGTCCGGCCGGATGGTCGCCCAGAACGGCTCGGACGTCGTCGCCGGCTACATCAAGGCCTCCTCCGGCCTCGGCACCATCGGCTACGACGAGTACGCCTTCGCCAAGCGCAGCAACTGGCCGGTCGTGAAGGTGCTCAACCAGGCCGGCTACTACGCGCTGCCGACCGCCTCCAACGTCGCCGTGGCGCTCACCGCGGCCAGGATCCGCGGCGTGGACGACAACACCCCGGTGAGCGACCCGAACTACCTGCAGCAGAACCTCGACGCCGTCTACACCATGGACGACCCGCGCTCCTACCCGATCTCCAGCTACAGCTACGTGATCGTGCCGCGCTCAGGGGCCGCGCTGCCCCCGCCGCCCCGCTTCAACAACGACAAGGGCAGTGCCCTCAGCCGCTTCCTCGCCTACGTGCTGTGCGAGGGCCAGGGCGAGGCGGACGGCCTCGGCTACTCGCCGATCCCGCGCGGCCTGGTCAAGGGCGGCCTGCTGCAGACCAGGAGCATCCCCGGCAACGCCAGCCCGGTCGACCCGGACACCCTGTCCAACTGCGCCAACCCGACCTTCAACTCCGCCGGTGAGCTGACCGTCCTCAAGAACGCGCCGATGCCGAGCCCGTGCGACAAGCAGGGCGCTCCGCTGGACTGCACCGTGCAGGACGGCCAGGCGGTCAAGACCGGTGCGGGCGCCGGCGGTTCCAGCAGCGGCGGCAGTGGCGGCGGCGCGGCCGCCGGTACCGGTGGCACCGGCGGTACGGGTGGCCCGGGCGGCGGCAGCGGCGGCACGGGCCGGACCGGCAGCGGTACGAGCGGTGGTGCGGCCGGCGGCGCCGGCGGTACGGGCGGTGCGGGCGGCGCCGGCACCGGCGGTGCCGGGGACGCCGCCGCGGCGGCCGGTGGTGCGGCCGCCGCGGACCCGAACGCGGCCGACGCCGCGGCGGGCGACCCGGGTGCCGAGGACGTGGTCGACCCGCAGACCGGCCAGGTGGTCGCCCGCGGCCGGGGCAGCGGTTCCACCGAGGTCGCGGCGAACGTGGTCGAGGTGTCGGGCAAGCCCGAGGACTGGACGCTGAGCACGCTCACCGCCCTCGAACTGCTCGCCGTGGTGCTCGTTCCGCCGCTGCTCGGCCGTCGGCTGCTGCGTCGGCGCAAGTCCTCGGACGGCGCCTCGTGACCGCCCCGGTGCTGGAGAAGCCGACCGCCCCCGGGCGGCCGGCCGAGCCCCCGGCCCCCCGGGCCGAGACCCCCGCGGCCGGGCCCGCCGTCACCCCCGCGCGGCGCCGCTTCCTCCAGGGCGCCTGGGCGGTCAGCCTGCTGGCCGCGCTCGTGCTGGGCTTCGTCGGCTACCTGTTCACGCTCTCGCACGTCCAGGAGCGGCACTTCCAGTCCGCCGCGTTCAAGACCTTCCGGGACCAGCTCGCCCGGGCCGTCGCCCCGACCGGCGCCGCCGCCGACGGCGACCCGGTGGCCCTGATCGACATCCCGGCGATCGGTCTGCACCAGGCCGTCGTGGTCGAGGGCACCACCGGCCGGGACCTCATGCGCGGGCCCGGCCACCGCCGGGACACCGCACTGCCCGGCCAGGGCGGCGTCGCGGTGGTGTTCGGCCGCGGCGCCACCTTCGGCGCGCCGTTCGCCGAGCTGCCCAAGCTCCGGGTCGGCGACAAGATCGAGGCCACCACCGGGCAGGGCACGTTCACCTACACCGTCAACGTGTACGGCGACGGCGACCACCCGATCACCGACCCGGCCCGCGACCGGCTCGTCCTGGTCACCGGGGACTCCGACTGGATCCCCGGCTCCACCGTGATGGTCGGCGCCCGGCTGGAGGGCGACCCCGAGCAGAACCCCGGCGGCCGGCCCCGGACCGTCCCGTACGACAAGGCGCTGGCCGCCGACAAGGGCGCGCTGGCCACGCTGCAGCTGTGGTCGCTCGGCCTGCTGGGCGCGGTGCTCGGCGCGCTCCTGCTGGCCCGGTACTGGCGGACGTCGGCGGCCTACCTGAGCCTCGCGCCGGTGGTCGGCGCGCTGCTCTGGGCGGTCTACGAGAACGCCGCCGCCCTGCTGCCCAACCTCTACTGAAGCGCGCCCGGAGGACCGTACCGATGACGGATGCACCGATGACCGACACACCCATGACCGGCGTGGCGACGGCCGACGCCCTGGCGATCGACCCGGCCGCCGACACCCTCACCCTCCCGCCGCTGCCGCCCGGCGCGCACCCCGGCGGCGGGCCGCTGGCCGGGCTGGAGACCAGGGACGTCTCCGCCTGGTTCGGCACCCACAAGGTGCTGGAGCGGGTCTCGCTGGCGATGCCGGCCGGCGAGGTCACTGCGTTGATCGGCCCGTCCGGCTGCGGCAAGTCCACCTACCTGCGGATCCTCAACCGGATGCACGAGATGGTGCGCGGCGCCGCGCTCGCCGGCGAGGTGCTGCTGGAGGGCGACGACGTCTACCGGCCCGGGCGGCGTCCCGCCGAGGTGCGGCGCCGGATCGGCATGGTGTTCCAGCGGCCCAACCCGTTCCCCGCGATGTCCATCCAGGACAACGTCGCCAGCGGGCTCAAGCTGGCCGGGATCAAGGTCTCCAAGGACGAGCGCCAGGACCTGGTGGAGACCAGCCTGCGCCGGGCCGGGCTCTGGGACGAGGTCCACACCCGGCTGCACACCCCGGGCGGCGCGCTCTCCGGCGGGCAGCAGCAACGCCTGTGCATCGCACGGTCGTTGGCGGTCTCGCCGGACATCCTGCTGATGGACGAGCCGTGCTCCGCGCTCGACCCGACCTCCACCCGGCGGGTCGAGGAGACCATCGCCGAACTGCGCGGGCGGCTCACCATCGTGATCGTCACCCACAACATGCAGCAGGCCCAGCGCGTCTCGCAGACCTGCGCCTTCTTCCTGGCCACCCACGACACCCCGGGCCGGATCGTGGAGGCCGGGCCGACCGCGCAGATCTTCGGCAGCCCGCGCGACCAGCGGACCTCCGACTACGTGAACGGCCGCTTCGGCTAGGCCTGTTCGGGCCTCCTCGGCTGGGCTTTCAGGCCTGCTCGGGCGCCTGCCGGGGGAGCCGCAGCAGCTCCTCCAGCACCGCCGCGACGCCGTCCTGCTCGTTGCTCACGGTGTGCAGCGGCACCGCCGCCAGCACCTGCGGGTGCGCGTTGGCGACGGCGTACGCGGTGCCGGCCCAGTCCAGCATCTCCAGGTCGTTCGGCATGTCGCCGAAGGCCACCACCTCGCTCCGGTCGATCCCGTGCCCGGCGCACCAGTGGGCCAGCGTGCTGGCCTTGGTGACGCCGGGCGCGCTGATCTCCAGCAGCGGGATCGGCGCCGAGCGGGTGATCTCGGCCAGGTGCCCGGCCGCCTCCCGGGCCTCGCCCAGCAGCTTGTCCGGGTCGAGGTCCGGGTGCTTGGCCAGCAGCTTGAACAGGCCCCGTACCGGTCCGCCCGTCCCCAGCAGCTCCTCCGCCGGGCCGACCGGGTGGTCCTCCTCCTCGCCCCACATCGGCACCTCGTACCCGGGCTCGCGGGCGAACCCGGCCGGGTACTCGAAGGCGAACGCGGTGCCGGGCAGCTTGGCGCGCAGCACCTCGATCACCGCCAGCGCGGTCTCCGCCGGCAGCGGGAACGACTCCAGCAGCTCACCGCGCCGCACGTCCACCACCGCGCCGCCGTTCGAGCAGATCGCCACCCCGTGGCCGCCGGTGTGCGCGCTCACCTGCTGCATCCAGCGCGGCGGACGCCCGGTGACGAACACCACCTGGACCCCGGCCGCCTCCGCGGCCGCCAGGGCCGCGGCGGTGCGTTCGCTGACGGTGCCGCCGGCGCACAGCAGGGTGCCGTCCAGGTCGGTGGCGATGAGGCGGGGGGCGGTACGGGCTTCGGTCACCGGTCCATCTTCGCCCATCGGTGCCGCGCCGGTCACCGGCGAGACAGGACCGCCCCGCCGACCCGTCGGGCGCCCGGCTTTCGGCCCCGGAGGCGCCGTTTCCGGCCGATTCGCCCGCTGCCCGGGGTGTCTCCCGGGGGTGGCGGGCAGGACTGTGCACGGTCACCCCGTCGGCAGGAAGAGCCATGCCCACTCGCCAGCTCCGAGACGAGCCTCCCCCGACCGTCCCGCCCGCCGCCCCCTCCCCGGACGCCTCCTCGGACGTCTCCCCGGCCGCCTCTCGCGAGCCGGTTCTGCTCGGCGACGTCCTCTTCCACACCCTCGCCGAGATCGCCCGCCGCGCCCCCGCCCCCAGCCTCCCGGCCCAGCGCACCCGCCCGCACCCGTGAGGGCCCGGCCCGGCTTCCGGCGGCCGAACCCCTAGCCCAGCTGCGCGAGGCCCTCGGTGGCGATCTTCTCGAAGACGGCGAGGTCGTTCGCGAAGATCGAGTCCGGGACCGGCCAGTGGATCACCAGCTCGGTGATGCCCAGCTCCCGGTACGTCCCGGCCCAGTCGACGAAGGCGTCCAGCGACTCCAGGGGCCTTTCCGCCGTCGAGCCCTGCAGCAGCACCTTCTCCAGCGTCGCCACGTCGCGGCCCTTCGCTTCGCAGGCCGCAGTGAGCTTCCCGATCTGCTGCGCGATGACGCCGGGCGCCTGCTCGACCGGCACGTCCGCCGGGCCCTTCGGGTCCCCGTACGTCACCCAGCCCTGCCCGTACTCGGCCGCCAGCCGCAGCCCGCGCGGCCCGGTCGCGGCGACGTAGAACGGCACCCGGGGCGTCTGCACGCAGCCGGGGATGTTCCGCGCCTCGACCGCCGAGTAGTAGGCGCCCTCGTGGGTGGTGGTGTCATTGCGCAGCAGCTCGTCCAGCAGCGGCAGGAACTCGCCGAACCGGTCCGCCCGCTCCTTCGGCGACCACGCCTCCTGCCCCAGCGCCGTCGCGTCGAAGCCCGTCCCGCCGGCCCCGATCCCCAGCGTGACCCGCCCGCCGGACACGTCGTCCAGCGTGATCAGGTCCTTCGCCAGCGTCACCGGGTGCCGGAAGTTCGGCGAGGTCACGAGGGTGCCCAAGCGCATACTCTGCGTAGCAGTCGCTGCGGCGGTCAGGGTAGGGATCGCCCCGAACCACGCCTCGTCCCGAAACGACCGCCATGACAGGTGGTCATACGTGTACGCGGCATGGAACCCGAGCTCCTCGGCCCGCCGCCAGATCTTCTGTCCCTCGTTCCACCGGTGGATGGGGAGGATCACTGTGCTCAGACGCATGTCTCCGACCCTACGGGAGCAATCGGCGCGACCCCTGATCGCCGGGGCAGGTTCTCCCCGAGGCTCAGTAACGGCTCATGTGCGGCATCGCCTTCTCGGCAAGATCGATGATCGCCTGCGCCTTCGGCAGATCGCCGCTCACCTCTTCGGGGGTGATGGCCGGGGCTTCGGCAGACCGGTATTCGCTCTCGTTGCGGCGGATTCGCATGCGGCTGAACGGTCGCAAGACTCCACCCAGCGGCGGGTCGAGCTGCGCCTTTACTGTCTCGTACACGGCGACATGGCCACCCCTACTCGTGGCACGGAGACCCTGGTTCATCAAGACCGCCGCAAGCGCCTTGCGTGCGGCGTCGTACGCAAGGCTGTACGCACCGACCGGGTCGACGTCGAGGAGCAGTTTCGCGGAGGCCAGGTGCTGCCGCGCCTGTGCCAACTCCGCCTGCGCGTGCTCCGCAGACGCCGGCACCTTCTCGACCTCACGTCGTTGGATCAGGTCGTCAACGGTCGCACGGCCCTGCTCCCAGCGGTTCACGCGCCATTCTCCTTGTGCAGTGGTAGGCGGACCAACGGTCGCTCGCGGACCGAGGTGAGGAACGGTTCGTCGCTCTCCGAGGCCCATGCCTGCGAGGAGATGCGGTGGACGTTGACCTCTCGGTGCAGCTCCCGCGAGGCCTGCTCGGCGAGGTCGAAGAGCTCGTCCGGGTCAGGCTGCCCGACGACCAGGACATCGACATCTCCCGGGATCGGACCGGGCTCCCCCTCGTAACGGGCCGCCCACGAGCCGTAGATGTATGCCTCCTCGACTCCGTCGAGAGTCGAGAGGGCCAACGTGAGTCGAGAAACCGGCCCGTATGTCACGAGCAGCAGGTCACACAGCGGTCGATACAGCAGGGTGTCCGTTCGGGCACTGATGATCCGGGTGCGGCCGAGCCGCTTCCCTGTGAGGATCTCAGCGCCGATCAGCCTGTCCACTTCTCTGAGCACTGCCGTGTGTGAGACGTCCAGCGCCTTGGCCAGTTCGATGAGCGTCCAACTGCGCTCCGGGCTCAGCAGAGTGAGCGCCAACAGGTCCCCCTGCAGCTGAGACCGGAACAGGGGGAGCAGCGAGGGGGCAGAAGACTTCATTACGCGCAGAATATCATGCGCGTAATGCATATAGCACCTCATGGTCAGATAGCGATCACGCTACGTAACGTCGCGGGGCTGGCACGCTCGCGCAGCGACCGGTCCCCCGCCCGGCTCCTCACGGGTCGCCGGCGAGATACGTCCTCCCGCACCTGCGCGAGTAACTGCTGCGGTCCCCAGTCTTCGCCCGAGGCTGCGGAACAGCCTCCGCACCGATCAACCCGATCGAGCGTAGTACTCCCGATCCGCCGCCACCGTCCAGGGCGATGGCGATAGCCTGCCCCCGCAGTACACCGTCGTCTGTTCTCCGCGAAGGTCCGCCATGTCACCCGTGTCCCGCAACCGCAGGTCGAACACCAAGAGGCAGCAGGGCAACAAGAAGCGTTCGGGCAACCCGGCGTCACCGAAGAACATCCCCACCCCGCGCGAGCGGCTGGACCTGTCGGGCCTCCACGCCGGCAGCCCCTTCGGGGATCCGTCCGGCCTGTCGTTCCTGCAGCGGCTCGCGGGCTCGGGGTCCGCACGACTCGACTGGTTCGGACCGTCCATCGAAGGGCTCCTCGACGAGGCCGAGGTGTTGCTCGACGCCCAGGGCCCACGTCAGCTGGAGGACATGACAGCTCGCCTGCTGGGAGCACAGATCCACAAGGCCGTTCAGGACGAGCACTCCCTCTTCATCGGCGACTGGGTCGAGGAACTGATCGGCGTGGCGGAGCGGCGGGCCCGGGAATGGCCGGTCGCCGGGGCGCCCGGCAGCCGGGCCGCCCACCTGCTCCTGCACGGCCTGACTTCGGTCGGCTCACCCGCGGTCGCGTACATGGCGGATGCCGCACTATCCCGGCTGCACCCGGACGGGCACGGCACGGGCGCCGGGGGCGAGAACTGGCCGGACTGGCTCGGCTCGGCAGCGAAGCCGCTGATGACCGGTGACGTGTGGACGATGCGCGACGTGTACGGCTCACGGCTAGGCGTCATCGCGGCCACCAGCTATCCGGACGGCGCCGACCCGGCTGTCTACCTCTTCGACATCGACGCCTGCGGCTTCGTCGTGCTCGCCGGAGGCGGCACCTTCGACGACGTGCAGCAGGCTGCCGCAGCCTGGCGCACCGCAGTCGGCGCGGCAGCCGCCGACTGCGTCCCGCAACCACTCGACAAGGCCCGCACGGAGGCGCTGCGCTGCCTCATCGAGGTGGACCTGAGTGAGATCACCATCCGCGGAACTGAGTCGCGGGCGGTGTGGGACGAGTGGTTCCGTGCCCTGCGGCGCATCCACGACCTGTCCAACGCCCTGCAGCGGCACGGCAGCTCACTGCCGACGCCCCTCAACCTCTACCAGGACATCGACGTCACACCGACGGTGGATGCGTTCTCCGCCTGGCTGCGGCAGGAGCACGGCGAGGACCCCGATCCGGAGCCCGTGGACGCGCTGGTCGGCGAGTGGCTGGAGGGCGCCCTGCCCGACACCGCCGACTCGGTGTCACCGCATCGGATCGAGCACCAACTCGGCCTGATCAACGACTGGATGCCCGACCATCCGGCCACCATCGGGGCCAAGCGGCTGCTGCCGCACTGGGTGCGCTTCCTCGCGCAGCGGGCGAACATCCCCGACACTGCGGCCGCTGCCGCCCTCGAGACGCTGGCCACCGTGTCGGGGGGCGGCCAGCGGGCCGCCGAACACTGCCGCGACGTCCACTGATGCCGCTGCCGACACAGGGCGGGTCGAGCCGATCTGACGCCTTCATCGCGCCGCCTCGGCCCCTACGTCGCGTTCTCGCAGGTCAGGCCGTGATAGGTGAAAAAGGATTGACCGAGGTCACCAGCGTGCCCAGCCGGATCCGCTCGGTCGCCGCGGCCGCCGCGGTCAGCGTCGGCACGGCCCCGAACCACGGCTCGTCGCGGAACGACCGCCAGGACAGGTGGTCGTAGGTGTACGCGGCGTGGAACCCGAGCTCCTCGGCCCGCCGCCAGGTCTTCTGTCCCTCGCTCCACCGGTGGATGGGGAGGATAACGGTACTCAAGCGCATGCAACGACGATACGCGCGCATTTCGGCGCACCTTCGGACCGCCCGCGAGACGTCACGGGCAGGTCGGCTAGCGTGGCGCCATGGGCACGTTGAGTAAACGGGAACTCGCCGCGCTGGTCGACGAGGCGACGGTCGATACCTACGACGAGTACGAGCAGATGACGGCTCTGTTCACCGCCGTCGAGGAGAACCTGGCGGTGCCGTTCAGCACCGTGGTGCTGGGCGTCGAGGTGACCGTGCGCGGCGTCGACCTCTCGCGGGACGGCAGGATCGTCGCCCGGTGCACCCGCGAAGGATTCCGGCAGACGATCGGGCTACTGGACCTTCCACTGCCGGACCCGGCTCCGGACGGAGCGGAGTGGGTCGAGGCATATCGCTACTACTGGGCGCAGTGAGCGCCGGAACCTTCAAGACCGGGAGGGCTTCCATGGCTGTCGTTGTACGGAACGAGGACGAGGCGCCGCTGCGACGCCTGATCGAGCGCAGCTCCGAGCTGAAGGGCGAACTCGTCGCCTTCGCTCAGGGCGCGCGCTTCGACCGGTGGTTGACGCCCCTCCTGCTGGAGGCAGCAGGGCCTCAGCGGCAGTTGGAGGAGGGCGATGCGATCCGGATCACCGACAACTTCATCCTGCGGTACCGCCTGCCGGACGGTTCGACCGTGGTGGACCGGTTCGTCGCCGGACGCCGGGACTTGACCGAAGTCGACCGGGCGATGCTGCTCGGCTGGCGCGACCCAGTCGAGGGCATCTTCGAGATCCAACGCAAGGACGGCGACGCCGTCGTCCTGCTGAACCTGGTCGACGACCTCGAGTACCGCACCTACTCGAACGTCGGGCGGGCGGCCTTCCGCGGAGTGTCCAAGGGAGGATTCCTCCTCGCGTGCCTGGTACCCGTCCACTCGGCCGACGGGGCATGGCTGGTCTCCGGAATGATGTCGCACTACCCGAAGTCCAGCGCCACCGAGATCGCCCAGGCCGCGCTCCAACTGGCCACCAGCCACCCCTCATTGGTCTTCCGCAACCCCGAGAAGATCGAGCAGGGATGGCGCTCGATGCGGGAGGACCGGGCCGCGTTCATCGAGTTCTGCGGCAGCGACGAACTGGTCCTTCCCCCTGCCGAAGCCGAGGACCGGCTCAACGCCTACTACCGGCACAGGCAGGAAGCCGCCGTCGCCGAGCATCCCGACCGAATCCGGGGCAGGCGGCTCCCCGGTCTGGCCTTCCCGGCCTTCGAACTGCCGCCAGAACTCGCGGACTCGGGCTCCGTCGGCGTCATCTACGACGAGGTCGACGGGCTCAACTTCTACGCCGACTACGGAATGCTGCGCGACCTCTTCGCTGACCCGGCCCTCGCGGGCCGCAGGCAGCACCAGGACCTGCTGCGCGTGTACCTGCGTGAGGAGTCGATCGCGCCACTGCCGATCCGCCGGCTGGCCGCCGCCCACCCGGAAACCGTCGATGAAGTGTTCCGGAAGCTGCTGCGCAAGCCCGGATTCACCTGGAGCGAGCACGGCGAGGAACTGCTGCGCCGACGCAAGCCCTGGTACTACGCCCAGGAGCCCCGTCCCGGCGTCTCCGTGATCGGCGAGCGCCTCAGCGAACTCGCCGCCGGCGGCCGCCGGCCGAAACTCTCCAGGGCGCGGCGCGTTCCGCGCCAGCCCGACCACCCGTAGGAGCGAATTCGACGCTCAGGGATGGATACTCGCCCGCATCCACGGCTCCCGGGCAGCCCGCCCGCATGCCGCGGGCGGGTCGGGTCACTTCACGGTGAGCGACTCGGCGCCGTTGGCGCAGCCCGGCTGTTCGCCGACCCCTAGGGGAGAGCCGCGGCGGCGTCATACCGCAGCAGCAGACGGGCTCGTCATTCCAGCTCATGGCCCTTGCCCCGTAAGCCCGTTACGTTGAGTGGGTGTCCACAGCTGTCATCAAGACGGACGGCCTCACCAAGAGGTTCCCCCGGGTCACCGCCCTCGACCAGCTCACCGTCGAGGTGCAGCCCGGGGTGGTCGGGCTGGTCGGGTCCAACGGGGCGGGCAAGTCCACCCTCATCAAGATCCTGCTCGGCCTCGCCCCGGCGACGGCCGGCCGCGGCGAGGTCCTCGGCCTCGACGTCGCCACCAGGGGCCCGGAGATCCGTGAACGGGTCGGCTACATGCCCGAACACGACTGCCTGCCACCGGACGTCTCCGCCACCGAGTTCGTGGTGCACATGGCACGGATGGCGGGGCTGCCCGCCACCGCCGCCCGCGAGCGCACCGCGGACACCCTGCGGCACGTCGGCCTGTACGAGGAGCGGTACCGGCCGATGGGCGGGTACTCGACCGGCATGAAGCAGCGGGTCAAGCTCGCCCAGGCGCTGGTGCACGACCCGAAGCTGGTGCTGCTGGACGAGCCGACCAACGGCCTCGACCCGGCCGGCCGGGACGAGATGCTGGGGCTGATCCGCCGGGTCCACTCCGACTTCGGGATCTCGGTGCTGGTCACCACCCACCTGCTCGGCGAACTGGAGCGCACCTGCGACCACCTGGTCGTCATCGACGGCGGCAAGCTGCTGCGCTCCTCCTCCACCGCCTCCTTCACCGAGGCGACCGCCGTCCTCGCGGTCGAGGTCACCGACCACCCGGAGGACCTCGCGCTCGAACCCGGCGACGCCGTCCGCGAACGGCTGGCCGCCGCCGGGCTGTCCGTCCAGCCGGAGGGCTCGCACCTGCTGCTGGTCCGGCTGGCCGGCGACGACACCTACGACACCATCCGCGACACCGTCGCCGGCCTGGGCCTCGGTCTGGTGCGGCTGGAGCAGCGCCGCCACCGGGTCGCCGAACTCTTCACCGACGAGAGCAGGGGAGGGACGGACGATGTCGCTGCCTCCTGACACCAGGTCCGCCGACACCGGCGTCATCCACGACATCGGCTACCGCGGTTACACCGGCCCCCGGCTCGGCCGCGCCTACGCCACCCGCTCGCTGTTCACCCAGAGCCTGCGCGCCGCGTACGGGCTCGGGCGCTCCGGCAAGTCCAAGGTGCTGCCGATGCTCGTGCTCGGCGTGGTCTCCGTGCCCGCCGTGGTCATGGTGGCGATCGCCCTCGCCACCGGCGCGAAGGCGCTGCCGCTGGACTACCCGCGCTACCTGTCGTCGTTCGCGCCGGTCGTCTCGATCTTCCTGGCCTCGCAGGCGCCGGTCCTGCTCTCCCGGGACCTCCGGTACCACACCGTCCCGCTGTACTTCTCCCGCCCGATCACCCGCGCCGACTACGTCCGGGCGAAGTTCGCCGCCATGGTCTGCGCCCAGTTCCTGCTGATGGCGGCGCCGCTGGTGGTGCTCTACCTCGGCGCGGTGCTCGGCCGGCTGGACTTCGGGCACAACACCGAGCACTTCCTGATCGGCCTGGTCGCCGCCCTGCTGTACGCCCTGGTGCCGTCCTCGGTGGCGCTGGTGATCGCCGCCGCCACCCCGCGCCGCGGCTTCGGGGTGGCCGGGATCATGGGGTACCTGGCGATCAGCACGGTCGTGGTGGCGATCCTGACCCGGATCGGCACCGCCACCGAGTTCACCGTCCCGGACTCCGCCCAGTGGTTCGCGCTGCTGTCGCCGAACGACCTGGTGGAGAGCCTGACCAACCAGCTCTTCGACGTCGACGGCGCGGTCGGCCGGATGCACGCGCCCGGCGGGCTCGGCGCGGTCGTCTTCACCGCCGCCGTCCTCGCGATGGTGTCCGGCTCGTACGGGCTGCTGCTGCGCCGTTACCGCAGCGTCTGATGAACCGAGGAGTTTGAGAGGGCGTCATGGCCACCATCACCATCGACAAGGTCTCCCGCTGGTTCGGGAACGTGGTCGCCGTCAACGACATCAGTATGACGATCGGCCCCGGCATCACCGGCCTGCTCGGGCCGAACGGCGCGGGCAAGTCCACGCTCATCCACATGATGAGCGGCTTCCTCGCACCCTCCAGCGGGGCGGTCACCCTGGACGGCGCGCCGATCTGGCGCAACCAGCAGGTGTACCGGCAGATCGGGCTGGTCCCCGAACGGGAGTCGATGTACGACTACCTGACCGGCTGGGAGTTCGTGCTCGCCAACGCCGAACTGCACGGGCTCGCCCACCCGGGCGCCGCGGCCCGGCGGGCCCTGGACCTGGTGGAGATGGCGTACGCCAAGGACCGCCGCACCGGGACGTACTCCAAGGGCATGAAGCAGCGCGTCAAGATGGCCTCCGCGCTGGTCCACGACCCGTCCGTGCTGCTGCTCGACGAGCCGTTCAACGGCATGGACCCGCGCCAGCGGCTCCAGCTGATGGACCTGCTGCGCCGGTTCGGCGCGGACGGCCGGACGGTGCTGTTCTCCTCCCACATCCTGGAGGAGGTCGAGCAACTGGCCCGGCACATCGAGGTCGTGGTGGCCGGGCGGCACGCCGCCTCGGGCGACTTCCGGAAGATCCGCCGGCTGATGACCGACCGGCCGCACCGCTACCTGGTCCGCTCCAGCGACGACCGCCGGCTGGCCGCCGCGCTGATCGCCGACGGTTCCACGACCGGCGTCGAGGTGGACGGGCGGGAGCGGGCGCTGCGGATCGAGGCGGTGAACTTCCAGGGCTTCACCACCCTGTTGCCCCGGGTCGCCCGGGACGCGGGCATCCGGCTGTACACCGTCTCGCCGGCCGACGAGTCGCTGGAGAGCGTCTTCTCCTACCTGGTCTCCGCGTGAGGCCGGGCGCCCGAGCCACCGAACTCCCGTACCGGACCCAGGAAAGGGCCGACCGACCATGAACCCGACCGTCGCCAGGCTGACCCTGCGCGGCCTGCTGGGCCGCCGCCGCGGCATCCTGCTGCTGGTGGTCCCCGCCCTGCTGCTGCTCGTCTCGGCCCTGGCGAGCGGCGCCGGCGGGGACGAGCACGACCTGACCGTCAAGATCCTCGGCCAGCTCGGCCTCGGCACCCTGGTACCGATCCTCGGCCTGGTCGTCGGCACCGGTGTGATCGCCACCGAGATCGACGACGGCTCGATCGTCTACCTGCTGGCCAAGCCGCTGCCGCGGTGGCAGATCGTCACCACCAAGCTGGCCGTCGCGATCGGCACCACCTGGGTGTTCGCCGCCGTCCCGACGCTGCTCTCCGGCCTGCTGCTGTACGGCACCAGGGACGGCGTCGCCCTCGGCTACACCGTGGCCGTGCTGGTCGCCGGGGCCGCGTACAGCGCGTTGTTCCTGCTGCTCGGCGTGGTCACCCGGCACGCGGTGGTGGCCGGGCTGGCGTACGCGCTGATCTGGGAGTCGCTGATCGGCAACTTCGTGGCGGGCGCCCGGACGCTGAGCGTCCAGCAGTGGGGCCGCTCGGTGGCCGAGGCGGTCGCGGGGGATGTCGCGATCGGCGCCGACGTCTCGTTCGGGGTGGCCGTCCCGCTGCTGCTGGCGGTCACCGTCGCGGCGACGGTGCTGGCCTCGGTGAAGCTGGCCGGGCTGACCCTGGCCGGCGACGAGTAGCCGCCCGGGCGGGGGCCGGCCTGGAGCCGCCCGGTCCGCCCGGTCCGGTCAGCCGGACGACCGGCTCAGCCGAGCGTCCGGTTGCGGCCCGCGCCCCAGCCGGCCGCGCCGACCACGGTGACCAGCACCAGCATCAGCACCAGCGTGGCCGTCCAGCCGCCGGTGAGCTGGTGCAGCGCGCCGGCGCCGACCGGGCCGGCCGCCGCGACCAGATAGCCGACCGCCTGCGACATCCCGCCCAGCTGGGCGGCGCCGGCCGCGCTGCCGGTGCGCAGCACGATGAAGGCCAGGCCCAGGCCCAGCGAACCGCCCTGGGCGACGCCCAGGATGGTCGCCGACACCCAGGCGCCGGAGACCGGCACGACCAGCAGCAGGGCGATGCCGAGGCCGTTCAGCCCGGCCATGGCGATCGCCAGCCCGCGCTGGTGGGTCATCCGGCCGGCCAGCAGCGGCACCAGGAAGGCGCCCGCCACCTGCACCAGGTTGGAGAAGGCGAAGACCAGGGCGGACTCGCCGCGGTCCATGCCGTGGTCGGCCAGGATGGTCGGCATCCAGGCGACCAGGGTGTACACGAGCAGCGACGAGATGCCCATGAAGAGGCTGATCTGCCAGGCCAGCGGTGAGCGCCAGATGCCCTCGATCGGCTTCTCCGCCGGGCGGCCGGCCGGCGCCGCGGCCACCGCGGCGCGCTCCTGCCGGGAGCGCAGCACCTGTGGCAGCCAGGCCACCGCGGCGACCAGGGCGAGCAGCGACCAGGTACCCAGCGAGGCCTGCCAGCCGCCGCCGAGGGCGTGCTCCAGCGGCACCGAGAGGCCGGCCGCGAGGGTCGCGCCGACCAGCATGGTGGTCGAGTAGACGCCGGTCATCGCCGCCGCGCGGTCCGGGAACTCGCGCTTCACCAGGCCCGGCATCGACACGTTCAGCACCGCGATGGCCACGCCGATCACCACGCAGCCCGCGTACAGCGCCACCACCGAGGGCAGCACCCGCAGCAGCACGCCCGCGCCCAGCACCAGGACGGCGCCCAGCACCACCCGCTCGGTGCCGAACCGCCGGGTCAGCCGGGGAGTGAGCGGGGCGCCGACGCCCTGGAACAGCACCGGCACGGTGGTGACCAGCCCGCCCGCGGTGGCGGAGAGGCCGAAGGTCCGCTGGATCTCGACGATCATCGGCGACACCGCCGCCAGGCAGGCCCGCATGTTCAGCGCGACCAGCACGATGCCGGTCAGCAGCAGGGCGGGGTGGGCCAGCCGGGTGCGGACGGGAAGCGGGAGGGAGGAGGCGGTGGTGGCGGTGGCAACCGACTGCCGGGCACGCGTGACGGCCATGGGTGTGCTGTTCTTTCGTGAATGTGCGAGGAGGGAGCGGACGGCGGAAGGGGGCTCGCGCCGTCCTACTTCCGGGCCGCGATGGCCGCGAGGAGCTGCTCGACGGCCGCGGTCGGGCCGGCGAGCAGCGCACGACACGCGGCCTCGGCGCGGTCCGGGTCGCCGCTCTCGATCGCGTCGACCAGCGCCGCGTGGGTGGCCACGACCACCTCGGGCATGTCGTGGTCGCCGAAGGCCGTGGTCATCGACTCGCGCACCGAGGCGCCGAAGTAGCGGTACACCTCGGTGAGCGCCGGGTTGTGCGCGGCCTCGACGACGGCGGTGTGGAACTCCAGGTCGTGCTCGACGGTGGCCTCGCGGCCGGTCCGCTCGGGGTGCGAGGCGATCACCTCGGCCTCGCGGGCCAGCGCGGCCCGCATCCGGTCGACGTCCGCGGGGGTGTGCCGCAGCGCGGCCAGCCGGGCGGCCTCGGTCTCCAGCGCGGCCCGGACCTCCAGGACGTCCCGGATGCCCGAGCGCTGGACGCCGCGCAGGACGGCCGCCGGGTCGCTGGTGGATCGGACGAAGGTGCCCTCGCCCTGTCGGGAGACCAGCATGCCGGCGTGCACCAGCACCCGGATCGCCTCCCGGACGGTGTTCCGGCCGACCTGCAGCCGCTCGGCGAGCTCGTGCTCGGTGGGGATCTGCGATCCCACCGGCCAGGCCCCGCCGGCCAGTTGCTCGCGCAGCTGGTCGATCGTGGTGTCCACCAGGGAGCGCCGCCCGGCCGCGTGCAGGCTACTGCCGTCGCTGGTCATGCCGGTACTCCCTCCGCTGCTGGTCACCGCCGGTCATCGGTCATCCTACAACCGCTTGCCCGGTCATCCTACAACCGGGAATGAACGGCCGCCGAACAGACCGGCGGACGGGAGTGGGGCCCGCTCCAGGGGCCGGCAAGATCGGCCGGGCAGGCCCTATGCGGTGCGGTAGAGGCGTTCCAGGACGACGGCGACGCCGTCCTCGTCGTTGGTCGCGGTGACCTCGTCGGCGACCGCGAGCAGCTCCTCGTGCGCGTTGGCCATCGCGACGCCGCGGGCCGCCCAGCCGAACATCGGCACGTCGTTGGGCATGTCGCCGAAGGCGATGGTGTCGGCTCCGCGGACACCCAGCCGGCGGGCGGCCACGGCCAGCCCGGTGGCCTTGGACAGGCCCAGCGGCAGCAGTTCGACCACGCCGGCGCCGGCCATCACGACGCCGACCAGGTCCCCGGCGGCGCGGCGGGCGGCCTCGGCGAGCGCGTCGTCGGTCAGGCCGTGGTGCTGGATGTAGAGCTTGCTGACCGGGGAGTCGAGCAGCTGCTCCCGGTCGACCCGGACGACCGGGAGGTCGGAGCCGATCAGCAGCTCGTACCCGGGGCCGGCCAGCACCTGGCCGTCCAGGCCGTCCTGGTTGGCGGCGATGGCCAGCGGGCCGGTCTCGGCCTCGATCTTGGCGATGGCGAGCGCGGCGAGCCTGCGGTCCAGGGTGAGCGAGGTGAGCAGCTTGTGCGCGCCGGCGTCGTACACCTGGGCGCCCTGGCCGCAGACCGCTATCCCGGTGTAGCCGATCTCGTCGAAGACCGGGCGGGCCCAGACGGCCGAGCGGCCGGTCACGATGATGTGCAGCGCGCCCGCGCCGGTGGCCGCGGCCAGCGCGGCGCGGGTGCGCTCGGAGACGGCCTCCGTGCTGGTCAGCAGGGTGCCGTCGAGGTCGGTGGCGACCAGCCGGTAGGGCAGGCCGCCACCGTCGGGGGAGACGGGGCTGGGGCTGGTGGTGCTCATGGGCCGTGCGTCTCCCGGGAGTTGCGGGTGGTGCGGGTGGTGCGCTGCTACTTGACCGGTTCGAGGACGGTCCGCCCGCCGAGGAACGGCCGCAGTGCCTCGGGCACGACCACCGAGCCGTCGGCCTGCTGGTGGTTCTCCAGGATCGCCACGATGGTGCGCGGGACGGCGACCAGGGTGCCGTTCAGGGTGGCCAGCGGGCGGATCTTGCCCTCCTCGCGCATCCGGATGGCGAGCCGGCGGGCCTGGTACTCGGTGGTGTTGGAGGTCGAGGTGACCTCGCGGTACTTGCCCTGGGTCGGGATCCAGGCCTCGATGTCGAACTTGCGCGCGGCCGAGGAGCCGAGGTCGCCGGAGGCGACGTCGATCACCCGGTAGGGCAGCTCCAGCGCGTTGAGGAAGTCCTTCTCCCACTGGAGCAGGCGGCGGTGCTCGTTCTCGGCGTCCTCGGGCGTGGTGAAGACGAACATCTCCACCTTCTCGAACTGGTGGACGCGGATGATGCCGCGGGTGTCCTTGCCGTAGGTGCCGGCCTCGCGGCGGAAGCAGGACGAGTAGCCGGCGTAGCGCAGCGGCAGCTTCTCGGCGTCGAGGATCTCGTCCATGTGGTACGCGGCGAGCGGGACCTCGCTGGTGCCGACCAGGTACCGGTCGTCCTCGGCGAGGTGGTACACGTTCTCGGCGGCCTGGCCGAGGAAGCCGGTGCCGTCCATGGCGGCGGGCCGGACCAGGGTCGGGGTGATCATCGGGATGAAGCCGGCCGCGGTGGCCCGCGCGATGGCCATGTTGACCAGGGCGAGCTCCAGCAGCGCGCCGACGCCGGTCAGGTAGTAGGAGCGGGCGCCGGCGACCTTGGCGCCGCGCTCGGTGTCGATCGCGCCCAGGATCTGGCCGAGCTCGACGTGGTCGCGCGGCTCGAAGCCCTCGGCGGCGAAGTCGCGCGGGGTGCCGATCTCCTCCAGGGTGACGAAGTCCTCCTCGCCGCCGACCGGGGCGGCCGGGTCGATGAGGTTCGCCAGCGAGCGGAGCAGGCGGTCGGCCTCCTCCTTGGCGGCGGACTGCTCGGCGTCCGCGGCCTTGACCTCGGCGGCCAGCTCCTTGGTGCGCTGCAGCAGGGCGGTCTTCTCCTCGCCCTTGGCCTGGGCGACCTGCTTGCCGAGCGTCCGCTGCTCGTTGCGCAGTTCGTCGAAGCGACTGCCCGAGGACCGGCGCCGTTCGTCGGCGGAGAGGAGGGCGTCGACCAGGTCGACGTCCTCGCCACGGACGCGCTGCGAGGCGCGCACTCGGTCAGGGTCCTCACGAAGCAGGCGAAGGTCAATCACAGGCCCAAGCGTACCGGGCGGAGGCTCGTCCACCGGTACCGGTTTTCCCCTGGGGATAACTGTCCGGATCCTGTGGATAACTTCTGTGGGGAACTCGCCGCCGCCGGGTTATCCACAGGCCCGGGGCGGAACCTGTGGATCAAAGGGGAGGCGAGGCCTCCGATCACCGGAACCAGGAAATCGAGGTTTCAAACCTCATTTGACCTTCTCGGGTGAGGGAATTGAAGCACTCGGACGGGTGATTTGCTGGCACCCGGGTGACTCTGGTCCGATAAATCATCTCTGCGACGCAAACCGGTGATCCGACCGTTCTGCGCAATGGCTATACCGGTTTGTCGACTCATCCCCAGGCCTGTGGATAACTTTCGGCTGTGGACAGTGGCCGCCCCTGTGGACAGCGGGTTCCGGTGTCGGTGCCCCTGTGGATGACCGGTACGGTCACCTCTCCGACCTGATCGGCGCCGTCGAAAACGGTCGGAAAAGGTCAGAAAGACATCACGAAGACATCAGGCGGACGGAAGGCGTCGAGGAGCGGGAGGTGTTCGGGAAGCGTCGGGAGACGTCCGGGAAGCCGACGGGCACGGGTCAGGCGTCCGCGCGCCCGTCGAGGCACCGCGAGAGCCAGTCCGCCGCGGCCGTGAATTCGGCGTCCGAGGTCCCCGGCCGCCGGTGGGTGGACACCTGCCGGTCGGCGCGCGGATAGGAGCCGAGGAAACGCACCTGCGGGCAGATCCGCTTGAGCCCCATCACGGCCTCCGCCACCCGGCGCTCGGACAGGTGCCCCTCGCAGTCGATCAGGAAGCAGTAGTTGCCGATGCCCTCGCCGGTCGGCCGGGACTCGATCCGCATCAGGTTGACCCCGCGCACCGCGAACTCCTGCAGCAGTTCCAGCAGCGCACCCGGGTGGTCGTCCGGCAGCCAGACCACCATCGAGGTCTTGTCCGCGCCGGTCGGCGAGGAGACCCGGCCCGGGCGGCCGACCAGGACGAACCGGGTGGTCGCGGTCTGCGCGTCCGCGATGTCCTTGACCAGCGGGTCCAGCCCGTAGATCGGCGCCGCGAACTCGCCCGCGAACGCCCCGTCGTACCGGCCCTCGGCGACCAGCCGGGCGCCGTCCGCGTTGGAGGCGGCCGACTCCCACAGCGCGTCCGGCAGGTTGGCCGCCAGCCAGCGGCGCACCTGCGCCTGGGCCACCGGGTGGCTGGTCACCGTCTTGATCCCCGCCAGGTCGGTGCCCGGCCGCACCAGTAGCGCGAAGGAGATCGGCAGCAGCACCTCACGGTAGATCATCAGCGGTGCGCCGGCGGCCAGTTCGTCGTTGGTCGCGGTGACGGCGCCCTCGACCGAGTTCTCGATCGGGACGAACGCCCCGGAGGCGTCCCCGCCGCGCACGGCGTCCAGCACCAGCGGCACCGTGGCCAGCGGCACCAGCTCCCGGGTCGCCGCCTCGGGCAGGGTGCGCAGCGCCGCCTCGGTGAAGGTGCCGGCCGGACCGAGGTAGGTGTAGCGGGTGGCCGACATGACGCCTCCGTGGGGAACTGGGTGGAACCGGAGCAGGGGTGGTGCCGAAGAGGTCACCATAACGACTTCGCCGGCCGGCCAGGAAAGCGTTCCAGTGGCCGGGACCGGGGCGTTCGACCGCCCGGACCGAACGGCCCAATCGGGTGGCCCTCGTCGAGCGGCCCGATCGGGTGGCCCAGACCCAGCGCGCCCCCGACCGAGCCGCCCCGATCGGGTGGCTAGTCGAACAGCTGCTGGCCGAGGTAGCCGCCCGCCGGTACGCCCGGCGGCACCGCGTACAGGCCGCTGGCCTCGTGCCGCAGGAAGCGGGAGAGGCCGTCCCCCCGGGACAGCTTGCGCTGCACCGGGGTGAAGCCCTTGCGCGGGTCGGCCTGGAAGGCCAGGAAGAGCAGCCCGGCGTCCGGCGAGCCGTCGGGCAGCAGGCCGTCGTGGTACGAGAACCCGCGCCGCAGCATCGCCGCCCCGCCGTTGGCGGCCGGGGCGGCGACCCGCACGTGCGCGTCGGCGGGGATCGTCAGCGCGCCGTCCGGGCCCTGCGCGGCCAGGTCGACCGGGGTGCGCTCGCCGGCCCCGGCGGGCGCGCCGAGCGGTGCGCCGTCCGACTTGCGCCGCCCGATCACCCGCTCCTGCCGCTCCAGCGGCAGCGCCTCCCAGTTGTCCAGCAGCATCCGGATCCGCCGGAACACCAGGTACGAGCCGCCGGCCAGCCAGGCCGGCTGGTCCGGACCGGCGGTGCAGAACACCTTGGCGGCGAAGCCGTCCTCGCCGGGAGCGGGGTTGTTGGTGCCGTCGATCTGGCCCATCAGGTTGCGGCCGGTCATCGGGCGCGTGGTGGCGCCGGGCGTCCGGGCGAAGCCGGCCGACTGCCAGCGCAGCGCCGCCGTGCCGGCCGCCTGCCGCTGCAGCACCCGCAGCGCGTGCACGGCCACCAGGGCGTCGTCGGCGCCGATCTGGACGAACAGGTCGCCGTCGCCGCGCGCCGGGTCGAGCGCGTCGGCGGGGAAGGCCGGCAGCGGTTCGAGCGCCTGCGGGCGGCGGTCGGCCAGCCCGGCCTTGTCGAACAGGGCGGCGCCGAAGCCGACGGTGAGGGTGAGCGAGCAGGGGCCGGCGTCCAGGGCCACCTGGGTGTCGGCCTCCTCGGCGGACTCCCCGGCGGTCAGCCGCTCGGCCGCTCCGGTCCAGCGCTGGAGCAGCGTGCGCAGCCCGTCCCGGCCGACGCCCTCGGCCAGGTCGAAGGCGGCCAGCTGGACCCGGGCCTGTTGGGGTTCGAGGATGCCGGCCTGGTGCTCGCCGTGGAACGGCACCCGGGCCGCGCCGAGCGTGCCGCCCGGTGCGGTGGCGGACGCCTCGCCGGGGCGGTCCAGGGCGACCGCCCCGGCGACGCCCGCGCCGGCCCCGGCCAACAGCCCGGCGCCGGCGGTGCCGAGCAGGGCCCGCCGGGTGAAGCCGCTGCGGTCGGGCGATTGTGCGTGGTCCATCGCGGTCAGCCGATCTTGAGCTGCTGGGTCGGGGTGGTCTGGTCGATGTCGGAGGAGCGGATCTGCACCGACACCACCCAGGTGCCGGCCAGTGGCAGCTGCGCGGTGCCGTTCCAGCGGCCGGTGCCGTCCGGGGTGAGCGCCACCGGCAGCGGGCCGAGGTCGCGGTCCGGCAGGGTGAAGGCGAGCTGCACCTCGGGGACGTCCACCGGCTGCCCGTCCGCGCCGTCGAGGGCGAGGTGCACCTCGTTGGAGCCGGTCCGGGCCGGGTTGAGGGTGACGGTCGCGGTGCCCTTGGCGTTCGGCGTGCGGCCCTTGGTGTCGTACGGGAGCTTGAGCTCCAGGGTGCGGCCCGGCTCGGTCTGCGGGGCGGGCGCACCCGCGGCCCCGGCCGAGCTCCCGGCGGCGGGCGCGGTGGCGCCGGCCTTGACCTCGCTCGCCACCCGCCCGGGCGGGGAGTTGGTGAGCATCGTGGTGACCACCAGCACCGCCACCGCGACCAGCGCCTCGACCAGCACCGAGCGGCGCAGCCCGGCCCGGGTCGGGGTCAGCCCGCGCTCGCGCCCCGCGCTCTCCCGGGCCGCCTGCTGACGGGCCAGCTGGGCCTGTCGGACCGGGTCCTCGGAGTGCGCCGCGACACCGACCGGCTCCGGCACCTCGGCCCGCTCGACCTCCGCCGCCTCGGCCGGGGCCGAGCGCAGCCGGGCCAGCCAGGAGCGGGAGACCCAGGCGACACCGACCATCACGACCACGCAGCCGGTCTTCACCAGCAGCAGCCGCCCGTACTCGGTGCCGGTCAGCGCGCCCCAGCTCCCGAGGCCGCGCCAGGACTGGTAGACGCCGGTGGCGACCAGCACCGCGACCGAGCCGAAGGCGATCTTCGAGAAGCGGTCGACGACCTGCGCGCCGACGCCCTCGCGCAGTCCGACCAGCAGCGCGGCCAGGCCGCCCAGCCAGAGCGCCATCGCGATCAGGTGCAGCATGCCGAGCGGCAGCGACAGCCAGACCTGGATGCCCACCGAGGCGTGGTCGGCGCCGACCCAGGTCGCCGCCAGGGCGATCGACAGCACCAGCCCGGCGACGCCGAGGCCCAGCCGGGCCTCGCGCTGCGGCCGCTCGGCGGCGCGCTGCTCCAGCTCCCGCAGCTCGGCCTCCTCGGCGGCTTCCGCGGTCTCGGTTCCGGAGTCCCCGTCACCGCCGGTCCTCGCCGCCGGCCGGGCCGGCTGCCCCAACTGGCCGACGAGCAGCGACAGGAACACCCCGCCCGCCGCGAGCAGCAGCAGCCGGGCGGCCAGCGCGGTGCCGATCCGCTCGTCCAGCGTGGCGCGCACCAGCGACAGGTCGAAGGCCTTGCCGATCCCCGAGCCGCGCTCGTACGGGCCGCGCAGCATCAGCACCGCGACGGTGGAGGCCAGCAGCGCCGTCCAGCCGGTCATCAGCAGCCGCTGCATCCGGCGCCGGGCCGCGCCGTCCGGCCAGCAGATCAGGATGAACGCGGCCACGCCGGCGAGCAGCGCGAAGGCCGCGTACGCGACGGTGCGTCCGGTGCCGTAGAGGGCGGCGACCAGGCCGTCGGCCTTGGCGCCCTGCAGCGCGGTGGCGGACACCGAGGTGTCCGAGGGCGCGCCGATGGAGAAGGTGAACGCGCCGCCGATCGGGTGCGAGTCCTCCGAGACGGCCCGCCAGGCCACGGTGTACGTGCCGTTGGCGAGCCCGCTGTTCAGGCCGACCCGGGCGGTGTTCGCCTTGCCGTCGGCGTGCCCCGGGTTGCCGGTGTCCACCGCCTTGCCGGCCGGGTCGAGCACCCGCACCGAGTCGTCGGACAGCGACACGGACTCGCTGAAGGTCAGCGTGACCGCCTGCGGGGCGGCGGCGACCACCGCGTTCTGGTGCGGGTCGGTGGACTCCAGGGTGGCGTGCGCGGCGGCCGGTCCGGCGCCGGCGAGCATCAGCGCGAGCAGCGCGCCGAGCACCCCGAGCAGTCCGGCGATCCGGCGGTGGGAGGCCTTCTCCATGGTGGCGGATCCCCTAACTCTGGCTGGGGCGGTAGGTGAGCTCCCTGACCGGCACCTTGACCGAGAGGGTGCCGGACTTGGCGAAGGTCAGGTCGAGCTCCAGCTCGTCGCCGAGGGCGGGGGCCTTCTGCCATCCCATGATCATCAGGTGGGTGCCGCCGCGGGCGAACTGCAACGCGCCGTGCGCGGGCACGTCCAGGCTGGCGACCTCCTCCATGCTGGACGGGGTCGAGCGGTGCATGGTGACCGACTCGGCGCCCGGGCTGCTCACCTTGAGCAGCTGGTCCTGCCCGCCGTCGTTGCGGACGGTCAGGTAGCCGGCGGCCATCCCGCCGGCCGGGGGCAGCGGGATGTAGGAGTCGGCGACGCTCAGCTTCGCCGGTCCGCCGCCGGCACCGTCCTGACCGCCCGCCCCGCAGGCGACCAGGATGGCGCCGCCGCCCAGTGCCGTCGCCAGTACCGCGCCCGTGAGCGCCGTCCGACGGAAGCCGAGCGTCGTGCGGCCGGTCGCGCCCTTCATGCCGCGACCCCCTTGGCGAGCAGCGGGAGGTCGTGCTCGTAGGTCTTCTCCTCGGTGCCGCTCAGGTAGAGCACGTGCGCCTTGTCGTCCGAGGGGAGGAAGGCCAGCACCTGCGCGCCGTGGGTGGAGGTGACGGTGCCGTCGGCGTTGACCACCGGGTCCTCGATCATGATGCCGAGCGACCTGGCGGCGGTCTTCACCTTGGCCAGGTCGCCGGTGAGGCCTATGAAGTCGCTGCCCATCGAGTCCAGCCAGGTGCGCAGCACCTTGGGGGTGTCGCGCTGCGGGTCGGTGGAGACGAAGACGACGTTGACCTTCTGCCGGTCCTCGGGGGAGAGCGCCTTCATCGCGACGCCGATGTCGCCCATGGTGGTCGGGCAGACGTCCGGGCAGCTGGTGTAGCCGAAGAACAGCAGCGTGGTCTTGCCGTTGGTCTGCTGCCGCAGGTCGTACGGCTGGCCGGAGGTGTCGGTCAGCTGGAGGTCAGGCTTCTCGAAGTTCTTGGTGAGCACCGTGCCCTGGTACGGCGAGTCGGCCTTCTGCCGGGTGACCTTGGTGGGGGCCGAGCCGCCCCCGGAGGAGCCGCAGGCGGTCAGCGTCAGGGCGGCGGTGAGCGCGACGGCGGCCGCGCCGGCCAGGCGGGTGGTGCGGGTGGTGCGGGGCATGGGAGTTCCGATCGTGCGCGGTGGGACCGCCGGCGGGGCCGTACCCGGGGCGTGGGTACGGCCCCGCCGGCGGGTGGGTCAGGAGGCGGAGCCGCTGTTCCGGCGGCGCAGGCCGAGGACGCCGACGGCGGTGCCGATCACGCCGACCACGATGCCGATGACGCCGAGCACCCGGGCGGTGGAGTCGCTGGACTTGCCGCCGTCCGCGGCCGCGGCGTGGTCGGAGCTGTCACCGTGGGCGCCCGCGGCGGGGGAGGCGGTGACGCCGCCGTGGGCGTCGTCACCGGCGGCCTTGGTGAGCTTCAGGACGGGGGCCGGGTGGGCCGGCTCGGGCTGGCCGTCCTTGGACTCGTCGATCCAGCGGACGATGTCGCCGTTGTCGTAGCTCTGCAGGGTCTTGAAGACCATGCTGTCGGCGTCGGCCGGCAGCGGGCCGAGCGAGACCCGGAACTCCTGGAACTGGCCGGGGGCGATCTTGGTGCCGGCGTCGGCGGTCCAGGTGATCTTGGAGACGGCCTCGTTGACGTCGCTGCCGTGCACCTTGATCGGCTTGTCGAGCTTCGCCTTCTCGACGGTCGCCGTCCAGCCCGGCAGCGGCAGGGTCCGGACCGAGGCCAGCGGGTGGTCCAGCGGGAGGTTGACCTCCAGCTTCACCGTGCCGGCGGTGTCGCTCTCGTTCGGCACCCGGAAGTCGACGGCCGTGTAGCCGCCCTGCGCGGCCGCGCCCGGGTTCACGGTGACGTGTGCGAACGCGGGACCGGCCAGCGCCACCACGGAGGCGGCGGCGGTGAGGGCGACGGCGGCGAGACGGCGGGTGGGAAGGGAACGCATGATGCGGGTCTCCGATCGGAGCTCGGCGGACCGGCCCGCGGCCGGGCGACGGAGGACCGTGCCTCGGCGGGGCCGCGCGTGGGGACGTGTGGGGGCGGAACCACGGGCCGTCGGCGTGTCGGGGACACGCGGGACCGACCCGGACGCTGCGCACGACCGGAACCCGGCACGAACGGAGGGCCAGGGGGCGGGTCAGTACGCGAGGGCCCCGCACGGCGGACCGCGCCGCACCACGCTGTGCCGCAGCACGGCACCCGCCGGAAGCGGACACTCGCCGCCCCGGGTCCCGAACCGGCGGGCCGGACCGGCCACGCCGAACAGGCCGCGCAGCAGCGCGGCCACCAGCACCAGTGCCGACCGCAGCGGCGCCGCCCAGTGCTCCCGGGCCGCCGTCGCGGTCACTCGCACCAGCCGCCACAGCGCCGCCTCGCCGCGCCGCAGCCACCAGCCCGCCACCAGCGCGGCGGCCAGGTGCCCGGCCAGCATCGACGGCGTCATCCCGAACACGCCGCCCTGCCACCACGGGGCGACGGCGTACGCGCTCGGGTCCAGGCCCGCCGAGGAGACCAGCTGCTCGGCGGTCGGGCTGCCGGGCAGGCCGGTCAGCGTGCCGGGGTGCGACTCGTTGCAGATCAGCCGGCCGGCCACGGTCGGCAGGGTCAGCGGGCCGGAACCGCCGTGGTGCATGCCGGCCATGCCGCCGATCGCGGCGTGGCCGTTGAAGCTGTGGAACAGGCAGTGCAGCCCGAGCTGGGCCGCGCCCAGCGCACCGGCGATGGCCGCCAGCGAACGCTCCCGCCCGCCGCACGCCACCGCGAGCACCAGCACCGCGGCGAAGCCCGTCGCCAACGCGGCCGGCGGCACGTTCCCGCCACCGGCCAGGGCGTGCCCGGCGGCCGCTATCAAGGTGCAGACCAGCGCGAACGGGACGGCCCTGGCAAGCCGCAGATCCCAGGCGGCGGCCCCCACCGGCGCGTCCGGTGCGAGGGCGCCCGGGAGCGGGGCGGCGGGGAGGGCAGTCATGGCCGGGCCATCATCTCATCGCGTACCTCGCCGACGTGGGCAGGGTGGGAAATCCCTACGAATGCCCCGTTCGGCGGCGGCGCGCAGGGCGGCGAGTGCGCCACTCGGCACAATCCACGGCCCCAGTCCATCCGCCGAACGGGCGGCAGCGGGCCCCGCGCACGGTTCACCGCCGAATCGCCCGGAGATACCTAGTTGTATGTGGAGCCGCAGCCAGGAGGGACCTCCCGTGGACATCTGGTGGACTCTGCACCTCAAGCGCGACCCGGCCAGCGTTCCGCTGGCCCGGCGCATCCTGCTCGGTGCCATGGCGACGGCGGGCGTCGACCCGCAGATCGCCGACGACCTCGGCGTCGCCCTCAGCGAGGCCTGCGCCAACGCCGTCGAGCACGGCGCCGCCGGGCGGCCCGACGACGGCTTCCAGGTCACCGCCTCGATCTGCGGTGACCGGCTGCGGATCGAGGTCACCGACTCCGGCCCCGGCCTGCCCGCTCCCGCCGTGGCCCCCGCCCCGCAGCTCCGCCGCCGCCCGGTCAGCCCGCCGCCGCCCCGCCCGGCCTCGCACCGCCGCCCCCGGCGCGGCCGCGCCACCGTCCCGGCCCGCGTCCTCACCGCCCACCGCCCCCGGCGCGACGGCCGCCCCTACGACACCCACGTCCTGCCCGCCCGGCCCCCGGCCCCCACCCTGCGCCCGGTCGACCTCGACGCCCTCCCCGACCTCACCGCCGAATCCGGCCGCGGCCTCTTCCTCATCCACGCCCTCACCGACCACGTCCAACTCCGCAACCACCCGCTGCGCGGCGCCATCGTGAGCTTCGACAAGATCCTCAAGTGGCAGGACGACGCGCTGTTGCGGGCGGCGTCCTAGAAGTCCCGGGCCGGGAACGCCGAGAGGGGCGCGAACCCCGGTTCGCGCCCCTCTCGGCCGTTCAACGGGTGGCGGGTCAGCTGTGCGCGCCGGCCTTGCGGCGTCGGAGGACGACCAAGGTGCCGGCGCCGGCCGCCAGGACGGCGGCGCCGCCGAGGGCGATCGGCAGGGTGCTGGAGTCGGCACCGGTCTCGGCAAGGTGCGGGCCCGCAGACGGCGAGGCGGAGGCCGGGGCGGGGACGGCGGCCGGGGTGGTGGCCGGGGTGGTGGCCGCCCTGGCGTCAGTCACGGTGAAGTGGTCGTCGACGCGGTAGTCGGCGCCGTAGGACAGGCACCTGCCGTCGGCGGGGGTGCCGGGCACGTCTTTGGCCTCGAAGGTTTCCGAGGTGGCGCTCAGCTGGGCGAAGTAGCGGGCGCTCAGGGCCTTGTCGGTGGCCGCGAGGCGCACCTGGAGGGTGAGCTTCCCGCCCTTGGCGATCTGGTATTCGCCGAGGTCCACCTTCAGGTAGGACATGTCCCCCGTGACGGTGCTCGACGCGGGGGTCTTCCAGTCCCCGCCGGGCAGCTTCACCTGGATGTTGAAGGCTTCCTTGCCCCAGATGACCGGGTTGGTCACCGGCTCGGTCTCGACTATGTCGGTGAAGAAGAAGTAGGTGTCGACCTTCTTGAGGTCGACGGGGCTGGTGTTCTCGAAGGTCACCGTGGCGTCCTGGGCCGGACCGCCCTTGACCAGGACGGCCTTCGCGAGGCCGGTGCCGGTGGCCTTGATGTCCACGTGCAGGTAGCCGCGGCAGGGGCCGCCGGTGGGCGTCGGCACCGGCGGGGTCGGCAGGGTGGTCGGCTTGGTGGTGGCGGTGCCCGTCGGGGCCGGGGTGGTCGGCTTGGCGGTGGCGGTGCCCGTCGGGGCCGGGGTGCCCGGCGTGGTGGCGGTCGCCGGAGCGCTCGGGGTGGTGGTGGCGGCGGTCGCGGTGCCGGTGGGAGCCGGGGAGGAGGTGATCCCGACGGCTCCGGCGGTGGCGGCGCCGACCGTGGCGCCGAGGGAGAGCGCCACCAGGGCGGACGCGGCCAGGAGACGGGAAGAGCGCACGATCAGTGCTCCAGCTTTAGGTGAATTGTGTCTGTTTTGGGGCGACTTGAGGCATCGGAGGAGGCCGCCGACGGCGGTCGCGTCCGCGAACCCTACCGGGTCGCAGTGGCTGGATACCGATCAGGGTTGGCCCTTTTTGATCGATGCGGCGGCAGGGCCCGGGCGTCCCCCGGTTGCCGGGGCGGGCGGTCGGTCGCACGATGGCGGCATGATGCACCAGATGCGAGCCGAGTACGGGGCCGGGGGTGCGACCGGCGGGGTGCGGTTGTGGCACATGGTCCGGGGGACGGAGAGCGTGGCGATGTGCGGCCGGGAGCTCGACCCGGGCGCGCAGGTACGGGAGCCGGTGGACTGGGGGAAGACGCCGGAGCTGTGCTGCCACACCTGCGGGGCGTACTACCTGCGCGAGACGCCGTACCTGTCGGCCGAACACCCGTAGCGGGCCGGCGGGTGGTCTACCGTGATCGGCATGGAGCAACCCGTTGTCAGGCCACGGTCGTTGACCCGTGAGGCCGCCGAGCTGCGGTCCGGTGTGCCGGGACTGTCCGAGCACGTCGACCGGTTCTGCGCGCTGGTCGAGCGGGTGGATCCACTGATCCACGCGTTCGTCCCGGAGCCGGGGCGGCACGGGCGGCTGCGCGCGCAGGCGCGGGCGCTGGCCGCGCGGTACCCGGAGCCGGCCGGGCGGCCGCCGCTGTACGGGGTGGCGGTGGGGGTCAAGGACATCGTGCACGTGGACGGGCTGCCCACGCACGCCGGTTCGGCGCTGCCACCGGGGGTGCTGGCGGGGCCGCAGGCCGTGGTGGTGGACCGGCTGCGGGCGGCCGGGGCGCTGGTCGCGGGCAAGACGGTGACCGCCGAGTTCGCGGCGAGCGCGCCCGGGCCGACCCGCAACCCGCACCACCCCGGGCGCACCCCGGGCGGCTCCAGCAGCGGGTCGGCGGCGGCCGTCGCGGCGGGGCTGGTGCCGCTGGCGGTCGGCACCCAGACGGTGGGCTCGGTGGTCCGGCCCGCCGCGTACTGCGGGGTGGTGGGCTTCCGGCCGACGTACGGGCGGATCCCGACGGTCGGGGTGATCCCGAACGCGCCGAGCCTCGACACCCTGGGGGTGTTCACGGCCGACCTGGCCGGGGCGGCGCTGGCGGCCTCGCTGCTCTGCGACGACTGGCGAGGGGACGACTGGCGAGGGGACGGCCGCCGGGGCGAGGACCGGCGGAGCGAGGACCGAGGGAGCGAGGACCGGCCGGGTGAGGCGGCGGCGGGGGATCGGCCGGTGCTCGGGGTGCCGGACGGGACGTACCTGGAGCGGGCCGAGCCGTCGACGCTGCGCGCCTTCGAGGAGTGGCTGGAGCGGCTGGCGCAGGCCGGCCTTGCGGTGCGCCGGGTCCCGCTGTTCCCGGACTTCGCGGAGATCACCCGGCAGTTGCAGACGATCAACCGCTTCGAGCTGGCCCGCAGCCACGCCGACTGGTTCGCCCGGTTCGGCGGCCTGTACCGCCCGGAGACGGCGGCGGGCATCCGGGTCGGCCAGGGCGTCGCGGCCGAGGACCGGGCGGCCGCGCTGCAGGCCCGGGAGCGGTTGCGCGAGCGGGTCGCCGGGGCGACCGCGGAGGCCGGGGTGGACCTGTGGCTGGCGCCGTCCGCGACCGGTGGGGCGCCGGAGGGGCTGCACAGCACCGGGGACGCGGTGATGTCGCTGCCGTGGAGCTACCTCGGCCTGCCCGCGGTGAGCCTGCCCGCCGGGCGGACGGCGGACGGGCTGCCGCTGGGCCTGCAGGTGGTCGGCGCGGCGGGCGCCGACGAGCGGCTGCTGAGCCAGGCGGCTCACCTGGAACGGGCGTTGAAAGCGCTTTAGGGCCTGCCCGGCGGATCCTGCCGGGCCGGACAGCCCTGGGCGAGCACCGGGTCGGCCGGGTCGGTGGCCTCGGCGCGCAGCAGGAGGCGGCCGGCCCGCTGGTAGGGGATGTCCTCCTCGTCCAGCACAGCCTGTGCGTTGGCCGTCTCCAGGACGGCGATCAGGGCGAAGGCGAGGTCGCCGAGGTCGGTGTCGGGCCGCAGGCCGCCGGTGGCGCGGGCCTGGGCGAGGGCGTCGACGATCACCTCGCGCCACTCCCGGGCGCAGTCGGCGCCGGACTCGGCCTCGGCCCGGTGATCGAGCGGGACCGGCGCCACCGGATCGCGCACCGGCTGTTCGCCGGCACCGAGGACCCGTGGCGCCGCCTCGACGCCGCCCACCGGCCCGAGCAGGTCCCGTTGCCGATCCTGGCGGCGCACGACGAGGGCGAGGAGGTGGTCGGAATATCGCACGCGCGGCGCCTGAAAGCCGCGTACGGTGACCGGCTGGAACTACTGGTCACCCGAGGGCTCGGCCAGCGCCGGATCGGCGCCGAGCCCACCGTCATCGACAACGCGATCGGCTTCCTGGCGGCCGGTCAGGAGGTTGGCGCCGTATGAGCAGTGCCGCAGGACTCGTCGAACTGCACGCCCGTTCACTGGAGTTGGCTGCCGAGGTGGTGGACGCCGTGCGGCCGGACCAGCTGGACCTGCCGACCCCGTGCGCGGGGTGGACGCTGCGCCGGCTGATGGAGCACATCGTCGGCCAGCACCAGGGCTTCGCCGCAGCCGCCCGGGGTGCCGGGCCCGATCCGGCCCTCTTCGCGGACGCCCCGGTCGGGGACGATCCGGCGGGCGCGTTCCGCCGCACCGGAGCCGAACTCACCGCCGGGTTCCGGGAGGCGGTCGCGGCCGACCGGGCGCTCTGGCTCCCGGAGATCCGCGACGGCGGCCCCTTCCCGCTCGCTCAGGCGGTGGGCTTCCACCTGCTCGACACCCTGGTGCACGGCTGGGACGTCGCGGCCGCGCTGGGCACCCCGGGCGGCCTGGTGGCGGCGGTGGACGGTGACGACGCGCTGGCCTCCGCCCTGCTGGCGGTGACCGAGGCCGTCCCGAACACACCGGAGGCCCGGGCGCCCGGCCGGGCCTTCCGTCCGAGTCTGGAGCCGGGCACGGAGTCGGGCCTGGAGCCCGGCCCGGAATCGGGCGCGCGCCAACCGGGCGGCGCCGACGGCCGGTTCGACCGAGTCCTGGCCCTGCTGGGCCGCGACCCGGCCTGGAAGGCCTGACGTACTCAGCGGCCGCCGCGCTGCTCGTCGGGGAAGCGCGGCCCGCCGATCAAGAAGAACAGCGCGGCGGTCGGAAAGCCGACCGACGCGGCCAGTAGCACGATGAACTGCCAGAACATCCTGTACTCCTCGTCAGTCCGGGGCCGCCTGGACACCCGAAGGTGATCCCAAACCCGACAGGCCCTGATTGGCCGAATTGTCCAGTCGTTATCCGACGGTATGGCCGATTCGCCCCGGCTGCCACCGGACGGCGGGGACCGGCCCGCGCCACACCGGCGCAGAGGTCTGGGCGGGGGCCGGGGGCGGCGGCCACACTGTCGGGATGCAGCTACAGCTCGCAGGGGAAGCACGACGGCCGGACCGCGAGAGCGAGGACTTCGCGGCGGCCTCGCCGGAGGCGCTGGTACTGCTGGACGGTGCGAGTTCGCCGGCCGGCCTGGAGTCCGGGTGCCGGCACGGAACCGCCTGGTACGTCCGCCGGTTGGGAGTGCACCTGCTCGCCCGGCTCACCGACCGGGTGGACCGCTCGATCGCCGAGTGCCTGGCCGACGCCATCGTGGAGACGGCCGCGCTGCACGGCGGCCGCTGCGACCTCGGCCATCCCAACACCCCCGCCGCGATGGTGGTCGCGGCCCGGCGGCACGGCGAGTCGCTGGAGTACCTGGTGCTCGGCGACTCGCTGTTGGTGCTGGAGTACAAGGAGGGCCCGCCGAAGGTGATCGGGGACAACCAGCGCTTCCCCGGCGGGGAGGGGCTGCGCCGGCAGGTCTGGGCGACCGTCCCCGGCTCGGCCGAGCGGGCCGCGCTGCACCTGGAGTACGCGCTGGCCGTCCGGGCCGCCCGCAACCGGGGCAACGGCCCGTGGATCGCCGCGGCCAGCCCGAAGGCGGCCGGGCACGCCGAGACCGGCTTCGTCCGGCTGGACCGGCTGCGCGCGCTGGCCGCGCTCACCGACGGCGCCTCGCGCTACACCGAGCGCTTCGGGCTGGGGAGTTGGGCGGACGCGCTGCGGCTGCTCGCCGAGTCCGGGCCGGGTGAGCTGATCGCGCAGGTCCGCGAGGTCGAGCGGGCCGACGCCGCCTGCGAGCGCTGGCCGCGCGGAAAGGCGCACGACGACGCCTCGGCCGTCTACGCGCTGTTGTAGCGCGCAGTCGGCCCAGTCGTGCGTCACCGGCCCTGCCAGGGCGGGGAGGCCCCTATCCGAGGAGGGCCGCCACGGCGTCCGCCAGCGCCGTGTGCACCGCCTCGGGGGCGGTGAAGCGGCTCGACCGCAACAACCTGCACCGGCCACACCGCGACTCAGCCGGCTCCGGGCCGCTCTACTGAGGATTCCGGCCTGTTGTCGGTCGTGACGGATAGTGATCCCTGCGGTACGCCGGCGGTATGCGGCATGCGCAGGGTGGGGGCTCGCGGTTCCTTCGCACGCCGAAAGCGTGAGAACCGCACTCAGGGCCAGCAGCGCGACGAATCCCGAACGGGCGGCGCCCGGCGCCGCCGACCCGGGCACTGGTAGGTACGTCCGGGCAACTGGTGCGGGAGCCTGGCTGAGTGGCAACCGCGCTCACGTGAGCTCGTCTCGGGGGGAGACGGGCTCACGCGAGCGGTCCTGTTTTCGGAAGCGGTCAGCTGGCGTCGGTGGGGATGGTGCCGAGTCGGCCGGCCTGGAAGTCCGCCATGGCCTGCTGGAGTTCGCGGTGGCTGTTCATCACGAACGGGCCGTACCAGGCGACGGGTTCGCGGATCGGCAGGCCGCCGAGGAGGACCACCTCGAAGTTGGCGTTGCGCGAGTCCTGCTTCTCGTCGGCGCGGATGGTGAGGGAGTCGCCGTCGCCGAAGACGACCGCCTGGCCCATGTGGAACGGGCGGCGCTCCTGGCCGGCCGAGCCGCTGCCGGCCAGGCCGTAGGCGAGGGCGTTGAAGTCGGAGCGCCAGGGCAGGGTGACCTGGGCGCCGGGGCTGACGGACGCGTGGATCATGGTGATCGGGGTGTGGGTGGCGCCGGGGCCCTGGTGGCCGTCGATCTCGCCGGCGATCACCCGCAGCAGCGCGCCGCCGTCCTCGGAGCCGAGGAGCTTGACGCTGCCGCCACGGATGTCCTGGTACCTGGGGGCGATCATCTTGTCCGCGGCGGGCAGGTTGACCCACAGCTGGAGGCCGTGGAACAGGCCGCCGGACATCACCAGTGACTCCGGCGGGGTCTCGATGTGCAGGAGGCCGGAGCCGGCCGTCATCCACTGGGTGTCGCCGTCGGTGATGACGCCGCCGCCGCCGTGGGAGTCCTGGTGGACGAACGTTCCGTCGATGATGTAGGTGACCGTCTCGAAGCCGCGGTGCGGGTGCCAAGGAGTTCCCTTCGGCTCCCCGGCCGCATAATCCACCTCGCCCATCTGGTCCATCATGATGAACGGGTCGAGGTACTTGGTGTTGATCTTGGCGAAGGCGCGGCGGACGGGGAAGCCCTCGCCTTCGAAGCCCTCGGGGGCGGTAGCCACGGTCAGGACCGGCCGGGCGGTCGAGGCGGCGGCGTCCGGGGTGGTGACGCGGGGCAGGGTCAGCGGGTTGTCGACGGTCACGGCGGGCATGTCGGCCTCCTTCGGGGGGTTCCTCTGGCCTACGTCCACGAGGTTAGTTCAATTCTCAACAACAGGCAAGTTGAAAGTTGAACCATATGGTGACGAAGGAGCGCGGGGCTCCTCCCTCAGGATGGGCTAGCCGTACATCCGGCGCATGGTGAAGTCGACCATCTGCTCGACGGCCTTGGCGTCGAACACCATCCGGTGTTCGCCCTCCATGTCCAGCGCGAAGCCGTAGCCGGTCGGCAGCAGGTCCAGGACCTCGGCGCCGGTGACGGTGAAGTGCTTGGAGTCCTTGCCGGCGTAGCGGCGCAGTTCCTTCAGCGAGCTGAACATCGGGATCACCGGGGTCGGCGTGTTGTGCAGCGCCAGGAAGCCGGGGCGCTCGCCGCGCGGGCAGTGCACCTTCGAGGTGATGAAGATGGCCTGGAAGTCCTCGACCGCCATCGAGCCGGTGGTGAAGGCCCGGACGGCGTCCGCCAGGGACGGCGGGGAGGGTTCGGGGTAGAGCGACTGCTGAGGCGTCTGCGACTGCGCGCCGTAGGCGTCGGGGCCGGGCATGCCGTTCATGCCCGGCTGCGGACCCGCCTGCTGCTGGTAGGGGTCGCCCGGGTATGCGTTCTGGTCATATCCGTACACACGGACAGGCTATCGGGAGCGCAGCCGCCTGTGGTGGCGTCGATCCTGACAAGGAGTGGCCGACCCGGCTTGTGGGACGTGACCACGTTCATAGCGGATTCACCGCCGAGGGCTTGCCCAAGTTACCGCTGGGTAGCATCATGATGCCTACTGGTGGGTACGGGGCGCCCGAACGCGGCGGTCTCCCGGAAGCGACGAACCGGAGAAAACGGCCATGGGTCACTACAAGTCCAACCTGCGGGACGTGGAGTTCAACCTCTTCGAGGTGTTCGGTCGCGAGCAGGTCTACGGCACCGGACCGTTCGCGGACATGGACGTCGAGACCGCGAAGAACATCCTGAGCGAGATCTCGCGCCTGGCCGAGAACGACCTCGCCGCGTCCTTCATCGACACCGACCGCAACCCGCCGGTCTTCGACCCCGAGACCAACACCGCGCCGATCCCGGACACCTTCAAGAAGAGCTACCAGACCTACATGGACGCCGAGTGGTGGCGTCTGGGCATCCCGGAGGAGATCGGCGGCCAGGTCACCCCGTCCTCCCTCATCTGGGCCTACGCCGAGCAGGTCCTGGGCTCCAACCCGGCCATCTGGATGTACTCCTCCGGCCCCGCCTTCGCCGGCGTCGTCCACGACGAGGGCACCGAGGAGCAGAAGAAGGTCGCCCAGCGGATGACCGACCGCCTCTGGGGCGCCACCATGGTCCTCACCGAGCCGGACGCCGGCTCGGACGTGGGCGCCGGCCGCACCAAGGCGATCAAGCAGGAGGACGGCTCCTGGCACATCGAGGGTGTGAAGCGCTTCATCACCTCGGGCGAGCACGACATGTCCGAGAACATCATCCACCTGGTGCTGGCCCGCCCCGAGGGCGGCAAGCCCGGCACCAAGGGCCTCGGCCTGTACATCGTCCCCAAGTTCGACTTCGACTGGGAGACCGGCGAGCTGGGCGAGCGCAACGGCGCCTACGCCACCAACGTCGAGCACAAGATGGGCCTCAAGGCCTCGAACACCTGCGAGATGACCTTCGGCGCCAAGCACCCCGCCAAGGGCTGGCTGCTCGGCGAGAAGGTCGACGGCATCCGCCAGATGTTCAAGATCATCGAGTTCGCCCGGATGATGGTCGGCACGAAGGCCATCGCCACCCTCTCCACCGGCTACCTGAACGCCCTGGAGTACGCCAAGGAGCGCGTGCAGGGCGCCGACATCTCCCAGTTCCTGGACAAGACCGCCCCGCGCGTCACCATCACCCACCACCCGGACGTGCGCCGCTCGCTGCTGACCCAGAAGGCCTACGCCGAGGGCATGCGCGCGCTGGTCCTGTTCACCGCGTCCGTCCAGGACGACATGCTGGCCGCCAAGCTGCGCGGCGAGCGCGACGAGGCCGCCGAGCGCCTCAACGACTTCCTGCTGCCGATCGTCAAGGGCTACGGCTCGGAGAAGTCCTACGAGCAGCTCGCCCAGTCCCTGCAGACCTTCGGTGGCTCCGGCTACCTGCAGGAGTACCCGATCGAGCAGTACATCCGCGACGCCAAGATCGACACCCTGTACGAGGGCACCACCGCGATCCAGGGTCAGGACTTCTTCTTCCGCAAGATCGTCAAGGACGGCGGCCAGGCGCTCACCGCCCTCAACGAGCAGATCCAGAAGTTCCTCGGCTCGGCCGAGGGCGGCGACGCCCTGGCCGCCGAGCGCGAGCTGCTCGCCAAGGCCGCCGGCGACCTGGAGGCCATCGTCGGCAAGCTCATCGCCGACCTGACCTCGGTCGAGCAGGACGTCAAGAACATGTACAAGGTGGGCCTCAACACCACCCGCCTGCTGATGGTCTCCGGCGACGTCGTGGTCGGCTGGCTGCTGCTGCGCCAGGCCGCGGTGGCCCTGGCCAAGCTGGAGGCCGGCGCCTCCGAGAAGGACGTGCCGTTCTACCAGGGCAAGGTCGCGGCGGCCCGCTTCTTCGCCAAGAACATCCTGCCGACCGTCACCCCGCAGCGGCTGATCGCCGAGGGCATGGACAACGAGATCATGGAGCTGGCGGAGGAGGCCTTCTAAGGCTCCCCACCCCACCGACCGCCTGACACCACCCTCACGCCGAAGGGCCCGGTTCTCCGCCGGGCCCTTCGGCGTCGGTGCGGTCGGGGGTGCGTCGGTGCAGTTGGTACGGTCGGTGCCGTCGGTGCGCTGCCAACTTCCTTGCGGGAAGCGGCAGTGCGGTCTCCCGGTGACCGTCCGCGATCGGTGCGAACCTCTGGGTGTACGGAGTTTGGCGCGGCGTCACTTCACGGTTGCGTCCGCGTTCTGCATCCGTTGGGAGGTTCCGAGTGCCCTGTCCGTGTACGGGCATATGCTCAAGATGCGAAGCCGACTCCCCATCCGGCTTCGGCCCTCCCTCGACTCAGGAGCAGTATGTCGACCGCCGCCGCCCGCCAGGCATTCTTCGACCGGACGCACAGCGACGATCTGATCGCGTTCCTCGGCACCTCGCCGTCCCCGTACCACGCGGTCGCGAGCGCCGCCGAGCGGCTGGAGAAGGCAGGCTTCCGGCAGGTCGCCGAGACCGACGCCTGGGACGGTGCCGCCGGCGGGCGCTACCTGATCCGCGGCGGTGCGCTGATCGCCTGGTACCTGCCGGAGAGCGCCCGCCCCGAAACCCCGTTCCGCGTGGTCGGCACCCACACCGACTCGCCCAACCTGCGGGTCAAGCCGGTGCCGGACACCGGCTCGGCCGGCTGGCGGCAGGTCGCGGTGGAGATCTACGGCGGTGTCCCGCTGAACACCTGGCTCGACCGCGACCTCGGGCTCTCCGGCCGCCTCGCGCTGAAGGACGGCAGTTCGCGGCTGGTCCAGCTGGACGAGCCGCTGCTGCGCGTGCCGCAGCTCGCGATCCACCTGGACCGCCAGGTCAACGACGGCATGAAGCTCGACAAGCAGCGCCACCTCACCCCGATCTGGGGCCTCGGCCCGGTCGACGAGGGCTCGCTGATCGCCTACGTCGCCGAGCGCGCGGGCCTGGACGCCGCCGAGGTGGCGGGCTGGGACCTCATGACGCACGACGTCCAGCCCGCCTCCTACCTGGGCCGTGACCGCGAGCTGCTGGCCGGCCCGCGCCTGGACAACCTGCTGTCCGTCCACGCCGCCACCGCCGCGCTGGCCGCCGTCGCCTCGGCCGAGGGCGCCGCCGACCTGCCGTACATCCCGGTGCTGGCCGCCTTCGACCACGAGGAGACCGGCAGCGAGTCGGACACCGGCGCGCAGAGCCCGCTGCTCGGCAACGTCCTCGACCGCAGCGTCCACGCGCGCGGCGGCACCCCGGAGGACCGCGCCCGGGCGCTCGCCGGGACGATCTGCCTCTCCTCGGACATGGGCCACGCCGTCCACCCGAACTACGCCGAGCGGCACGAGCCGGGCCACCACCCGCTGCCGAACGGCGGGCCGATCCTCAAGGTCAACGTCAACAACCGCTACGCGACCGACGGCGTCGGCCGGGCGGTGTTCGCGGCCGCCTGCGAGAAGGCCGGCGTGCCGTGGCAGTCCTTCGTCTCCAACAACGCGATGCCCTGCGGCACCACCATCGGCCCGATCACGGCGGCGCGCCTGGGCATCAAGACGGTGGACTGCGGCATCGCGGCGCTGTCCATGCACTCGGCGCGCGAGCTGTGCGGTGCGGAGGACCCGTACCTGCTGGCCAGCGCGATCAAGGCCTTCCTGGAGGGCTGATCCACCACGGCGAAGGGGCCCGGCGGAGTTCGTTCCGTCGGGCCCCTTCGTTGTGGCCGCATCGCCGGGCGATGGGCGCCGGGCGTGGGGTGTCGGTCGTGGGGGTGTCGGGTGGCTACTCCAGTCCGGCGAGCACCAGCGGCAGTCGGCGGGCGCCGTCGGCGACCAGCTTCACGGGCACGCCCCAGTCCTGCTGGTGCACGTGGCAGGCCGGGTACTCGATCTTCGGGTCGTCGTCGCAGGACGCCGCCATCGCCGAGACGTGCAGCACGCCCTCGGCGACCTCGTCGGAGAGGACCAGCTCGCGGGAGAGGTCGGTGTCCGCGCCCGCGCCGGAGACCAGCAGCTCGGGCGGGGTCGCGCTGACCAGCAGCCGGGTGGACGGGCCGTAGCGCTCGTCCAGCTTCTGGCCGCTCGGCGCCGAGAACACCACGTCCAGGCGGAACGCGCCCGGCGCGACCTCGGTGGCCGCCCGCTGGGTGCGGTGCGCGACCGACTCGACCTGCACCGCCTCGTCCGGCAGCCGCAGCCTGGTCAGCCGGTGCCGGGCCGACTCGACCACCACGATGTCCCCGTCCACCAGGACCGCGCCGGACGGCTCGCGCAGGTCGGTGGCCAGCGTGGTGACCTCGCCGCTCGCCGGCTCGAAGCGGCGCAGCGCGTGGTTGTAGGTGTCGCTGACGGCCACCGAGCCGTCCGGCAGCACGGTGACGCCCAGCGGGTGCTGGAGCAGCGCCTGGGCGGCCGCGCCGTCCCGGTGGCCGAAGTCGAACAGACCGGTGCCGACGGCGGTGTGGACCGTCTTCGTTTCACGTGAAACCCAGCGCAGCGCGGAGGTCTCCGAGTCGGCCACCCACAGCTTCCCGCCGTCCGCCGAGACCGCCAGGCCGGACGGCTGGGCGAACCAGGCCTCGTCGACGGGCCCGTCCACCAGGCCTTCGTTGGTGGTGCCGGCCGCGACGCCGACGGTGCCGGCGGCCGGGTCGTACGCCCACAGCTGGTGCACGCCGGCCATGGCGATCCACACCCGGCCGTCGAACCAGGCGACGTCCCAGGGCGAGGAGAGGTCCACCTCGCGGGCCGGGCCCTCGGTGGCCGAACCCTGCCACCACTGGCGGCCGGTGCCGGCCAGGGTGGTCACGCTGCCGTCGGCCAGCCGCAGCCCGCGCAGCGCGTGGTTGACGGTGTCGGCCACGATCACGTCGTAGTCCGAGCCCTCCGGCAGCAGCGCCAGGCCCTGCGGCTCGCTGAACCGCGGGCTGGTGCCGTCCACCAGGCCGCGCTGGCCGTCGCCGATCCGGCGGACCACCGTCTCGCCGTCCTCGGCCAGCTCCACCAGCGAGTGGTGGCCGGAGTCGGCGACCAGGTAGTGCCCGTCGGGCAGGCGGATCGCCTTGCCGGGGAACTTGAGGTCCCCCGCGGTCGGCTCCGGCGCCACGTACGGGCCGTCGCCGCGGCGCAGCGTGCCCTTCGCCGCGTGCTCGGCCTCCAGCTCCTCCACCAGCCGCGCGATCGCGTGCGCGTGGCCCTCACCCGCGTGCTGGGCGACCACGTACCCCTCCGGGTCGATCACCACCAGCGTCGGCCAGGCCCGCACCGCGTACTGCTTCCACGTCGCCAGCGCCGGATCGTCCAGCACCGGGTGGTGCACCTCGTACCGGGCGACCGCGTCCACCACGGCCTGGTGGTCCGCCTCGTGCACGAACTTCGGCGAGTGCACCCCGACGATCACCACGGTGTCCCGGTGCTTCTCCTCCACCTCCCGCAGCTCGTCCAGGACGTGCAGACAGTTGATGCAGCAGAAGGTCCAGAAATCCAGAATGGTGATCTTGCCCCGGAAGTCGGCGAGCGCCAGCTCCTTGCCACCGGTGTTCAGCCAACCGCCTGCCCCGACCAGCTCGGGGGCGCGTACACGTGCACGAGATGCCATGCCCGTATCCAACCCCATCGAGGGCGGGCGGCATTCCTGGCCGGGGTGGGCGGCGGGAGCGGGCGGGCGTGTCGGTGGGGGGCGGGGCCTCGGGTCCGTGCTGTCGTTGTCCGCATGGTCACCTCATCTGCGCTCCGGTCGGCCCTGACGGTCGCGGCCGCCGTTCTGCTCGCCACCGGTGCGGCCACCGCCACCGCGGCCGCCGGGTCCGGCCCGCGTGACGTCACCGCGGAGCAGTGCCAGGACGCCGGGGGGTGGGTGGAGGGCTCGGGGTACTGCGTGGGGGCCGTCGGCGACGACGACTGGGGGCAGCCCGTCGAGGGGCAGGCCATCAACCCCCACCCGGCTCCCGGCGAGGAGTGAGGGGCCCTACGGCCGGGGGAGCCCCGCCTGCCAGCGGGTTTCGCCGTCCTGCTGCTCGTCGGTGGGGGTGAGGCCGAGGGCGCGGGCGATGGCGGCGGAGGCGTGGTGGTCGGGGTGGATGTGGGCGGTGACGGTGGTGACGCCGGCGGCGGTGAGGTGGGCGAGCAGGGCGCGGGCGGCCTCGGTGGCCAGGCCGCGGCCCTGCCAGGGGGTGCCGACCACCCAGGCGAGTTCGGCGGCGTCGGGGTGGACGGTGGTCTGGACGTAGCCGGTGAGGCGGCCGTCGGAGCGCAGCCGTAGCGCCCAGTTGCCCCAGGTCTCGGCGGGGTCGGGGGAGCCGGCGGCGAGCCGGGCGTAGCGGGCGCGCAGTTCGTCGGCGGTGGCCGGGCGGCCGCCGGTGAAGGCGTGCAGGGCGGGGTCGGCGAGGGCGGCGGCCATCTCCTCGGCGTGCTCGGGGCCGATCGGGAGGAGGTCGAGGCGCTCGCTGTGCAGCGGGGCGGCGGGGTCGGGGCTCATGCCGGTATTGAACGCCCGTGCGCGGCGGTGCTTCCCGGCGGGCGGGGGGATCGGGTCGAATGAGGGGACGTCGACACGGAGGAGGCCGCTGTGCGGTACCTGGTCAGGGAGAAGCTGTTCGCGGTCGGAGACGACTACTGGATCGAGGACGACCGGGGCCACAAGGCGTACCTGGTGGACGGCAAGGTGCTGCGGCTGCGGCACACCTTCGAACTGAAGGACGCGCACGGGCGGGTGGTCGCGGTGGTGAAGGAGAAGGCGTTCACCGTCCGCGACGCGATGAAGATCGAGGACGCCGACGGCGAGGTGATCGCGACCGTCCGGGAGAAGCTGTTCACCCCGTTCCGCGACAAGTACCTGGTGGAGCTGGCCTCCGGCGGCGAACTGAAGATCCACGGGAACCTGCTCGACAAGGACTACCGGATCGAGAACCACCACGGCGACGACCTCGCCCGGATCTCCCGCGCGTGGTTCCGGATCCGGGACACCTACGGAGTGGAGATCGCCGACGGCGCCGACACCGGCCTGCTGCTCGCCATCGCCGCCTGCGTCGACCACCTGGTGGAGGAGGACCACTGACCGTCGCGGGTTTCCGGATCCCCGGCCCGCCGCCCACCCGCGTGGGGTATCTTTTGCCAACCCTTGACCAGGTCGGCAGGGGGGGGCGGTGAGCGGACCGGGGGCTGGAACCACGATGAACGACATCCTGCACGGGCTCGGCGCGGCGGCCGCCTACGGAGCCGTCGGGGTGGTGCTGCTGCTCCTCGGCGTCGGTCTGGTGGACCTGCTGACGCCCGGCCGGCTCGGCCACCAGATCTGGGTCGAGCGCAACCGCAACGCCGCCGTGCTGCTCAGCTCCGCGCTGCTCGGCATCGGCGGCATCGTCTTCACCGCGATCATGTACACCTACGCGGACTTCGCCAAGGGCCTGGTCTCGACCGCCTGTTACGGCCTGCTCGGGCTGGTGCTGATGACCGTCGCCTTCTGGGCGGTGGACCTGCTGACGCCCGGCAAGCTCGGCGCGATCCTGGTCGAGCCGGAGCCGCACCCCGCGGTCTGGGTGTCGGCCAGCTGCAACATCGCGGTCGCGGCGGTGGTGTCGGCCGCGATCGCCTGAAGGGCCGCGGCCAGCCGGAAGGGCCGTGGTCAGGCGGGGTGCGGGGCGCCGCCGTCGCCCGTACGTGTTCTACAGCGGCTCGGCGGCGCTGTTCGAGGAGCACCGGGCGGCCCTCGGCGCCCCGGCCGACGCCCGGTACGTCGGCGCCGACACGGGCTTCGCGGCCCTGCACGACGTGGCGCTGCTCAGTGCGATGTACGGCATGTTCGCCGGCGTGGCGCACGCCTTCGCGCTGATCCGCGAGGAGCCCGTCGCACCGGGCGAGCTGGCGCCGCTGCTGGGGAGTTGGATCACCGCGATGTCCGGGTCGATCGCCAGGACCGCGGCGCAGCTGGAGAGCGGCGACTACACCGGGGGCGTGGTCTCGAACCTGGCGATGCAGGTCGCGGGCCAGGACACGCTGCTGCGCACGGCCGAGGAGCAGGGGGTGAGCGCGGAACTCCTGGCTCCGTACTTCCGGCTGATGGAGCGTCGACTGGAGGCCGGCAGTGGCGAGGAGGACCTGACCGGGGTCGTCGACCTGCTGCGGCGGTGAGGCCCGGCCGGTAACGTACCGGCATGGCTGACCTTGAAGAACGCGCCAACGTCGTCGCGTCCGGCTCACGGCAGGCCGGGGTCGGGGTGTCCGTTCGACGGCGCCGCGTCACCGACCTCGCCGACTGCGTCCGGGTGCTCGGCGACGTCCACACCACCGACGGCTACCCCGCCGACTGGCCCGACCGCCCCGCCGCCTGGCTCACCCCCGACGGCCTGCTCGCCGCCTGGGTCGCCGAACTGGACGGCCACCCGGCCGGCCACGTCGGCCTCTCCCGCAGCGCCCCCGGCGACGTCGCCCCCGGCTTGTGGAGCCGCCGCACCGGCGGCCGACCGGAGCTCACCGCCGTGATCGGCCGGCTCTACGTCGCCCCCACGGCCCGCGGCCACCGGATCGGCGCACGGCTGATGGCTGCCGCCGTGGCGCACGCGCGGGCGCTCGGGCTCCACCCCGTCCTGGACGTCCTCGCGACCGACGCCCCGGCGACCGCCTTCTACCGGCGCCTCGGCTGGACCTGGCTCGGCAGTGGCGAACAGCAGTGGGCCGCGGACCGCACGGTCGTGGTCCACTGCTTCGCCGCACCGAGGGAGTGAAGGGGGGGCGACGGTTCGCCGGCTGCCGGCTACCCCGCCGATCGGTCCGCGGCGGGGCGGCGGCGGAGCGCGGGGGTGGTGACGGACGGGGGCTGCCAGACGCCGTCGGGGTGGTAGACGTCGGTGCCGGGCGGGACGATGGCGTCGATGCGGTCGAGGACGGCGTCGTCGAGGACCAGGTCGGCGCCCTTGAGGGCCGCCTCCACCTGGTCGTGGGTGCGCGGGCCGAGGATCACCGAGGTGACGGCGGGGTGGGCCAGCGGGAAGGCCACGGCCAGTTCGGGGAGGGTGCGGCCGAGGTCCTCGGCGAGGGCGGTGAAGGCCTCGACGGCCTCCAGCTTGGCCGCCGTGGTGGGCAGCGCCGGGTCGAACCGGCCCGGGGTGATGACGGGGCGGCCGGTGGTCAGGTCGGCCGGGCGGTCCTTGCGGTAGCGGCCGGTGAGGAAGCCGGAGGCGAGCGGGCCCCAGGTCAGCGCGCCCATGCCGAGCCGCTGGACGACGGGCAGCACGTCGCGCTCCACGCCGCGGGCGAGCAGCGAGTACGGCGGCTGCTCGGTGCGGAAGCGCGGCAGGGCGCGGCGCTCGGCGACGTGGTACGCGTCGACGATCTGCTCGGCGGGGAAGGTGGAGCAGCCGAAGGCGCGGATCTTGCCGGCCCGGACGAGGTCGCCGAGGACGGACAGGGTCTCCTCGACGTCGGTGGTGTGGTCCGGCCGGTGGATCTGGTACAGGTCGATCCGGTCGGTGCGCAGCCGGCGCAGGCTGTCCTCGACCGCCCGGACGATCCAGCGCCGCGAGTTGCCGCCCCGGCCCCGCCCCTCGCCCATCGGGAAGTGCGCCTTGGTGGCCAGCACGATCTCGTCGCGGTCGCCGCGGGCGGCCAGCGTCTTGCCGACGATCTCCTCGGACTCGCCGGCCGAGTAGATGTCGGCGGTGTCCACGAAGTTGACGCCTCGGTCGAGGGCGGTGTTGATGATCCGGGCGCAGTCGTCGTGGTCGGGGTTGCCGATGTGGCCGAGCATCATCGTGCCGAGGCAGTAGGCGCTCACTTCGATGCCGGTGCCGCCGAGGACGCGGTAGCGCATGGTGCTGCTCCCCTGGTGGTGGGTCGGTGGTGGCCCAGAGGCTAGGGCTTGGAGTGTGCTCTAGGGCAAGGCCCGCGGGCGGCCGGGGACGGGCGCTGCGTGGTGCGCGTTTGCGGAATCGGCAACAAAGCTTGCCGATGTGGCGGGTCCGGTCGCAGCCTGGCCGTGGCGGTGGGCGCCATGGGCGACCACCCTTCCGCCATCCACGATCGGAGAAGACCGCCATGTCCGAACACCAGCACCAGCACGGGCAGGGACACCAGTCCGGGCACCACCACCACGGGCACGGGAACGTCCCCGCCGCCGACTTCGACTGGGACGCCCTCGCCGCCGACCTGGAGCAGGAGGCCGAACTGCGCGCCGGCGCCGTGACCGGGGCCGCGCAGTGGCTGCGGTCGCTGCACGGCGCGGCCGGGGAGGTGCGGCGGGTACTCGACGTCGGCAGCGGTCCCGGGGTGATCGCCGGGCTGCTCGCGGACGTCTTCCCGGAGGCCGAGACGGTCGCCGTCGACCAGTCGGCCGCCCTGCTGGAGCGCGCCCGGACCCGCTCCGGCGGCCGCCTGAGCATCCAACAGGCCGACCTGCCCGCCGAGTTCGGCAAGCTCGGGGAGGCCGACCTGATCTGGTCCGGCAACGCGATCCACCACCTCGGCGACCAGCAGGCCGCGCTGACCTCCCTCGCCGCGACGCTGCGGCCCGGCGGCCTGCTGGCCGTCGCCGAACGAGGCCTGCCGCTGCGCTACCTGCCGCGCGACTTCGGCCTCGGCCGGCCCGGCTTCCAGGCCCGGATCGACGCGGCGCACGAGGACGGCTTCAGCACCATGCGTGCCGAACTGCCCGGCGCCACCGAGGAGGTGGAGGACTGGCCGGCCATGCTCGGCCGCGCCGGTCTGACCCCCAGCGGCACCCGCACCTTCCTGATCGACCACCCGGCCCCGCTCGCTCGCCCCGCCCGCGAGCGCCTCCACACCCAGCTCGCCCGCCTGCGCGACCAGCTCACCGACCACCTCGACCCCGAGGACGGCAGGACCCTCGACGCCCTGCTCGCCGAGGACGCCCCGACCGGCATCCTGCACCGCCCGGACGCCTTCTACCTCGCGGCCATGACCGTCCACACCGCCCGCAAGGCCTGACCGCGCCCGCCCCGCTCCCGGGCGACGCCGCCCGGGCGGGGCAAGCGCTGGGCCCGGGCGGCTACAGGGTGTGGCCGAGGGCGGTGACCAGGTCGGCATCCATGGCCGGAAGCGTACCGGCGAGGGTTCGGCGACGGCCCTTCAGACGACGGGCCCTACCGCAAGGCCTCAGCCCTCCTGGCCGCCGAAGCGGGTGGTCCAGGCGGCCAGGTCCTCGTCGGTGATCTTGGCGAACAGCACCGGCGGCACCGTGAACGCCGTCCCGGCCGGCACCAGGTCCAGCGCCCGCGCGTCCTCCGGGCTCACCCAGGAGCGGGCGGCCGCCGGAGCGTCCTCGGCCAGGGCGAACGCGCCTCGCATGGCCGCCGCCGCGGTCGGGATGAACGGCTCGGAGACCACCGCGTACAGCTGGATCAGGTTCATCGCCGTGCGCAGGGTCAGCGCCGCGGCGTCCGGGTCGGTCTTCACCTGGAGCCAGGGCGCCTTCTCGTCCAGGTACGCGTTGCCCGCGCTCCACAGCGCGCGCAGGGCCTGCGCCGCCTTGCGGAAGTTGAGAGCGTCCAGCTGGGCCTCGTACTCGGCCAGCAGTCCGACGACCTGCTCGCCGAGGCGCTGCTCCGCCTCGCCGGGCGCGTGGCCGCCCGGGACGGCGTCGCCGAAGCGCTTGCGGCTGAAGGACAGCACCCGGTTGACGAAGTTGCCGAGGGTGTCGGCGAGGTCCTTGTTGACCACGGAAGCGAAGAGGTCCCAGGTGAAGCTGGAGTCGTCCGACTCGGGGGCGTGCGCCATCAGGAAGTAGCGCCAGTAGTCGGCCGGCAGCAGTTCCAGGGCGACGTCGGTGAAGATGCCGCGCTTCTGGCTGGTGGAGAACTTCCCGCCGTAGTACGTCAGCCAGTTGAAGGCCTTGACGTAGTCGACCATCTTCCACGGGCGGCGCGAGCCGAGGATCGTCGCCGGGAACATCACGGTGTGGAACGGGACGTTGTCCTTGGCCATGAACTCGGTGTACCGGACGGTCTCGTCGGCCTCGTACCACCAGGACTTCCAGTCCCGCAGCTGCCCGGCCGGGGCCGCGTCCGCCCACTCCTTGGTGGCGCCGATGTACTCGATCGGGGCGTCGAACCAGACGTAGAACACCTTGCCCTCGGCCGCCAGCTCCGGCCAGACGTCGGCCGGCACCGGGACGCCCCACTCCAGGTCACGGGTGATCGAGCGGTCCTGCAGGCCCTCGGTGAGCCACTTGCGGGCGATCGAGGAGGCCAACACCGGCCACTGGTCGCCGTTGGCGGCGATCCACCCCTCCACCTCCTCGGTCAGCCTCGACTGGAGCAGGAACAGGTGCCTGGTCTCCCGGACCTCCAGGTCGGAGCTGCCGCTGATCGCCGAGCGCGGCTCCAGCAGGTCGGTCGGGTCCAGCACCCGGGTGCAGTTCTCGCACTGGTCGCCGCGCGCCTTGTCGTAGCCGCAGTGCGGGCAGGTGCCGACGATGTAGCGGTCCGGCAGGAAGCGGCCGTCGGCGTTGGAGTACACCTGGCGGACCGAGCGCTCCTCGATGAAGCCGTTGCGCTGCAGTTCGCGGGCGATCTCCTGGGTGATCTCCCGGTTCTGCGGCGAGGAGCTGCGGCCGAAGTGGTCGAAGGACAGCCCGAAGCCGTCGTAGACCGCCTTCTGCGCGTCGTGCGCCTGAGCGCAGAACTCGGCCACCGGCAGCCCGGCCTCCTGCGCGGCGAGTTCGGCGGGCGTGCCGTGCTCGTCGGTCGCGCAGATGTACAGCACCTCGTGGCCGCGCTGGCGCAGATAGCGGGAGTAGACGTCCGCCGGGAGCATCGACCCGACCATGTTGCCCAGGTGCTTGATCCCGTTGATGTACGGAAGGGCGCTGGTGATCAGGTGCCGAGCCATCCTCGGATGCTCCGATTTCTCCCGCACAGCACCCCACCCGGAGTGCTGTGCCAGGCGCAGGGGTCCACTGTGGGTTGCCAAGCCTACCGCCGCCGTGACGGCTGCCGTCGCCGGTCGGGCGGTGCCGGTCAGACGGTGCCGAAGTCGCCGTACCGGTCGAACTCCCCGGCCTTCACCCCGCGGACGAACGCGGCCCACTTGCGCGGCGTGGTCCGGACGACGACCTCGGCGCGGTCCGACTCCCGGATCTCCACCAGGCCGTCGGCGGTCCGGATCTCGACGCACTCGTTGCTCTCGCCGCTCGATGACGACTTCTGCCAGTCGCTCATGCGAAGTCTTTCAGTAAGGCCCGGATGAAGTCCCGGGACTCGTCCGGGTCGAGTGCGATCGTCGCGGTCTCCTCCTTGATCCGGCGGTACGTCTGCAATTCGTCCTCGGCGTGCACGAACTTCGGCCCCTGGGAGAGATCGACCTGGACGGTGTCGAGCTCCGGAACCGGCCCGCGGGCGAGATACAGGCTCTCCCCGGAGCCCGGATAGGTGTCCACGCTGAACGGGATGGTCCGGATCTCCACTCCGGGCCGCTCGGAATCCTCCAGCACGCTGAGCAACTGCTCGCGCAGCACCACCGGCCCGCCGAACTGCATGCGCAGCGCGGATTCGTGGATGAAAGCCGTGTACGGCTTCGGGCGCTCGGTGAAGATCCGCTGGCGCTGAATCCGGAATGCCGTCCGCGCGTCCGCGTCCTCCCGGGGCAGGGGCGGTCGCAGCCGGGCGAACACCGCCGAGGCGTACGCCGGGGTCTGCAGCAGCCCGGGGATGAAGGTGGTGTGCAGGATCGCCAGCGATTCGGCGTGGTGCTCCATCTCCGCGACGTCGATGATCCCGTTCGGGATCCGCCCGCGGTAGCCGTCCCACCAGTACTTCCGCCGGTCCTGGGTCATCGCGAGCAGCGCGTCGAGGTAGGGGCCGTCCGCACAGCCGCAGGTATGGGCCCAGAGCCGGAGCCGTTCGGCGCTGATGCCGGACTTCCCGTTCTCCATCTGCGAGATCTTGGGCAGGTCGGTGCCCAGGGTGGCGGCCAGGCTTTTGGGCGTCACGCCCACGCGTTCGCGCATCTTGCGCAGCTCGATGCCAAGGCGCTGCTGGCGCACGGTCGGCGACAAGCGGGGTGGCATGACTCTCTTCTCCGGATGGCGGGCTTCGGTCGATGCTTCCGGTGAAGTGTGCCGTGCTCACCCGGCCCTAGCTACTGAAATGGCTGATACCCCACGATGGAGTGAACGTTCTCTCGCTCGGTAGCAAGTCTTGCACCCCGGGCCTATGGTCGTTGTCGCGTCAGTCACTGACTTGTTGTCGTCTAAACAGCCGCCAATCAGCCGTAAATACACACCAGATGCATGGTCGGCACGCTCGACATCACCGACCGGAGACTGTCATGCCGCTTCCGCTGCCTCTCACCCCTCCCCGCCGCATTCCCGCAGCCCGGTGAACGCCCTGCTCGTCGCCGGTTTGTCCGCCCTCCTGCTCGCCGTCCTCTTCGTCGGCTGGCTGGTCTGGCTTGTCAACGTCCAACCCCGCGAACCCCGTTCGCCGAAATCCGAGTTCGCCGGGCGGAATTCGCCCGGCGGCAAGGACGAAGCAGGCCCTTTCCCCGGCCGGCGTGCCATTCCCCAGCCCGCCCGGAACATTCGTCCGTCCGCCGCGGTGCGATCGCCCGGAAACGCCGACAACTGAGCCCCGGATCGCGGGAGAAGCCCGCTTCGGCCGGCGGCCCCGTGGCCAGAAGGGGCCGCCGGAACGGATCGTCAGGCTTCGTCGGCGATGAAGTGGTCGAATTCGCCGGCCTGGACGCCTTGGAGGAACGCCTCCCACTTCTGCGGGGTGGTACGGACGACGACCTCGGCGGTGGCGGTCTCGCGGATCTCGACGATGCCGTCGACGGTCCGGACTTCGAGGCACTCGTCGGCCTCGCCGGCCAGGGATGGCCGCTGCCAGTCGCTCATCTTGGCTCCTACGGACGACTCGGATGCTGGTGGACGGTGGAACACCCCCATGGCTACCCCATGGCTACCCCGTCGCGGGGCCTCCGCCACTCCCGGCGGGTGAGGCGGACCGGGGGCGCATCGGGGGCATCAGCCGCGCGAAAGGCGGCCGGTGAGGCGGGCCTTGGCGGCCGGCCACTCGTCGGCGAGCATCGAGAAGTACGCGGTGTCCCGCCAGACGCCGTTGGCGCGCAGCTTCTCCCGGCGGTGGATCCCCTCGTACTGGGCGCCGAGCCGCAGGATGGCGTTGCGGGAGCGGTCGTTGAGGGCGTCGGTCTTCCAGAACACCCGGCCCATGCCCAGGTCCTCGTAGGCGTGGGTGAGCAGCAGCAGCTTGGACTCGGTGTTGATCGCCGTCCGCCACGCGGACCGGGCGTACCAGGTGCCGCCGATCTCGACGAGTTCGTCGACGGAGCTGAAGTCGTAGTAGCCGGTGATACCGACGGCCCGGCCGGTGGCGAGGTCGATCACGGCGAACTTCACCGCTTTCCCGGCCGCCACCTCCGCGAGGCGGACGTCGAGGATCGCGCCGAGTTCCTCCTCGGCGGTCGGCGGCTGGAAGGGGATCCACCGCCAGACGTCCGGGTCGGGGCCGACGGTGGCCCACAGGTCGGGGAGGTGGTGGCGCCCCAGGGGCTCCAGACGGACGTGGCGGCCGGTCAGGGTGACGGGCGTGGGCAACTGCGCGGTCATGATCCGAAAGTAGCGCCACGCTGCACTAGATGCAATGGATATCTGAACTAGTGCAAAGTGTCCGGCGTAAGCCGAAGGGCCCTGCGGGACGCATCCCGCAGGGCCCTCAGGAGGTCACGGCGCTCAGATGAACGAGTTGATCTGGATCGTCTCGTCGCGGCCCGGGCCGACGCCGATGGCGGAGATCGGGGCGCCGGACATCTCCTCCAGCGCCTTCACGTACGCCTGCGCGTTCTTCGGCAGCTCGGCGAAGGTCTTCGCCTTGCTGATGTCCTCGGTCCAGCCCGGCAGCGTCTCGTAGATCGGCTTGGCGTGGTGGAAGTCGGACTGGTTGTAGGGGAGCTCCTCGACGCGCTTGCCGTCGACCTCGTAGGCGACGCAGACCGGGATCTGCTCCCAGCCGGTGAGCACGTCGAGCTTGGTGAGGAAGAAGTCGGTGAGGCCGTTGACCCGGGTCGCGTAGCGCGCGATGACGGCGTCGAACCAGCCGCAGCGACGGTCGCGGCCGGTGGTGACACCGCGCTCGCCGCCGATGCGGCGCAGCGCCTCGCCGTCCTCGTCCAGCAGCTCGGTCGGGAACGGGCCGGAGCCGACGCGGGTGGTGTAGGCCTTGAGGATGCCGATGACCCGGTCGATCTTGGTCGGGCCGATGCCGGCGCCGGTGCAGGCGCCGCCCGAGGTCGGGTTCGACGAGGTCACGAAGGGGTACGTGCCGTGGTCGACGTCGAGCAGGGTGCCCTGGCCGCCCTCCAGCAGGACCACCTTGTTCGCCTTGAGCGCCTGGTCCAGGACGAGGGTGGTGTCGGCGAGGAAGGGCTTGATCTTCTCCGCGTAGCCGAGGTACTCCTCGACGACCAGCTCGGCCGGGATGGCGCGGCGGTTGTACAGCTTGACCAGGATCTGGTTCTTGTCGTGCAGCGCCGCCTCGATCTTCTGGCGCAGGATCGACTCGTCGAACAGGTCCTGGACCCGGATGCCGACGCGGTTGATCTTGTCCGCGTAGGTCGGGCCGATGCCGCGGCCGGTGGTGCCGATCCGGCGCTTGCCGAGGAAGCGCTCGGTGACCTTGTCCAGGGTGCGGTGGTACGGCGTGATCAGGTGGGCGTTGCCCGAGATCAGCAGCTTGGAGGTGTCGATGCCACGGTCGTTGAGACCGCTCAGCTCGGACAGCAGCACGCCCGGGTCGATGACGACGCCGTTGCCGATCACCGGCGTCACGTTAGGGCTGAGGATGCCGGAAGGGAGCAGGTGCAGGGCGTACTTCTGGTCGCCGATGACCACCGTGTGACCGGCGTTGTTGCCGCCCTGGTAGCGGACGACGTAGTCGACGGAACCGCCGAGGAGGTCGGTGGCCTTCCCCTTGCCCTCGTCCCCCCACTGAGCGCCAACGAGCACGAGTGCCGGCACAGGCGTACACCCCTTCCGGTTGGGGCATCCTGCGTAGGCCGCAGTCTGCCCAGAGATAGACGAAGCCCCTGGCGCAGTAGCGCAAGGGGCTCTTGCACCGAGAGATTACCTGAGGAAGGACCGGTCGTGTCGTCCCTGTCCACGCCCGCAACCGGCGGCCCCGAGCCGCTCCTGCTGCTCCTCGACCCGGCGGCCCGGCAGACCGACGGCGAGTCGGTGCGGATCGCGAAGGACGTGCTCTGCGGGGGTGCGGACGTCAAGGTGGTCTACCCGGAGAGTCCTTCCGAACTCGATCGGGTGCTTTCGCACCGGGGCCGGCGGCGCCCGGTGGTGATCGGTTCCGACCTCGCGCTGCAACGAGTGCTCCAAGCCCTGTACCGGCAGCGTGAGCTGGGCGCGGATCCGGTGGGCATGGTTCCGGTCGGCCGCTCGGAGGAGCTGTCGGCGGCCCGCGCGCTCGGTGTGCCGGGCGAGCCGGTCCGGGCCGCGCGGGCGGTGCTGTCGGGCGCGTCGCGCAAGTTCGACCTGCTGGTGGACGACGGCGGCGGGGTGGCGCTGGGCGGGGTGCGGATCACCGGCGCCGGGGCGCGTCGGCCGGGCGGCCGTACGAGTGGCTGGCGTTCGCTATGGGCGAAACTGGCTGCGGCCGAGCAGGCGAACGCACTCACGGCGGACGGCCGGCCCTCCGCCGAGCACCACCCCCGGATCCGGGTCGAGGCCGACGGCCGGCTGCTCGCGGACGTGCACCGGCCGGTGCGGCTGGTCCAGGTGACGCTGCCGGGCGGTGAGCCGGACGGCGGGGGCGTGCTGGAGGTGGTGGTCCGCGCGTCCGGCGCACTGGTGCGCGCCCGGGCGGCGAGCGTCTCGGTGGTCGGGCGCGGCTTCGGCTACGAGGCGGACGGCCACCCCGTCGGCCCGGTCCGCGCCCGCACCTGGACGGCGCATCCGGGCGCCTGGGGCCTGCTGCTGCCCGCCGCGTGAAGCCGGGGTGAATCCCGGGTGAGCAGGCTCACGTTCGTCACCTCCCCGGCCCCCGGCACTCCGCACACGGAACGCCCCAACAGGCGCGAACCGCAAGGCCAACCGCCACCGGCCGGAATTCCCCCCACCCGAAATCCCCACCTGGTAAGGGGTTTTGTCTACGCGCGTTACCGATCGATCGCCGGACAATCCCGGCCGCCCGGGTTCCGGAAGCCCGTGCGCACTGCCCTAGACTCGAAGACGTGCCACGTGGTGACGGAAGACTCAACCACGATCTTCTTCCCGGTGAGAAAGGCCCCCAGGACGCTTGCGGCGTCTTCGGTGTCTGGGCTCCCGGCGAGGAGGTCGCCAAGCTCACGTTCTTCGGCCTTTACGCCCTGCAGCACCGCGGTCAGGAATCCGCGGGCATCGCAGTGAGCAACGGCTCCCAGATTCTCGTCTTCAAGGACATGGGGCTCGTCTCCCAGGTCTTCGACGAGGCCTCGCTGGGGTCGTTGCACGGGCATATCGCCGTCGGACACGCCCGCTACTCGACCACCGGTTCCTCGGTCTGGGAGAACGCCCAGCCGACCTTCCGCGCGACCGTGCACGGTTCGCTGGCCCTCGGGCACAACGGAAACCTGGTGAACACCGCCGAACTGGCGGCCATGGTCGCCGAACTGCCCGGTGAGGAGCACGTCTCCCGCTCCGGGCGCACCGCCGCGACCAACGACACCGACCTGGTGACGGCGCTGCTCGCCGGCCACCCGGACCTCTCCATCGAGGAGACGGCCAAGGTCGTGCTGCCCAAGGTCAAGGGCGCCTTCTCGCTCGTCTTCATGGACGAGCACACCCTCTACGCCGCCCGCGACCCGCAGGGCATCCGCCCGCTGGTGCTCGGTCGGCTGGAGCGCGGCTGGGTGGTCGCCTCCGAGACGGCGGCGCTGGACATCTGCGGCGCCTCCTTCATCCGCGAGGTCGAGCCCGGCGAGCTGATCGCCATCGACGAGAACGGCATGCGCAGTTCCCGCTTCGCCGAGGCGAAGCCCAAGGGCTGCGTGTTCGAGTACGTCTACCTGGCCCGCCCCGACACCAGCATCGCCGGGCGCAACGTGCACCTCTCCCGGGTGGAGATGGGCCGCCGCCTGGCGAAGGAGGCGCCCGTCGAGGCCGACCTGGTGATAGCGACGCCGGAGTCCGGTACGCCCGCCGCGATCGGCTACGCCGAGGCCAGCGGGATCCCGTACGGCTCCGGCCTGGTGAAGAACGCCTACGTGGGCCGCACCTTCATCCAGCCCAGCCAGACCATCCGTCAACTCGGCATCCGGCTCAAGCTCAACCCGCTGCGCGAGGTCATCCAGGGCAAGCGGCTGGTCGTGGTCGACGACTCGATCGTCCGCGGCAACACCCAGCGCGCCCTGGTCAAGATGCTCCGCGAGGCGGGCGCCGCCGAGGTCCACATCCGGATCTCCTCGCCGCCGGTCAAGTGGCCGTGCTTCTTCGGCATCGACTTCGCCACCCGCGCGGAGCTGATCGCCAACGGCATGACCATCGAGGAGATCGGCCGCACGCTCGGCGCGGACTCCCTCTCGTACATCTCGATCGACGGCATGATCGAGGCCACCAAGCAGCCCAAGGACCGGCTCTGCCGGGCCTGCTTCGACGGCGAGTACCCGATGGAGCTGCCGGACCCGGCGCTGCTCGGCAAGCTCCTGCTGGAGGCCGAGATCAAGGGCGGCCAGCAGCCGCCGGCCGTGCGCGGCAAGCCGACCAGCGGCAGCGACCTGGACGGCGTCCAGTCGCTGCTCGGCGGGGCGGGCGCGGCCGACGCGCTGCGCCGCCCGTAAAGAACCCACGGTGGGGTCCCGCGAACCGGGACCCCACCGCTGTTCCGACCCCCACCACAGACCCGAAAGGGCCGCAGTGACCAGCAGCAACCAGAACGGCGCCACCTACGCCGCCGCCGGCGTCGACATCGAGGCGGGCGACCGCGCCGTCGAGCTCATGAAGCAGTGGGTGAAGAAGGCCAACCGCCCCGAGGTGGTCGGCGGTCTCGGCGGCTTCGCCGGCCTCTTCGACGCGTCCGCCTTCAAGCGTTACGAGCGGCCGCTGCTGGCCTCGGCCACCGACGGCGTGGGGACCAAGGTGGCCATCGCGGCCGCCATGGACAAGCACGACACCATCGGCCACGACCTGGTCGGCATGGTCGTCGACGACCTGGTGGTGTGCGGCGCCGAGCCGCTGTTCATGACCGATTACATCTGCGTCGGCAAGGTCGTGCCGGAGCGGGTCGCCGCGATCGTCAAGGGCATCGCCGAGGGCTGCGCCCTGGCCGGCTGCGCCCTGGTCGGCGGCGAGACCGCCGAGCACCCGGGCCTGCTCGGCCCGGACGAGTACGACGTCGCGGGCGCCGGCACCGGCGTGGTCGAGGCCGACGCGCTGCTCGGTGCGGACCGCGTGCGGGCCGGCGACGTGGTGATCGCGATGGCCGCCTCCGGCCTGCACTCCAACGGCTACTCGCTGGTCCGCCACGTGCTGCTGAACGAGGCCGGCTGGAAGCTGGACCGCAAGGTCGAGGAGTTCGGCCGCACCCTCGGCGAGGAGCTGCTGGAGCCGACCCGGATCTACTCGCTGGACTGCCTGGCGCTCACCCGCGCCACCGAGATCCACGCCTTCTCGCACGTCACCGGCGGCGGCCTGGCGGCCAACCTGGCCCGGGTCGTCCCGGACGGCCTGCACGCCCGCCTGGACCGCGGCACCTGGACCCCGCTGCCGGTCTTCCAGACCGTCGCCGAGGTCGGCAAGGTGGCCACCCTGGAGATCGAGAAGACGCTCAACATGGGCGTCGGCATGGTCGCGGTCGTCCCGCCGTCCTCGGTGGACGTCGTGCTGGCGATCCTGGAGGACCGCGGCGTCGAGTCCTGGCTGCTCGGCGACATCGTCGAGCGCACCGACGGGCACGAGGGCGGCGCGGCGCTCTACAACGCCTACGAGGGCTTCACGGCGGGCTGAGTCCGGCCCGACGGACGAGAGGGCCCCTCCGGCGCACCGGAGGGGCCCTCTTCGTCGTTCCACCGTCCGCGGGCGGCACCGGTCCGCGGGAACGCCGAAGACCGGCCCGGCGCCCTGGGCGCCCGGACCGGCCGGCAGAACTGCTGACTACGAGCGGCGGGAGGCCTGCGACGGCCCGGTGCCCGGCTCGGTGTCGTCCTCGTCGTCGAGGTCGGCGTAGCGGGCGGCGTACTCCGCGTACGGGTCGTCGTCCTCCTCCTCCTCGATCGGCTCGGGGTCGATCGAAGCGGTGGACGGCGATACGCCCAGCTCGTTGGACAGACGGTTAGCGTCAAACCCGCCGCTGTTGTACTTCAGCTCGCGGGCGACCTTCGTCTGCTTGGCCTTGGCCCGGCCGCGCCCCATGGGTCGACCCCCTCAACGATGGGGCTCACGGCCCCGAGTCTGACACGTGTTCATGATCAGGACCGGCCTGCCCGAATGGGAGGACCGTCCCTTGGAGCATTAACGGTACCTGTTTCCGCCGCTGGACGGTACGTCGTCGGTGTGACGTGGCGCGCACCGACTGCACCCGAGACCAGGTCTTCCCAGGTCGGGGGAGGTTTTGCGGCAGTTTGCGCGCTGTCCGGAGGTGTCTGAGGTCCGTCGTTCCAGGACCGATTATCCCCCCAAGGGGGACCTCGGATCACCCGATCGGGCGCAGAAGTGAGAATCCGGTTCCACATCGTGATGCGCGGGGGACGGAGGGGTTCACCCGTCCCCCGCGCATCGGGGCTCCGCGGGGCGCCGGATCAGGCGCGGCGGGCACCCGGCAGCAGGACCGTGCGCAGCGCGCTGATCTCGCGCATCCGCTTCTCGGCCAGGCGGTCGGCGGCGACCGCCGGCGGGACGCCGTCGGAGGCGGCCCGGGTGAAGATCTCCAGGGTGGTGTCGAAGATCCTGGTGGCCTTGTTCTTGGCCCGCTCGAAGTTGAAGCCCTCGATCTCGTCGGCGACCTGGATCACGCCGCCGGAGTTCACCAGGTAGTCCGGCGCGTAGAGGATGCCGCGGTCGGCGAGGTCCTTCTCGACGCCCGGGTGGGCCAGCTGGTTGTTGGCCGCGCCGCAGACGATCGCGGTGCCGAGCTCGCCGAGCGCGGCCACCGTGGCGTCGGTCAGCGCGCCGCCCAGGGCGCAGGGGGCGTAGACGTCCAGCCGGGCCTGGAGCAGGGCGGCGGTGTCGGCGACGACCTCCACCTCCGGGTGGGCCGCGCGGACGCGGTTGACGGCGGCCTCGGAGACGTCGGTGATGACGACGCTGGCGCCGTCCGCGACGAGGTGGCCGACCAGGTAGTGGCCGACCTTGCCGACGCCCGCGACGCCGACCCGCTTGCCGCGCAGGGTCGGCTGGCCCCAGCGGGCCTGGGCGGTGGCGCGCATGCCCTGGAAGACGCCGAAGGCCGTCAGGATGGAGGAGTCGCCGGCGCCGCCGTGCTCGGGCGAGCGGCCGGTCACGAACTCGGTCTCGCGCGCGATGACGTCCATGTCCTGCACGTAGGTGCCCACGTCGCAGGCGGTGATGTAGCGGCCGCGCAGGGACTCCACGAAGCGCCCGTAGGCCCGGAGCATGGCCTCGTTCTTGTCCTTGTTCGGGTCGCCGATGATGACGGCCTTGCCGCCGCCGAGGTCGAGCCCGGCCAGCGCGTTCTTGTAGGACATGCCGCGGGACAGGTTGAGCGCGTCCTCCAGGGCCGCCTCCTCGGAGGCGTACGGGAAGAAGCGGGTGCCGCCGAGGGCCGGGCCCAGCGCGGTGGAGTGGATGGCGATGATCGCCTTGAGTCCGGAGCTGCGGTCGTGGCAGAGGACGACCTGCTCGTGGCCGTCGCCGGGGGCGCCGTCCTGCTCGGTACGGAAGATCCTGCTGAGCACTCCGGGTGCGGGGTGCGTGGCGGATGTCTGTACGTCGGTCACTGTGGTGACTCCAGTATCGAAGGCCCGCCTGCTGTGGTGCGGGCGCCTAAGGCGAAGCGTAGCCGTGGGACCGCCGCCGGTCCGCCCTCTTGTCCGAGCTCGTACCGGCCGTCCGGGGAGTGAGACGGAGGGGGTGCGCGGTGCGGGCGCGAACGGTTCGGGGGCGCGCCCTCCCCGGGTCGGGCGGCGCGTGCGACGATGCAGGACGTGACCGTCGTACGCACCTCGGTACTGCCGCCCTACGCCGCCCACCTGCGGGTCTACGAGCCGCTGGCCGCCTACCCGGAGCCGGAGCGGGCGCGCTGGCAGGCCTACGCGGCGGAGCACGGGCCGGACGCCGTCGAGGCGGCGCAGCCGGTGGCGTCGGCCGTCCTGGAGGAGCAGCGGGAGGCACTGGCGGAGCTGGCCGCCCGGACGCCCCGGGCGCTGCCCGAGCGGGAGAGCGAGCGGGCCTACGTACGGGTGCTGGACGGCGTGCTGTACGTCTGCCCGTGGGCGACCAGGCTGCGCAGCTGGCAGGCGCTGGAGGAGTTGCGGGCGGCGGCGCCGGTGGCGCTGCTGGACACCGCGGTGCCGCCGGTGGTCCGGGCGGCCGCCGAGGCGGACCGGGAGCGCTGGCGGGCCGGGCACCCGGACGCCCGGCCGTGGATCCTGACCAGCCGGTGGGAGGTGCCGGTGCGCTGGTTCCTGCCGTTCGGGGACGAGGACCGCTGCTTCGTGCCGGCGGGGGAGCCGGGCAAGCCGGGGCGGGCGGCGGCGCTGTTCTACCTGGTGCCGATGGCGCAGGCGCGGCGCCGGGTGGCGCGGGCCTTCCGGGCGCTGCGTGAGGAGGTGCCGGACGGGGAACTGGTCCGGGGGGCGGAGCGGATCGGGCGGTGGCTGGAGGAGTTCCATCCGCGCTCGCTGGTGGAGCTGGACTACGGGGGGCTGGTGCATCTGCTGGGGCCGGAGCGGTTGTTGGCGGACCGTTCGGCGGGGGAGCTGGAGGAGGGGCTGCGCGCGCTGCGGGCGGGGGACACCGCGGAGGCGCTGCGCGTGTACGGGGAACTGACGGTGCGGTGGCGGCGGGTGCTGGCGCTGAGGTACGCGAACTGATGTCCGACGGCCCGTGTATGACTGGAAGAGTCCTACGGCCCGAGCGGGATGACCAAGGTCCCGGTTCGGGTCAATAGCTGTCGAACGTGACACTACTCACCGTTGACGCGAACTTACCCCTATGTGCAAAAATGGGACAACCAGCCCAACTTCACGTGAGCGTGCCCACTTTTGGGTGGTTCTGGAGTCGATGCGCGCTTTGTGGGGAAATGGAGGGTCTGGTCCCTTCGTAACCGGGCGTCACGGCCGCGTGACTGCCCGTTATGGGATGGTCCATTGCCATCCGTCGGTCTTGAACCCGTGAGGGGTCAATTTTGGCGGTTTGGTCGATAGGGCTGGACGGATGGTGTAGTTGTAGACACCAGGACAAGCCGTTCGTCCTATAACCGACTCGGCCCGTCTATGCCATTTCGGGCATCGCGGGCCAAGGTGCAGAATTTGAAGGATAGAACCGCCCTGGTTCGGTTCTCCCGAGGAGGCCGCTCATGACCGCTCGTACCCCTGATGCTGAGCCCCTGCTGACGCCGGCAGAGGTTGCCACCATGTTCCGCGTGGACCCGAAGACGGTTACCCGCTGGGCCAAGGCAGGCAAGCTGACGTCCATTCGCACGCTCGGCGGTCACCGCCGTTACCGCGAGGCGGAGGTGCGCGCTCTGCTGGCCGGGATTCCCGCTCAGCGCACTGAGGCCTGATGGGCCAAAGGCTCTTTAAAGGGGCCGCTTACCGGACTCCGCCGGGTCCGGTAAGCGGCCCCTTTGCCATGCCCGCCGGCACCCGGGGGAACGTACGGAATGTTGAACTCCGGATAACGATTTGATGCGCAGGTGGCGGGGGGGATTTACAGTTAATAGCTGTACAATTTTACATATTAAATTAGTGAGGTCCTGGTGAGGGTGGTGCAGGGGGGTTCTCAGGAAAAGACAAGTGACGACCGTCACACCGCCTGTCACTTGTGGTCTAGACCTAGTCCGGGATAGAAGCCGGACGGTCAAAAGCGAGAGGCCCGGAACCTGACGGTTCCGGGCCTCTCGCACTGCGGCGATCCCGACGGGACTTGAACCCGCGACCTCCACCTTGACAGGGTGGCGAGCTAACCAACTGCTCCACGGGACCAGAGTTTTCTGATCTCGTTCACTCGCTTGCCGCGCTGCGAACAAGACAGATCGTAGCCCATGGTGGGCCCCCAGGTCGAACTGGCACCTGAGGGCCCCCGAGGAGGCCGCGCCCAGCTCAGAGCGTGGCCCTGGCCGCTTCCATCGCCTTGGTGATCCGCTTCTCCGAGACCGGGCTCGGCGTGCCCAGCGACTGGGCGAAGAAACTGACCCGCAGCTCCTCGATCATCCAGCGGATCGCCCGTACCTCCGCGGACGGCTGCCGCCCGGCCGGCACCGCCGCCAGCAGCTCCCCGTACTCCTGCTGCACCTGTTGGACCTTCAGCAGCTGCTGGGCGTCCCGCTGCGGGTGGTTGGGCAACGCCTCCAGCCGGCGGTCCACCGCCAGCAGGTAGCGCTTGAGGTCCGGCAGCCGCTGCCAGCCGGTGTCCGTGACGAAGCCCGGGTGCACCAGCGAGGCCAGGTGCAGCCGGATGTCGTTCACCGCGTTCAGCAGCACCGGGCTGCTCACCGACTTCAGCCGGGTCGAGGCCTTGTGGAAGGCGATCAGCGCGGTGGCCGTCTTCAGCGTGGTGTCCGCGGACAGGTCGTACAGGTCCGCCCGCACCTTGTCGTGGAGCTTGCCGAAGGCCGCCTCGTCCCAGGCCGGGCCGCCGGCCAGGGTCATCAGCCGGTCCGTCGCGCAGGCCACCACGTCCTCGAACAGGGCGTTGATCGAGCCGTGCGGGTTGTACGACAGCGCCAGTTTCGCCTGGTTGCCCAGTCGGCCCTGGATCGACTTGGCCGGGGAGGTGGTGGCCAGCATCAGCAGCCGCCGGGTGCCCTCCCACATCGCCTGCGTCTGCGCCTGCGGGGTGTCGAACAGCTTGACGCCGACGGCCTCCCGCTCGTCCACCAGGGCCGGGTAGGCGCGCAGCGAGTGGCCGCGGGAGCGCTGCTCGAAGGTGCGCTGGAGGACGGGCAGGCCGCTCGGCCAGGCGGTCAGCCCGCCCTGCTCGATGCCCTGGCCGGAGGCCGCCGAGGACAGCGTCTCCTTGAGCTTCGGCTTGAGCCGCAGCCGCAGCTCCTCCAGGTCCTTGGACTCGGCGAGCTTCTTCTTGCCGTCCACCACCCGGAAGGTCACCTTGAGGTGGTCCGGCACCCGCTCGTCGTCCCAGGCCTCCGGCGGGACGGTGATCGCCGTCAGCCGCTTGAGGGTGTGTTCCAGGGTCGGCAGCAGCGGTTCCTGGCGGTCCTTCACCTGGCGCAGCGCGGCCTTGGCGAAGTCCGGGGCCGGAACGAAGTTGCGCCGGATCGCCTTGGGCAGCGACTTGATGTAGGCGGTGACCAGCTCCTCGCGCAGGCCCGGGATCTGCCAGTCGAAGCCCTCCGCGGTGACCTGGTTGAGCACCGGCAACGGGATGTGGACGGTGACGCCGTCCGCGTCGCTGCCCGGTTCGAACTGGTAGGTCAGCCGGAAGCGGAGCTTGCCCTGCTGCCAGTGGTCCGGGTAGTCCGCCTCGGTGACGCCGTCCGCCGAGTCGTTGATCAGCATCGACTTCTCGAAGTTGAGCAGGTCCGGCTGCTCGTGCCGGGCCTGCTTCCACCAGGAGTCGAAGTGCCGGGTGGAAACGATCTCCTCCGGCAGCCGGCTGTCGTAGAAGTCGAACAGGGTCTGGTCGTCGACCAGGATGTCCCGGCGGCGGGCCCGGTTCTCCAGCTCCTCGACCTCGCCGAGCAGCTTGCGGTTCTCGGCGAAGAACCGGTGGTGGGTCTCCCAGTCGCCCTCGACCAGCGCGTTGCGGATGAACAGCTCGCGGCAGAGCTCCGGGTCGATCCGGCCGTAGTTGACCTTGCGCTGGGCGACGATCGGCATCCCGTAGAGGGTCACCCGCTCGTACGCCAGGACGGCGCCGGCCTTCTTCTCCCAGTGCGGCTCGCTGTAGCCGCGCTTGATCAGGTGGCCGGCCAGCGGCTCCACCCACTCCGGCTCGATCTTCGCGTTGATCCGCGCCCACAGCCGGGACGTCTCGACCAGCTCGGCCGACATCACCCAGCGCGGCGGCTTCTTGAACAGGCCGGAGCCCGGGAAGACCGCGAACCGGGCCCCGCGCGCGCCGCCGTACTCGCGCTTCTCCACGTCGAACAGGCCGATGTGGGAGAGCAGGCCGGCCAGCAGCGACTGGTGGATCCGGTCGGCGTCCGGCTCGGCGTCCTCGCGCGGCTCCTCGATGGTGACGCCCAACTGCTTGGCGACCGTGCGCAGCTGGGTGTAGACGTCCTGCCACTCCCGTATCCGCAGGTAGTTCAGGAACTCCGCCTTGCACATCCGGCGGAAGGCCGAGGAGGAGAGCTCCTTCTGCTGCTCCCGGACGTAGCGCCACATCGCCAGGTAGGCGAGGAAGTCGGAGCTCTCCGAGGTGAACCGGCGGTGCCGCTCGTCGGCGGCCTGGCGCTTCTCGGCGGGGCGCTCGCGCGGGTCCTGGATGGAGAGCGCGGCGGCGATCACCATCACGTCGCGCACGCAGCCGTTCCGGTCGGCCTCCAGCACCATCCGTGCCATCCGCGGGTCCACCGGGAGCTGGGCCAGTTGGCGGCCGAGCGGGGTGAGGCGCTTGCGCGGGTCCTTCTCGTCCGGGTTCAGCGCACCCAGTTCGTGCAGCAGGTGCACGCCGTCCTTGATGTTGCGCGAGTCCGGCGGGTCCAGGAACGGGAAGGCGGCGATGTCGCCGAGGCCGGCCGCCGTCATCTGCAGGATCACCGAGGCCAGGTTGGTGCGCAGGATCTCGGCGTCGGTGAACTCGGGGCGGGAGAGGAAGTCCTCCTCCGAGTACAGCCGGATGCAGATGCCGTCCGAGGTGCGGCCGCAGCGGCCCTTGCGCTGGTTGGCGCTGGCCTGGCTGATCGCCTCGATCGGCAGCCGCTGCACCTTGGTGCGGTGGCTGTAGCGGGAGATCCGGGCGGTGCCCGGGTCGATCACGTACTTGATGCCGGGGACGGTGAGGCTGGTCTCGGCGACGTTGGTGGCGAGGACGATCCGGCGGCTGCCGGAGCGCTGGAACACCCGGTGCTGCTCGGCCGAGCTCAGCCGGGCGTACAGCGGCAGGACCTCGGTGGACTTCAGCTTCAGCCGGTCCAGGGCGTCGGCGGTGTCGCGGATCTCGCGCTCGCCGGAGAGGAAGACCAGGATGTCGCCCGGGCCCTCGGCCTGCAGCTCCTTGGCCGCGTCGCAGATCGCCTGGATCTGGTCCCGGTCGCGGTCGACGTCCGTCGCCTCGTCGGCGTCGTCCTCGTCCAGTACCGGGCGGTACCGGACCTCCACCGGGTAGGTGCGGCCGGAGACCTCGATGATCGGGGCGTCGCCGAAGTGCCGGGAGAAGCGCTCCGGGTCGATGGTCGCGGAGGTGATCACGACCTTGAGGTCGGGGCGGCGGGGCAGCAGCTGTTTGACGTAGCCGAGGATGAAGTCGATGTTCAGACTGCGCTCGTGCGCCTCGTCGATGATCAGGGTGTCGTACTGGCGCAGCTCGCGGTCGGTCTGGATCTCCGCGAGCAGGATGCCGTCCGTCATCAGCTTGACCAGGGTGTCCTGGCCGACCTGGTCGGTGAACCGGACCTTCCAGCCGACGGCCTCGCCCAGCGGGCTGTTCAGCTCCTCCGCGACCCGCTCGGCGACCGTGCGGGCGGCGATCCGGCGCGGCTGGGTGTGGCCGACCAGGCCGCGCACGCCGCGGCCCAGCTCCAGACAGATCTTCGGGATCTGGGTGGTCTTGCCGGAGCCGGTCTCGCCCGCGACGATCACCACCTGGTGGTCCCGGATGGCCGCCAGGATCTCGTCCTTCTTCTGACTGACCGGCAGCTCGGCGGGATAGGTGATGGTCGGGACGGCGCCGCGGCGCTGCTCGACCAGCAGCTCGGCGCGGTCGATGTCGGCCGCGATCTCGGCGGCGACCTTCTGCCGGGCCTCGGGCTTGCGGACCCGACGGGCCCCCTCCAGCCGGCGCCCGATCCGCACCTGGTCGCGCAGGGTCAGCTCGGGCAGGCGGGCGGCCAGCTCACCGATGCCGGGACCCTCGGCGGGTGCGGGGGCGGACTGGACTGCGGGAGAACTCACTGCGGGCATCCCTCTAGGTTCGCAAGGAGGTGCGGCGGTGCGCACCTCGGTTTTCGAGCTCCTCCAGTGTCACAGTCGCCGACGGCCGAGCGCGAACGGCGGGTCGGGATCGATGCTCGGGTTCTAGGGCGGTGACGGATGAGCGGCGCGGCGGGGTTGTCGAAGGAGCGGCCGGTCCGGATGCACACGGTGCTGTCCGGTCACGTCGCACGGGGCGAGGTGTCCGGCCTGGCGGCCGTCGTCGCCCGGGACGGCGACGAGCACGTCGAGGCGCCCGGCGGCCACGACCTGGCCGGCGGCGCGCCGATGCGGCGGGACACCCCGGCTCGGCCACGGCCTCACGCGCTGAGCGGACGGCTCACGGGTTGAGCGCGGCCTGGTCGGCGTCCGGCAGCCAGTCGCGGGCCGGGTCGTACTCCAGCCACCGGCTGCCGCGGGCCTCCGCGGCGAACGCCCGCAGCAGCGGCTCCAGCCGGGGGTGGGGATCGGCGGCGCCCCCGTCCTCGCACCAGAGCAGGGACCACGCGTAGAGCGGCGTCGGGTCGGCCAGCGGCACCGTCCGCACCCCCGGGCGGCCCGGGCCGGAATGGACCTCCGGCAGCGGGCAGTCGGCGGGTACGAGCGAGAAGCAGGACGGATCGGTGCGGACCTGCTCGACGAAGTGCTCCAAGCCCAGGTTGGTCGAACCGACCCGCTCGGTGACCTCGAACCGGGCCGCGAAGCGGGTCAGGAAGTCCAGCCGGTCCACGGCCGCCGGGTAGCGCAGCACGCTGCCCCGCAGCTCCGCCGGACTCAGCACGTCCCGGTCGGCCAGCGGGTGGTCGGTGCTCAGCAGTGCGTCCACCGGCTCCAGCCGCACCAGCCGGTGCCTCAACCCGGCGTCACCGCCGTCCGGCAGCGCGTGCACCCGGCCGAACCCGGCATCCGACTCCCCGCGCAGCAGCGCCGCCGCGACCGACGGCAGGTCCCGGCCCGGCACCGGCTCCACCTCCAGGCCCGGCACCCCGCCGACCGCCTGCGCGACCGTCCGCATCGGCGCGTACAGATGCCCCCAGACGTCGATCCGCAGCGGCCGCTCGGCACACCCCACCGCCGCCACCGCCCGGTCCCCCTGCTCCAGCACCCGCCGAGCCGGCCCCAGGAACCGCCGCCCCGCCCCGGTCAGCCCCACCCCCCGCGCGTCCCGCTCCAGCAGCCGTACCCCGAGCGACCCCTCCAACCGGGACACCCGCTTCGACACCGCCTGCTGGGTGATCCCCAACCGCCCCGCCGCCCGGCCGAAGTGCAACTCCTCCACGGCCACCACGAACGCCCGCACCTGCGCGAGATCAAGATCCATGGCCGCCCACCCTAGGGCCTGTCTCGGGACCGTCGCCGGCGGCGGCGGGTCTCGGCTCCACAACCGATGGTTGTCGTTGCCGCGGCGGGGTTGTTGGACCGGGGGCGGGGCCGCGCGGTGGGGTGGGGGTGTGCCGGGGCCGGAGGGGCCGGGGCGGTGTCGAGGGAGGCTGAGCGGGATGAGGGCGCTGGTGGGGACGGGGTCGGCGGCTGCGCCGGTCGGGTTCGCCGAGGTCGGGCAGCCGCGGCCGGGGCCGGGGGAGGCCCTGGTGAAGGTCGAGGCGTTCTCGGTGAACCGGGGCGAGACCTTCCAGCTGGAGGCACCCCGCCCCGGCTGGCGGCCGGGCAAGGACGTCGCCGGGCTGGTCGTCCAGGCCGCCGCCGACGGCTCGGGGCCGGCCGTCTGCCGGCGGGTGGTCGGCCACCCGCCGGCCGGCGGCTGGGCCGAGTACGTGGCCGTGCCGACCTCCTCGCTCGCCGAACTGCCCGACACCCTGGACGCCGTCCGCGCCGCCGCCCTCCCGCTCGCGGGCCTCACCGCGCTGCGCCTGCTCCGTACCGCGGGCGCGCTGGCCGGGCGCCGGGTGCTGCTGACCGGGGCCTCCGGCGGCGTCGGGCACTACGTCACCGAACTGGCCGCCGCCGCCGGCGCCGAGCTGACCGCGGTCACCGCCTCGCCGGAGCGCGGCCGCCGGCTGGCCGAGCTGGGCGCGGCCGAGGTGGTCCACGAGGTCGGCGCGGCGCGCGGCCCGTACGACCTGGTGCTGGAGTCCACCGGCGGCGCCGCCCTGCCGCTGGCGCTCGCCCGGCTGGCCCGGCGCGGCACCCTGATCTGGTTCGGCCAGGCCTCCCGGACGCCCGTCACCCTCGACTTCTTCGACTTCTTCGCCGGCCCGGAGTCCGCCACCCTGCGGCACTTCCACTACGCCGACTCCGACGTGCCGGACGGCGAGGACCTGGCCACCCTGGTGCGCCTGGCGGGGGAGGGCAGGCTCACCCCGGAACTCGGCCGGGTCGCGCCCTGGAGCGAGACCGCCGCCGTCCTCACCGACCTGCGCGAGCGCCGGATCCGCGGCAAGGCCGTGCTGACCGTCGCCTGACCGACGAGGGCCGGACCGGCCCTGAGGACCGAAGAAGGGAACCCCCCGATGTCCGACACCCCCGACCTGAGCTTCCTCGACGCCCCCGGCCTCCTGGCCGCCTTCGTCGAGGAGAACCGCCCGCGTGCCCACGGCGCCGGCCTCGACCCGTACGAGTACACCCGGGTGACCGCCCCGCTGACCTCCCTGCGCGACTGGCCGGCCGCCTGCCGCGCCGCCGGCCACCGCTACACCGAGGCCGCCGACCGCGCCGCGGCCGAGGGCCGTACCGTCACGGCCGGCAGCAGCCACCGGGCGGCCGCCCGCTGGTTCCACGCCGCCGGGCTGCTCCCGCACCCCGACCGGGCCGCCGCCGCCCGCACCGCCGCCGAGGCCGACGGGGCGATGCGACGTGCGCTGGCCCTCCTCGACCCGGACGCGGAACGCGTCGAGGGCGAGGGCTTCGCGGGCTGGCTGCGCCGCCCGGCGACGGCCGCCGGGGGCCGTTTCCCGGTGGTGGTGGTCGTGCCGGGGATGGACTCCGGCAAGGAGGAGTTCCACGCGGTCGCGGAGGCACTGCTGGCCCGCGGCCTCGCCGTCCTCGCGATCGACGGCCCCGGGCAGGGCGTGCTGGCCACCACCAGCGCGCCGGAACCGGACTACCACCGTGTCGTCGGCCGCGCCCTCGACGCCCTCGACGCCCTCGACGCCTTGGGCGCCGGGAGTCGCCTGGACCTGGCCCGGACGGCGGTGATCGGCCTCAGCCTGGGCGGCTACTACGCCGCCACGGCCGCCGCCCACGAGCCCCGCATCCGAGCCGCCGCCTTGGTCAGCGGCCCGTACCGGCTGGACTGGGACGCCCTCGTCCCGTTCGTCACCGCGACCCTCGCCCAGCGCTGTGGCGGCCTCGACGCCGCCCGCGCCTTCGTCCGCCGGGTGGACCTGACCGCCCTCGCCCCCGCGATCACCACCCCGCTCCTCGTGGTCGAGGGCGGCGAGGACCGCATCCCCGGCGTCACCGCCGCCACCGCCCTGGTCGAGCAGGCCCCCGACACCGAACTCCTGCTCGTCCCGCACGGCAACCACCTGCTGGGCACGGCCCTCCCCGACTGGCTCCCCGCCACCGCCGACTGGCTCACCATCCGCCTCACCGGCCACGGAACGCCCGGTCACGGAGCACCCGGCGGCGTCGGGGCCGATCGGCGTCGGGCGGTGCGCGAGCCGGTGTAGTTCGGTACGGCAGCAGGTCGCTCGTGGTCAGGTCGAAGTCGAAGGGACCGGGGATGTGCGGAGTCTCACCGAACTCGATGTCCTCGCGGCGGTGGTACTTCGTGCCGTCGGGTCGGCTGAACAGGGTGACGGTCTTCTGCCCGGCCTCGACCAGCAGGTACAGCGGGCGTACCCCGCCGGGCGGCGCGTGGCACGCGAAAGGCCCCGAAGAGCGAACTCTCCGGGGCCTTTCCTCTGCTGTGGCCAGGGCCGGGGTCGAACCGGCGACCTTCCGCTTTTCAGGCCAAGCCGGGGCGCCGGAATGCCCTGATTTGAGCGCTTCCGCCGTCCGCAGAAGTGCGGCTTCGGACGTCATCGTGCACGGCGGTTGGCGTCAACGTTGGCGTCGACCGGAGTCTCGGGATCGGCCTGTGCTCGTCAGTCGAGGGTGCGCAGTTGCCGGTTGATCTCGCGCAGGTCGAAGTGGGCCGGGTCGAAGTCGGCTGCCGTCTTGAGACCGAGCCAGCGAAGCAGGTCCTCGTGCTCCGGGTCGGCGTAGTCCTGGAGGGTCCGCTTGAGGTCCTCGTACCCGCCCGGGCCGCCGCAGTCCTCAGGTGGGCAGGCTCCGGCGCCGTCCACGCAGGCGGGATAGTGGTGGCCGGCCCCGGCTGTCATCCGGCGTTCGACGGTGATCCGGTGCTCCCACGAGTCGCCGAAATCGTAGTCGTAATCGAGGCCTCCATCTTCCTTGACCAGGCTGTCCAGGACAGCGGTGGTCTCGTCCACGAAGTCCAGTTCGGCGGAGCGGCGTCCGTACTGGACGCCGTTCGCGCTGAACGCGTGCAGGTGACAGTTCTGCCAGCCCATGGCGGCCTGGATGACCTGGTGCAGCCTGTCGAGGCGGATGCCTGCCGGTACCTGGACGAGACGCCAGACCGAAGGCTGGTCCACGTCGGAGAGCTGGATGCGGAGTTCGTAGACCGGGTCACCAGGGCGCGGCTCCCCGCGAAGCCGGGCCAGGGCTTCACGGCCGGCCGCGGTGAATGCGACGGTGTTACCGGCCAGTTCGACTGCGCCGAGGCCCGTGAGCACGGTGAGCAGGCGTGCCACGTCACGGTCGTTGCCCTGGCGCAGGAGGCCGAGGCGGTTCTCCGGAAGGTCATCGAGGACGAAGAACCCGGACAGTGTGTCCCACACCGCAGCCCGCAGTTTCTGCTCCGGCACCGGAAGGTCGGTGGCGTAGAGGCTCGTCAGTACCGCCCGCAGCCCGGCCGGGTACTCCTCCGCGAGCATCGAGTCGAGCCACCCGGAGGGGAGAACCGCCTCGCCGATGCGGGACAGGGCCTCGAACAGCGCGTCGAGGAGGCGCTCGGGGTTCTCCACCACGCGCGCGTTCTTCTTGACGGGCACCAGGCGCCCGCCGGCGACCCGAAGCAGCCGGGCCGCCTTGGCCCACTCCACCAGCAGGTTCAGGTGGTACAGCTCCTGGCTGGACTTGGTCTTGAAGGTCCTGTCACCGATGGCCGGGTCGATGGTGTCGCCGGTCTCCAGGAGAGTGACCAGGGCCCGCCCATCCGCGAGGGTCACCTTCCCCGTCTGGGTGAGCTTGCGTCCCGCGCCGATCCAGCTGAGGAGACCTCGGATCTGCTCGATGGTGCGTGGCTGCTCGGGATCCATCATCGCTTCCTGTCCGCTTTGGGTTTGACCGATTCCATCATCGGGGGTCGGGGGTCCCGCTAGGGTCGCAGCGATGAGCGAGTACCAGTACTACGAGTTCCTGGCGATCGACCGGCCGCTGACCGGCGATGAGCGGGAGCAGCTGCGATCGCTGTCGACCCGGGCCCGGATCACGGCGACCAGCTTCACCAACGAGTACCACTGGGGCAACTTCCGCGGTGATCCGAGGCGGATGGTGGAGCGGTACTACGACGCTCACCTCTACCTGACCAACTGGGGCACCCATCAGGTGATCCTGCGCCTGCCGAAGGGGCAGCTCGCGCTGCGGGCGCTGGAGCCGTACTGCTTCGACGAGTGCGTCGAGGCATGGACGACCAAGACCCACCTCGTCCTGGACCTGCGCAGTGAGGACGAGGGTGGGGACTGGGAGGAGGGCGCCGAGGACTCGCTCGGTGCCATCGCCGGGGTTCGGGCCGAGTTGGCCTCCGGGGATCACCGTGCCCTCTACCTCGCATGGCTGTCCGCCATCGGCGTTTGGGGGCTCCAGGACGACGAGGAGGAGGCTTACCAGGAAGCGGTCGAGCCTCCGGTCCCGGCCGGGCTCGACCGGCTCACCGCACCGCAGCGAGCGCTCGCGGACTTCCTGCGTGTCGATGACGACCTGCTGGCGGTCGCCGCCCAGGCCAGCCCGCCCGCCCCCGCCCCTCGGAAGCGGCCCGGGAAGAAGGCGCTGGAACCGCTGATCGCCGCACTCCCCGACAAGGAGAAGAACGACCTCCTGCTGCGCCTGGCCCTGGGCAGTGAGGCACAGCTGGGCGCCGAACTGCTGCGCCGCCTGCGCGGCGAACCGGTTGCCGCGACCGTGCCGGGGCAGCGATCCGCAGCTGAACTGCTGGACGCAGCGCACGCGCGGGCCGCTTGAAACGAACCGACGACCCATACCATCTGCGTGATATACAGTGGCTGGTATGGGCGAGCGCTACTCCATCGAGCTGGAACCGGAGGTGCGTCTCTGGCTTGCGAGTCTCACCCCGCAGCACTATCGGCAGGTCGAGGAGAAGGCTGATCTCCTTGCCGAGTACCCAACCACGCTCGACGAACCGCACTCGCGGAACCTGGGTGATGGGGTGCGTGAACTGCGCCTCGGCCTGAGCGGGAACGCGGTGCGGATCAGCTACTGGCTGGCGCCTGGACGCCGCATCGTTCTGCTTACCGTCTTTCGCAAGACCCGAATGCGTGAGGAAGCGGAGGTCAAACGAGCCAAGGCTGCCAAGCTGGTGTGCGAGACGGGGCATCCTGAAGCTCATGAGATCTACAGTCGCAACACGGCGGAGGAGGAACGGTGAATCACGCACGCTGGCAGCTGGCTCGGGACAAGCGCGCGCTTCACAGGGAGTTCGAGCCCCCTGCGATCATCGCCGAGCGGGAGCAGATTCGTCTGGCCATGGCGCTCGGCCAGCTCGTCTACGACCGGCGTACCCAGTTGGGACTGAGCGAGGACGATCTGGCGGTTCGCCTCGGTAGCACCGCTGACGAGGTGGAACACATCGAGGTCGGTGGAGTCCTTCCGGTCACGTCCGACCTGCTTCTCCGGATTGCCGCGGCTCTGGAGGTGTCCGTGGACGTCCATCTGGCGACCTCGGGCACGGCAGTCAGCTTCGCCGCTCGCGCCGCATAGCCAGGAGGAAGCCGTGGACTACGGGCAGCAGTTGTCGGCCGCTCTGCGGGACAGGCGAAGGCAACTGGGGATCTCCCAGGCCGAACTCGCCCGGCGGGCCGGTATGACGCAGCCTGGCATCTCCCGCGTGGAACTGGGGGACACGACCCCGACCCTTCCCCTCCTGGCGCGGCTCGCCGAGGCGTTGGAGGCAGACCTCGACATCCGGCTGGCCCCCCTGGACGGAAGGACGACGATGCGCTTCGTGCCCCACCGTCACGCCGGCGCGGGGTGACGGCAGGTGCGGTGGAGGTGCGGCAAAGACGCGGAGGGCCTGACCGTCCGCTGTGCCGTTGGCGTCAAACGGCACGAAAACGCCCCCGAAGCGAGCTGCTTCGAGGGCATCGTGCCTGGTCAGGCTATGTGGCCAGGGCCGGGGTCGAACCGGCGACCTTCCGCTTTTCAGGCGGACGCTCGTACCAACTGAGCTACCTGGCCGTACTGCACCGTCTCTTGCGAGACGAGCGATCCCGACGGGACTTGAACCCGCGACCTCCACCTTGACAGGGTGGCGAGCTAACCAACTGCTCCACGGGACCTTGTAGTGGTTGCCCACTAAGGTCTTGCGGCACTGCTTTTACTACGGTACTGCGTGCCCCCAACGGGATTCGAACCCGTGCTACCGCCTTGAAAGGGCGGCGTCCTGGGCCACTAGACGATGAGGGCTTGCGGCCTGTCCCGCTGTTTCCAGCGTTCGGGGACGTCGAGAAGCATATGGGATGCCGGGCGGATCGCCAAAACGGGTTTCGGCCGGGTGGGTGGGGGCGGCCCGGGCAGGGGGTCAGGACCAGCCGAGTTCGTCGAGTTCGTGGTCGTCGAAGCCGAAGTGGTGGGCGACCTCGTGGATGACCGTGGTGCGGACCTCCTCGACGACCTGGTCGTGGGTCTCGCAGTGCCGGAGGGTGGGGCCGCGGTAGATGAGGATCCGGTCGGGCAGGACGCCCGCGTACCACTCGCCGCGTTCGGTGAGCGGGGTGCCCTCGTAGAGGCCGAGGAGTTCCGGGTCGGCGGGGTCGGGCTCGTCCTCGACGAAGACGGCGACGTTGTCCATCATGGCCGCGAGCTGCGGGGGAATCTGGTCGAGGGCGTCACTGACCAGCGTCTCGAACTCTTCCCGGGTCATCTCCACCGGATCATTGTCGGGTCTGGAGTGACGGTGTGCCAGGTGGCGGGAGCCGGTGTTTGATGGGGCTATGGCGACCTCGGACGGCACGGTGGACGGGCCGGCGCGAACCCGGCCGGTGGACGGCGAAGCGGTGGCCCGCAGGCGGCCGCCGGTGTGGCGGGGGCAGGGGCCGACCGTGGCGGTGGTCGCGGTCGGCGGGGCGATCGGGGCGGTGGCGAGGTACGGGGCCGGGCTGGCCCGGGCGGACGGGCCGACGGTGTTCCCGTGGACGACGCTGCTGATCAACGTGGTCGGCTGTGCGGTGATCGGGGTCTTCCTGGTGGTGATCACCGAGGGGCGTCCGGCGCATCCGCTGCTGCGGCCGTTCTTCGGCACCGGGGTGCTGGGCGGCTTCACCACCTTCTCGACGTACGCGGTGGACATCCGGCGGCTGGTGGAGGCGGGGCGGCCCGGGATCGGGCTGGCGTACCTGGGCCTGACGCTGCTGGGCGCGCTCGGCGCGGTGTGGGCGGCGGCCGTCCTGGCGCGGCGTCTGATCGGCCGCGGCGCCGGGGGTGCGCGGTGAGCCGGCTGAGCGGGCCGGCGCTGCGGCTGACCGTGCTGGTGGGGGAGAACGACCGTTGGCACCACAAGCCGCTGTACAGCGAGATCGTGCACCGGGCGCGGGCGGCGGGGCTGGCCGGGGCGAGCGTGTTCCGGGGGATCGAGGGGTTCGGGGCGTCGTCGCTGGTGCACACGGCACGGCTGCTGTCGCTGAGCGAGGACCTGCCGGTGGCGGTGGTGATCGTGGACGAGGAGGAGCGGGTGCGGGCGTTCCTGCCGCAGTTGGACGGGCTGGTGGCGGAGGGGCTGGTGCTGCTGGACCGCTGCGAGGTGGTCAGGTACGTGGGGCGGGAAGGGGCTTCGGGGTGAACTGGCTGTTGGTGGTGGCGGGCGCGGTGGTCGGGGCGCCGCTGCGGTACCTGACCGACCGGGCGGTGCAGGCCCGGCGCGACTCGGTGTTCCCCTGGGGGACGTTCACGGTGAACGTGGTCGGCAGCCTGGTGCTCGGCCTGGTGACCGGGGCGGTGGTGGCGGGTGCCGCGTCTGCGCAGGTCCAGGTGCTGCTGGGGACGGGGCTGTGCGGGGCGCTGACCACGTACTCGACCTTCTCGTACGAGACGCTGCGGCTGGTCGAGACCGGGGCCGGGCGGTACGCGCTGGCGAACGTGGTGGGCAGCGTGGTGGCGGGGCTGGCCGCGGTGTACGCGGGGGCGGGGCTGGCCTCGGCGCTCTGGGGCTGAGCCGGGGCGCCCGGTCCGCCCGGTCCGCCCGGTCCGGCCGGGGGCCCGGGCGCTTCCTGGCGCGCTGCCCGTGTCCCGTCGGGGCGGGCGCGCGTTGGGCACCGAAAAGCGGCCGCGCGAGCAGTGGGCGGCCCGGGTGGGGCGGTGGAGAGGAAGCTCGGTGGCTTCGGTGCGTACGGCTTCGGTGCGGGTGGCGGGACTTCGTACGGTTCGTCCGGCGGGGCCGCGGGCGGCGGGACTTCGGGCGGCGGGACTTCGGGCGGCGGCGGTGCTGGCGGTGGCCGGGCTGGGGCTGACGGGGTGCATGTCGGTCGGCCCGGGTGGGGCGGAGGAGCAGCACGGCGTGGCGCCGGTCGGACAGGTCGGTCCGGCGGGCAGGCCGGGGGCGACGGCCGGTCCGTCGGCCTCGCCGACCGGCGGGCACTCGGGTGGTGCGTCCGGGCGCCCGGAGCGTCCGGGGGGCGTGCAGGGCGAGAACGCGCCGAGTGGGGCGACGGCCACGGTGGCGGGCGAGGTGGTGCCCGGCGTGAACGGCGCGGCCGCCGGCGTGGTCCCGGTGCCGGGGGCGCCCGCCGTCGACGCCGCGCCGGGTGCCACCGGCGTGAACGACTCGGCAGGCGGCGTGAGCGCCAGCCCCGCGCCCCGGCAGGGCTCCGGTGCGTCGGCCGGTACCGGCGGTCAGGCGGGCACCGGAGGCGCCGGGGGCGCGGGCGGCACCGGTGACGGCCGCTCCGCCGGCGGAGCTGCGGGCACGCCGTCGGCCTCGCCGAGCAGCCACCCGTCGACCTCCCCCGAGCCCGGGCGCACCTCACCCGCCGCGACCGTCCCGCCGACCCCGGAGCCCTCGGCCGGTAGTTCCGGTTCCTCGGCCCCGAGCCCGCGGGCGGGTGGGCATTAGGGGGCTGGCCAGGGCATTTGCCTCTGATCCCGAGGGTCCTCTATGGTGGTAGATCGTTCGTTTGATTCATTTGACTGGCGCCCTATTCCCATCTGGCGCCCTTGGCGCGTTCCGGCGATCCGTGGCTGACCGCATAGAGGCGGTTGTGAAACAGAACCCCGGACTTTGGCGCGTGCCACTTCCGGAAGGTTTTGCATGTCTCTCGTTGACGACGCCCGCTTCGCCATGCCCGCGAGCGAGTCCGCCGCCGATGTCACCACCGAATCCACCCCCGACGCCGTCGAGGTCGAGCCGACCGACGCCGTCACCGAGACCGTCGAGGTCGAGGACGTCGACACCGACGCCGAGCTCGACGAGGCCGAGGCCGAGGCCGAGGACGCCGAGCCCACCATCACCTTCGGTGACCTGGGCCTGCACGACGACGTCGTGCGCGCGCTCGCCAAGCGTGGCGTCACCACCCCGTTCCCGATCCAGGCCGCGACCATCCCGGACGCGCTGGCCGGCAAGGACGTCCTGGGCCGTGGCCGTACCGGCTCCGGCAAGACCCTCAGCTTCGGCCTGCCGCTGCTGACGCGCCTCGCCGACGGCGAGCGCACCAAGCCCAAGCACCCGCGCGGCCTGATCCTCGTCCCGACCCGCGAGCTGGCCATGCAGGTGGCCGACGCCCTGGAGCCGTTCGGCTCGGTGCTCGGCCTCAAGCTGAAGGTCGTCTGCGGCGGCACCTCGATGTCGAACCAGATCTACGCGCTGGAGCGCGGCGTCGACATCCTGGTCGCCACCCCCGGCCGTCTGCGCGACCTGCTGAACCGCGGCAGCGCCAAGCTCGCCGACGTCAAGACCGTCGTGCTCGACGAGGCCGACCAGATGGCCGACATGGGCTTCCTGCCCGAGGTCACCGAGATCCTCGACCAGGTGCCGGCCGGCGGCCAGCGCCTGCTGTTCTCCGCCACCCTGGAGAACGAGATCGACACCCTGGTCAAGCGCTACCTGAAGAACCCGGTCACCCACGAGGTCGACCCGTCGGCCGGCGCGGTCACCACCATGACCCACCACATCCTCGTGGTGAAGCCCAAGGACAAGGCGCCGATCACCAACGCGATCGCCGCCCGCAAGGGCCGCACGATCATCTTCGTCCGCACCCAGATGGGCGCCGACCGCGTCGCCGAGCAGCTCATCGAGGCCGGCGTGAAGGCCGACGCGCTGCACGGCGGCATGACCCAGGGCGCCCGTACCCGCGTCCTCGGCGACTTCAAGGACGGCTACGTCAACGTCGTCGTCGCCACCGACGTCGCCGCCCGCGGCATCCACGTCGACGGCATCGACCTGGTCCTCAACGTGGACCCGGCCGGCGACCACAAGGACTACCTGCACCGCTCCGGCCGCACCGCGCGGGCCGGCCGCTCCGGCGCCGTCGTCACCCTGGTGCTGCCGCACCAGCGCCGTGGCGTCTTCCGCCTGATGGAGGACGCGGGCGTCGACGCCTCGCGCCACATCCTCGACCACGCCTTCGACGCCGAGGTCGCCAAGATCACCGGCGCCCGTTCGCTCACCGAGGTGCAGGCCGAGAGCGCCGCCAACATCGCCGGTGCCGCCGAGCGCGAGCTCGCCGACATGACCCGCCAGCTGGAGCGCGCGCAGCGCCGCGCCACCGAGCTGCGCGACGAGGCCGACCGCCTCGCCGCCCGGGCCGCGCGCGAGCGGGCCGAGCTGGGCATCGAGGACGAGGCCCCGGCCGCCGAGGCGGGCGACGAGGACGCTGCGCAGGCTCCGGCCGCCGAGGCGACGGCTCCGGCCGCCGCGCCGCAGGCCGAGGAGCGCACGCCGTCGTACCGCGAGGCGCGCACCGAGCGCCCGGCGTTCGGCCGGGACCGCGACCGGGACCGTGACGACCGTCGCTCCGGTGGTGGCTTCAACCGTGACCGTGACGACCGTCGTTCGGGCGGTTTCGACCGTGACCGTGACGACCGCCGTTCCGGTGGTGGCTTCAACCGTGACCGTGACGACCGTCGCTCCGGTGGTTTCGACCGTGACCGTGACGACCGTCGTTCCGGTGGTGGTTTCGACCGGGACCGTGACGACCGTCGTTCCGGTGGTGGCTTCAACCGCGATGACCGCGGTGGCGACCGTGGCGCCCGTTCGGGCGGTTTCGACCGTGACCGTGGCGGCTTCAACCGGGACCGTGACGACCGTGGCGGCCGTTCCTTCGGTGACCGTCCGGCCCGTTCCGGTGGCTTCGACCGTGACCGCGGTGGCTTCAACCGGGACCGTGACGACCGTGGCGGCCGTTCCTTCGGTGACCGTCCGGCCCGTTCCTTCGGTGACCGCCCGTCCTTCGGCCGGGACCGCGACGAGCGCGGCGGCGGCAGCAGCAGCCGTCCGTTCGCGCGTCGTGACGACCACCGCTCCGGTGGCCGTCCGCAGGCCTCCGGTGGTGGCTTCAACCGCGATGACCGCGGTGGCGACCGTGGCGCCCGTTCGGGCGGTTTCGACCGTGACCGTGGCGGCTTCAACCGCGACGACCGCAAGCCGCGCTGGAAGAACTGACGCCGTACGGCCGGTGGGTGACCACCGGTAGCCGAGCACGGACGACGTAGCCGAGCACACACGAAGGGCCCGCTCCATGGACTGGAGCGGGCCCTTCGCGTTCCCCCGATTCCCCCGAGGTGTTGTTCTGTGGTTGAGAATAACCTGTGGCGCGCCACTACGGAAGTCCCGTAGCGTCCCGGACATGAGCAGCAGACTGCATGACGTGGCGCGGGTGAACGAGGAGATCGCCGAGCGGGGGAGCTACCGGGCAGCCGGCGGCGAACTCGTGCCGGTGGGGGAGCAGTTGGCGGCCGCCAGGGCCGGTACGGTGTCGTACGCGCCGAAGGCGCTGGACGCGCTGCTGCGGGCCGGGGACCCGGGGCCCGGGCCGCGCGGGCCGGTGGAGGTGACGGCCGAGGGGAGCATCGAGGCCGCCCGGCGCCTGGTCGAGGACGGGGCCGGCCCGGTCGGGGTGCTCAACTTCGCCTCCGCGCGCAACCCCGGCGGCGGCTACCTGCGCGGGGCCCGCGCCCAGGAGGAGGACCTGTGCCGCAGCGCGCTGCTGTACACCTGCCTGCTGGAGGCGCCGGACTACTACGAGGCGCATCGCGCCTCCACCGACCTCCGGTACAGCCACCGGGTGATCGTCTCGCCCGACGTGCCGGTGGTCCGCGGCCGGGGCGGTGACCTGCTGGCGCGGCCGTACCCGGTCACCTTCCTGACCTCGCCCGCGCCCAACGCCGGTCAGCTGGAACGGCGTTCGGCCGACGTGGACGTCCGGGGCGTGCTCGCCGAGCGGGCCGTCCGGGTGCTCGCGGCGGCGGCCCGGCACGAGGTGCGCGCGCTGGTGCTCGGGGCCTGGGGCTGCGGGGTGTTCCGCAACGACCCCGGCCAGGTCGCCGAGGCCTTCGAGGGCGCGCTGGCCCGGTACGGGGCGGCCTTCGAGCGGGTGGTGTTCGCGGTGTGGGACCGCTCACCGGTCTCGGCGAACCGGGCCGCGTTCGAGGCGCGGTTCGGCGCGGCGGTGCGGTGAGATCGGCTCGGGCCGGTGGGTGAGGCCGGCGAGGCCTGCTCGGGCCGGTGGGTGAGGCCGGTGAGGTCGGCTCGGGCCGGTGGGTGAGGCCGCGGTGGGTGAGGCCGGCGAGCGGTCCGTCGGAGGGCCTGCGCCGGTTACCGCTTGCGGGCGGCCAGCGCCGTCGCAGCCGTCGAGGCCGCCGCGACCACACCGGTGACGGCGAAGACCGACGGCCAGGCGCCGATCCTCTTCGCCAGCGGGTGCGAGCCGCCGAACGCCGCCACGTACAGGCCGGTCAGCGCCGCCGCGGTGGCCGCGCCCGAGCTGCGGTGCCACTGCGCGGCCGCCCCGGCACCGGCCACCGCCAGCACCGCGCCGCCCAGTTCGCGCCGGCCGCTCCAGCGCGCGACGCCGTAACCGCCGACCAGACCGCTCGCCGCGGTCAGCGCGGCGGGCGCGGCGGCCGAGAGCACGTTCGGGACCTTCGCCATCGTCGACTCCACTCGTAGAGGTTGTCTCTCGATTTCCTGTTCCGGTCTCCGACCCTAACCCGGCCGTCCGGCGCGGCCGACCGGGCCGCTACCGCCGGCAGGCAGGCCGCTACCGGAACGCCTGCTCCGCGCTCTGCGCCGGCGCCGTACGGGCCAGCCGCTGCGCGGCCTCCGCCGGGGTCAGCACCCGCTCCAGCCGCAGGTCGCCCGGGATCTCCTGGATGAACCGCCCGGCCGACCAACTGCGCTCGTACGGCAGCGGGTCCAGCACCAGGGTGCGGACGCCGTCCACCACCGGGATGTCGCCGGGCGTCCCCTCGTTCCACAGCCACGACCCGTCCGGGGCGACCAGGTTGAACGCGCCGGTCGCGATCACCAGGCGGCCGTCCAGGACGGCGGTGCGGGCCAGCGCCACCACCTCCGGGTCCGGCCGGGTGCCCGGCAGGTGGCCGCCGCCGATCAGCACGTCGGCGAGCAGGGTGTGCAGTTGGAAGGTGTCGCCCAGCCCGTCCATGCGCAGCAGGTAACCGGTGCCGGTGGGGCGGTCCAGCACCAGCAGCGGCTCGTCGTCGAGCATCAGCGCCAGCGACGCCAGGCCCTTGAAGTCGTGCTGCCCGCCCTCGTACCGGCCGAACAGCTCCAGCAGCACGTCCGTCACGCCCGAGGTGCGCGACTCGCCGCGCACCGGCGCGTGCGCGTACACCGCCCAGGCGGCCCGCTGCCACAGGTGCAGCGTCCACCAGGCGACCACGGCCAGGTGCGCGTGCCAGGCGTCCAGGCGCGCCGGATCCGCGATCCGGTCGTGCGCCTCGACCGGATCATCCCCCTCCGGGTCGGGCAGCGGGCCGCCGCCGGTCTCCGCCCACCGCTGCACCAGGTGCTGCGCGCCGGTCAGTGCCCCGCGCAGGCCTGCCAGCACCGGGCCCGCGCAGGCGGCCGGGTCGGCGCCGTTCTCCACGCAGGCGCCCACGACCATCGCCAGGTGCGCCCGGGGGAACGGCGGGGCGTCCGGCAGCAGCGCGGCCAGCCGGGGGCCGGCCGCCGCCACCTCGGCCGGAGCGGCCGACCCGAACAGCCCGCCCACCAGGCCCAGCGCGGGGCCGAAGCGCTCGTCCTCCCCGGCGACGGCCACCGCCTCCAACGCGGCCACCGCCTCCAGGAGGGTGGGCTGCTGACGGTGCGGCGGAACGTGGTCGGAAGACATTCGCCGCAGCATAGGCGGGGGGCACGGGCGGGGTCGGCGCCGGGTACCGCGTCGGCGGCGCCCCCCGCACCCTCGACCCCCGTGCCGCCGTCCCCGCCGCCGTTTTCGGCCACGAGGCCTGTCGGTCCCCGATGGCAGACTTCGACCGTGACTGACACCGCGATCACCGACGGCCGCTACCTGATCCGCAACGTCGGCAGCTGCCTGCTGCTCGAAGTCGCCGACGGCAGCCGGCGCAGCGGCGCCCGCGTCCGCCAGGGCGCGGACGACGGCTCCGACGCCCAGCTCTGGCAGCTCACCGCCGTCCACCCGGGCGGCGCCCTCTGCCACCTGGAGAACGTCGCCAGCGGCAAGCGCCTCGACGTCGCGGGCGCCTCGCCCGACAACGGCGTCCCCATCCAGCAGTGGTCCGCCAACGCCTTCGGCGCCCAGGAGTGGCTGCTCGAAGCCCACGTGGACGACCCCGGCACCTACACCATCACCAGCTTCATCAGCGGCAAGCCCCTCACCGCCGCCGCACCGCCCGACCGCGCCGTCCACCAGTGGGAGGACACCGACTCCCCCACCCAGTGGTGGCGCTTCGAGCGCCGGGGATAGGGGGCCGGACAGGTCCGGGCAGGTCAGGTCAGGGCCGGGTCAGGCGGACAGGTTGGCGTGCAGGGCGGTCAGTTCCTCCTCCGTGACGCCGTGCGCCCGGAGGTAGGCGGGGATGGAGGAGTGCCGGGCGCGGATCCAGCCGAGGGCGGAGGCGAGCAGTTCGGCGCCGACGGGACGGGAGATGCGCTCGGTGCCGGTCTCGTCGAGGTACGGGGTGGGGCCCTGGTCGAGGCCGAGGCCGACGTTGGAGCGCAGGAAGTCGGCGGTGACGTCCGTCTCCGAGGCGCCGAGCAGGGACTGCAGGACGGCGATGGTCAGGCCGGTGCGGTCCTTGCCGACGGCGCAGTGCACGACGGTGGGCAGCCCGCCGGGGGCGGCGAGACGGCGGACGACGGCGGCGAGCGAGGGACCGGCGTGCTCGGCCATGAAGGGGTAGAGGGCGGCCTGGTCCTCGGGCCAGGGCTGGTCGACGTCCTCGCGGTTGGCGGGTAGCGTCGGCAGGTTCAGGGACTCCAGGTCGAGGCCGTGCCGCAGGTCGGGCCAGGCCTCCAGCTCGACCGGGCTGCGCAGGTCGAGGACGGTGCGCAGGCCGAGGTCCTTGAGGCGCCGGGCGCCCTCCTCGGTGAGGGTGTGGAAGGAACCGGAGCGGTAGAGCACGCCCCGCCGCAGGGCGCCGATCCCGCCCGCGTCACGGAAGTTGCGCACACCGGGGATGTCGATGAAGGCGTCGGTCATGGCCCCACCGTACGGGCGGGGAGCGGGCCGGCGGAAGGAAACCGGAGGGAGCCTTTCAGCGTCCGCCGGACGCCGATCCGGAGCCAGCTCGCATCGGCGCCGGATCAGCGCCGGGCGCCCGGGGTACCCGCTCCGGGCGCCCGGAACCCGCCTCAGCGTCCGCCGGAGACGTCCAGGAACGCGTTGGTCGTGTACGAGGCGGCCGGGGAGAGCAGGAAGAGGATCGCCTCGGCGACCTCCTCCGGCCGTCCGCCGCGCTGCATCGGCAGCCCGGGGGCGACCCGGTCGACCCGGCCGGGCTCGCCGCCGAGGGCGTGGATGTCGGTGTGGATCAGGCCGGGGCGGACGGCGTTGACCCGGATGCCCTCGGCGGCGACCTCCAGGGCGAGGCCGCGGGTCATCGAGTCGACGGCGCCCTTGGCGGCCGCGTAGTCGACGTACTCGTTGGGCGAGCCGAGCCGGGAGGCGGCCGAGGAGACGTTGACGATGGCGCCGCCGCGGCCGCCGTGCCGGGTGGACATCCGGCGGACGGCCTGGGCCGCGCACAGGAACGGGCCGGTGATGTTGGCGGCCCAGATCCGGTTCAGCCGGTCCTCGTCGATGTCCTCCAGCCGGCACTGCTTCTCCAGCGTGCCGGCGTTGTTCACCAGGCCGGTGAGCAGCCCGAGTTCGGCGTCCACGGTGGTGAACAGCCGCTCCACCTCGGCGGTGCGGGTGACATCGGCCCGGACGGCGAGCGCGGTGCCGCCCTCGGCCCGGATCGCGTCCGCCACGGCGGTGGCCGAGGCCTCGTCCGCACGGTAGTTGACGCAGACCCGGTAGCCGCGGCGGGCGGCCAGCAGGGCGGTGGCGGCGCCGATGCCGCGGCCGGCGCCGGTGACGAGGAGGACCTCGTCGGAGTTGGTGGTCGACATGGCCGGTACGCTACCCGGCGCTCCGGCCGGGCAGCGTCCGGAGCGGAAATCGTTCGCCCGGCGCGGCCCGGACCGGCGAGGATGCGGTACCGGCGCCGCCACCGCCCGCCCGGCCGAGAGGAGTCCGATGATGTCCGCCGCACCCGCCGCACCCGCCGCAGCTGCTGCACCCGCCGCGCCCGGCACCGTGCCCGGCACCGTGCTGCTCGCCGGCGTTGTCGGCTCCACCGCGTACGGCTTCGCCCACGCCGGCTCCGACATCGACCGGCTCGGCCTGTACGCCGCCCCCACCGAGGAGTTGCACGGCCTGCACCGACCGGCCGAGTCGCACGTCACCACCGGGCCCGACGTCACCCTGCACGAGGCCGCCAAGTGGTGCCGCCTGGCGCTGTCCTGCAACCCGACCGCCTCCGAACTCGTCTGGCTGCCGGACGACCTGTACGAGATCCGCACCCCGCTCGGTGGTGAACTGGTCGAGATCCGCTCGAGTTTCCTCAGCGCGCCGGCCGTCCGGAAGGCCTATCTCGGTTACGCAGAGCAGCAGTTCCGCAAACTGCTGACCCGCGACACCACCGACCCGGCCACCCGCCGCCGGGCCGCCAAGCACGCCCGGCACCTGGTCCGGCTGGTCGAACAGGCCGTCCGTCTGCACGAGACGGGCCGCAACCTGGTCCGCCTCCCCGACCCCGAACACGTCCGCGACCTGGGCGAACGCATCGCCGACCGCCCCGCCGTCGCCGAATCCCTGCTCGCCGACGCCGCCGACCGCCTCGCCCGCCCCGGCGTCCTCCCGGCCGCCCCCGACCCGCGCCCCGTCGAATCCTGGCTCCGCCGCGTCCGCGCCGCCCACTACACCCCGTTCCCCACCCCCGGCGCGCCCGCGCAATCCACTGGCGGAGCCCTGGGCCCCACCGGGTAGGATCACGATGGCCCTCCCCGACCGGGACCGGGGCCGCGGGCCACTAGCTCAATTGGCAGAGCTGCGGACTTTTAATCCGTAGGTTCAGGGTTCGAGCCCCTGGTGGCCCACCACACCGAAGGCCAGGTCAGACCTCCTCTGACCTGGCCTTTTTCGTGTCCGGCGGGCAGCTGACCGCGCCGGTGGGTTTCGTCCCCCGCGCCTGGCCGCGATCGCGGCTCCTGAGCGAGCGGCCCCTGAGCGAGCGGCCCGAGCGGCCGTCGCGGTACGGGCCGTCGCACGACCGGGGGAGTCCCCGGGGCTGATCGGACGCCGTCGGGAGCTTGCCGACGCGCTCGCCGAGCGGCTCGGGCTCCCCTCCAACGGCACGGAGCCGAGTGCGGCCCGGCGGCCCCGGAATGGACGAACTCGACTGAAGTCGACCGGAGTCGGCGCCGGTCCTTCGGGTGGCCGAAGGATCCCGGTTTCCGCCGGACGGGTCGTGAACGAGAGTGACAGCGGCACCCCGGCTGTTCGTGCTGCCGGGGTGCCGCTGGGTTTTCGGGGTGCGGGCGGATGGGCCGCCCGTCGTGGGACCGGAGGGGTGGGTCAGGACGGGGTGCGGAGGGGGGCGCCGGTGTGGTGGAGGTGAGCGAGGATCTCGCGGTAGGAGCGGAAGAGGCCGGTCTCGTAGTAGGGGATCTCCTTCTCGGCGCAGAAGGTGCGGGTCATCCGGGCGGCGCGGCGCAGGGCCGGGGTGGGCATGCTGGGGAAGAGGTGGTGCTCGACCTGGTAGTTGAGGCCGCCCATCAGGGCGTCGAGGAAGAAGCCGCCGCGGACGTTGCGGGAGGTGAGGACCTGGCGGCGGAGGAAGTCGAGCCGCATGCCGGGGGTGACCATCAGCATGCCCTTGTGGTTGGGGGCGAAGACGCAGCCGAGGTAGACGCCGAGCAGGGCCTGGTGGATGGCGAGGAAGGCGAAGGCCTTGCCGACCGGGAGGGCGGCGAAGACCAGCCCGAGGTAGGCGGCGAAGTGGACGACCAGCAGGACGCCCTCCAGGTACGGGCGCTTCATGATCGGGCTGCGCAGCGCGCGGAAGCTGTTGAAGCTGAGGTTGAGGCCTTCGAGCAGGAGCAGCGGGAAGAAGAGGAAGGCCTGACGGCGGCCGATGAAGCGGGCGAGGCCGCTGGCCTGCCGGGCCTGGCGCTGGGACCAGACGACGAGGTCGGGGGAGACGTCCGGGTCCCGCTCCTCGTGGTTGGGGTTGGCGTGGTGGCGGGTGTGCTTGTTCATCCACCAGCCGTAGCTCATGCCCATCAGGAGGTTGGCGACGATGCGGCCGCCGAGCTCGCCGGCCCGGCGGCCGGTGAACACCTGACGGTGGGCCAGGTCGTGAGCCAGTAGTCCCAGTTGGGCGAAGACGATGGACATGGCGGCGGCCAGCGCGAGTTGGAGCCAGGTGTCGCCGAGGGCGAACATGGCCCACCAGCCGCCGAGGAACGCGGCGAGGACGAGGCCCGCGCGGACGGTGTAGTAGACCGGGCGCCGGTCGAGCAGGCCCTCGGCCGTGATCCGGCGGCTCAGCTGGGCGAAGTCGCTGCCGCCGGTGCCGGACTGGGCGGTGTCCGGTGGTCCGGCGGGCTGCGGCGGCCGGGTTTGCGCGGTCGGCGTCCCCGCGGTGTCGGTGGTCATGGTGATGAGTGTGGTCTAGCGAACGGGCCTTGAGAAACGGGGGCAGCCCCAGGGGCGGGGGGAGGAAAACCCCCGGGCCGGTCGGACGGTGGTGCTTGTGTGACGTGTGGTGTCTCGTGGGGTTGCCGGTGCGTGGCGGACGTGGCGTAGGTCACGTTGGAATCGGCCGGTTTCGGGTGTTCTGTAGGGGGATTGGGAGATGGCGGCCGTGGCTGGTGGTGTACCGGAGGTCGGTGATCACGTCGGGCCTAAATATGATCGGAAGCCACGTTGGTCGGTTTGTATCAACGTTCGTATGTGCAACCTGGGACCGGTTTCGGCCGTCTCCCTGTGTGCGGTGCGCCAGATCGTCCGGGGCGTCGCTTCCGTCGGTGAAAGGTACGCGCATGTCAGGTCAGTGGGGCGAGGGCCCGGCTCGGGGTGAGAACGAGCCCGGCGCGCTCACGACGGAGGGCGGCGGAGCCGTGCCGCCGCCGCGCACTGGCGGCCGGGCGGAGGCCCGGCGTGCCGCTCAGGGCAAGGGCGGCGGCCGGGGTGGCAAGGACGGCGGCCGGGACGGCGGCAAGGACGGCAAGGACGGCGGCCGGTCGGAGGCGGCGGCCGGCGGCGGCCGGGCGGCGGCGCGCAACAGCCGCAAGCCGAAGCGGAACGTGAAGAAGATCGTGGCGTGGTCGGCGGCCGGTGTGCTGGTGCTGATCGCGGGCGCCGGCGGGGCGATCTACTTCAAGCTGAACGCCAACATCAAGTCCTTCGACGGCGACGCGATAGCCACCGACCGCCCGCCGGAGGCGCAGGCGGACGCGGACGGCAACAAGCCGGTCAACGTGCTGCTGATCGGCTCGGACAGCCGCGGCAAGAACAACGCCGACCTCGGCGGCGGCGAGGACGGCGGCGCCCGCTCGGACACCACGATCCTGCTGCACGTCTACGCCGACCACAAGCACGCGGTGGGCATCTCGATCCCGCGCAACGCGATGGTCCAGATACCGTCCTGCAAGCTCCCCAACGGCAAGTGGACCAAGGGCGGCACCGACCTGTTCAACGCCGCGTTCTCGACCGGCGGCAGCGACGACGGCAACCCGGCCTGCACCCAGAACACGATCGAGAAGCTCACCGGGATCCGGGTCGACCACACCATCGTGGTCGACTTCAACGGCTTCGCCTCGATGACCAAGGCCGTGAACGGCGTCGACGTCTGCCTCCCGAAGGCGATCTACGAGGGGGACATCAACCCCAACCTGAAGAAGAAGGGCGACCTCGTCCTGCCGCAGGGCAAGCAGACCGTGGAGGGCCAGAAGGCGCTCGACTACGTGCGCCTGCGGCACGGCATCGGCGACGGCTCCGACATCGGCCGGATGAAGCGCCAGCAGGCCTTCCTCAGCTCGCTCGCCACCAAGGTCAAGAAGGACGGGCTGAGCCCCACCAACCTGCTGCCGCTGGCCGACGCCGCCACCAAGTCGCTGACCGTGGACCCGGGGCTGGCCTCCGCGGACAAGCTGCTCTCGTTCGGCCTGTCGCTGAAGAACATCGACATGCACGACCTCAAGTTCGTGACGGCACCCTGGCGTTACCGCACCCAGGACGCCAACATCGACCTGATCCAGCCGGACTCCAACAAGCTCTGGGAGACCCTCAAGGCGGACCGGACGATCGACGGGCAGAACGCCACCGGCCAGCAGCCGGACGCCCCCGCCAGCCCGGACGCCCAGACCGCGCCGCAGCAGGCCGCGCCCAGCACGCCCGCCGCACCGGCCGCGGACACCAGTAACGCGTCGATCAAGGTGGCGGTCTACAACGGGACGATCAACAACGGCCTGGCCGGCAAGGCGACCGAGCAGCTGAAGGCCGCCAAGTTCGCCGCCACCACGGCGGGCCAGGCGGCGAGCACCAAGTACAGGACCACCATGGTCGAGTACGGGGCCGGGCAGAAGGCGAACGCCGAGAAGGTCGCCGCGCTGTTCCCGGGCGCCAGCGTCGAGGCCGGCAACTCGCCGGGCGTGACCCTGATCGTCGGCAAGGACTTCGCCGCGGCCAACGGCGGCACGGCCCCCGGCGCGGGCGGCACGACCGGCGCGGCGGCGAGCGGTACGGCCACGGGCGCCCCGACGCCCCCGGCACCGCTGCCCACCACCGTCACCAACGACGCCCGCTCGGCGGACGACGACATCTGCGCGAACACCACCTACGGCAGCGGCGGCTGACCGCACCGTGACACGGGGACGACCCCCGGGCCGGCGCCCTCCAGGGCGCGGGGGCCCGGGGGTCGTGCCATGGTGGCCGGGAGAACCCGCGGAGGGGCCCGACACGGGGACGAGGGGGCGCGCACCGAAAGGCGGACCCCATGCCCGAGATCGCCCTGCAGATCGACGTCGCCGCACCCCGGGACGTCGTCCTCGCCGCGCTCAACACGCACGACGGGCTGACCAGCTGGTGGACCACCGCCGTGGACCGGGAGGGCGACGTCCTGCTGTTCGACTTCCCCGACGTCCCGGAGCCGTTCCGGCTGCGCCGCGAGCGGGCCGACCAGGACCGGGTGGTGTGGACCAACGCCGGGGCCTTCCCGCCGCACTGGGCCGGCACCTGGATCAGCTGGGACCTCGCCGACCAGCCCGACGAGCCCGGGCGCACCCGGCTGCTGTTCCGGCACGGCGGCTGGCAGCCGGGCAGCGAGGAGGGCGTCCCGATGGTCGCCGGCACCTGGGCCGAACTGCTGGTGCGGCTCAAGGACTACGTGCAGAGCGGCAAGGCGCAGCCGTACTTCGTCACGGCCCGGCGGCACGACGAGGCGTGAGCGGACGTGACCGTCGCCCGCCAGGGCGCCGTCCGGTGGCGGGATCGCGGCGGCGGGCCGATGGTGGCGGTGTACCGCCGTTCGCGCCGACGGCGGGCACCGGACGCCCGGCACCGGGCGGCCCCGGATCCGCCCGCCCCGGCGGCCACGCCGGCGACCACTGCCTTCGGGAGGCCCAGCAATGCCCGTAGTGACCGCTCCGTACAAGCCCGGCACCCCGTGCTGGATCGATCTGATGGCGAGCGACCAGCAGGCCGCGCTCGACTTCTACCGCGACCTGTTCGGCTGGCAGGGCGAGGTCGGGCCGGCCGAGTTCGGCGGCTACGCCGTGTGCATGCTCAACGGCAGGCCGGTCGCCGGGATCATGGCGCGGTCCGCGCCCGAGGGCCAGCCGCTGCCGCCCGTCAGCTGGACCACCTACCTCGCCTCGGACGACGCCGAGGCGACCGGCGCCGCCATCGCCGAGCAGGGCGGCACGATCCTCTACCCGGCGATGGACGTCGGCGTGATCGGCCGGATGCTGGTCGCCGCCGACCCGACCGGCGCGGTGTTCGGCGTCTGGCAGGCCATGGACTTCATCGGCGCGGGCGTGGTGAACGAGCCCGGCGCGCTGGTCTGGAACGAGCTCAACACCGCCGACACCGACGCCGCCGGCCGCTTCTACCGGCCGGCGCTGGGGCTGCGCCCGGCGACCATCCAGGGCATGGACGGCTACTTCTCGCTCAACGTCGGCGACCGCACGGTGGGCGGCATGCAGCCGATCCCCGGGTACCTGTCGGCGGGCACGCCCTCGCACTGGATGCCGTACTTCTCGGTGGACGACACCGACTCCACCGTGGACGCCCTGGTCAAGGCGGGCGGCTCGGTGATCCAGCCGCCGTTCGACATGCAGTCCGGCCGGATGGCGGTCGTCCAGGACCCGCAGGGCGCCGTGTTCGCGGTGGCGGAGGCCGCCGAGGCGCAGATGCCCGACTCGCCCTGACACCCGGCCGTAGCGCCAGGGGCACCCCGAGGGTGACCGGAAGTCGCCCTTCCCGCGACGCGCCGCCGGGAAATGGGCGGCTTCCCCGCGTTCGCGGGTAAGACTGCACCCATGCTGGGGCTACCGGACGACATCCGCGCTTTCCTCTTCGACCTCGACGGGGTCCTCACCCAGACCGCCAAGGTGCACGCCGCGGCCTGGAAGGACACCTTCGACACCTTCCTGCGCGCCGAAGCCGCCCGCACCGGCGGGCAGTTCGTCCCCTTCGACGCCCTCGCCGAATACGACGCCTACGTGGACGGCCGCCCGAGGCTCGACGGCACCCGGGCGTTCCTGCACAGCCGGGGCGTCGACCTGCCCGAGGGCACCGAGGCCGATCCGCCCAACGCCCGTACCGTGCACGGGATCAGCCGTGCCAAGAACGACACCGTGCTGCGGATGATCCGCGAGCAGGGCGTCCAGCCGTACGACGGCTCGGTGGCGTACGTGCACCGGCTGCGCGCGCTCGGGCTGCCCAGCGCCGTGGTGTCCTCCAGCGCCAACTGCCGGGACGTGCTGCGGGCGGCGGGCATCGCGGAGCTGTTCGACGTGATCGTGGACGGCGTCGTCGCGCGGCGCGAGGGCCTGCCGGGCAAACCCGCCCCCGACACCTACCTGTACGCCGCCCGCACCCTCGGCGTGGAGCCCGCGCACGCCGCCGTGTTCGAGGACGCGCTCGCCGGGGTGGCGTCCGGCCGGGCCGGCGGCTTCGGGGCCGTCGTCGGGGTGAACCGCACCGGCCAGGCCGCCGAACTGCGCCGGGACGGCGCCACCGTGGTCGTCGACGACCTCGCCGAACTGCTGCAGGAGGACGACGTCCGATGACCGGCGTGGACAACTTCACCGTCGACCCCTGGCAGATCGCCGAGCACGGCCTGGACTTCACCTCGATGGCCCGCGCCGAGTCGGTGCTCGCGCTCTCCAACGGCCACATCGGGCTGCGCGCCAACCTGGACGAGGGCGAGCCGCACGGCCTGCCCGGCACCTACCTGAACGGCGTCTTCGAGCTCCGCCCGTTGCCGTACGGCGAGGGCGGCTACGGCTACCCGGAGTCCAGCCAGAGCGTCATCAACGTGACCAACGGCAAGATCATCCGGCTGCTGGTCGACGACGAGCCCTTCGACCTGCGCTACGGCGAACTCGTCCGCCACAAGCGCTGGTTGGACTTCCGGGACGGGCTGCTGCACCGGGAGGCCGAGTGGACCTCCCCGGCCGGCCGGACCATCCGGGTGCGCTCCACCCGGCTGGTCTCGCTCACCCAGCGCGCGATCGCCGCCGTCGAGTACAGCGTCGAGGCGGTGGACGGGCCGGTGCGGATCGTGCTCCAGTCCGAGCTGGTCGCCAACGAGCAGCTGCCCGGCGGCCCCGAGGGCGACCCGCGGGCCTCGGCCGTCCTGGAGGCGCCGCTGCTGCCCGAGGTGCACCACGCGAGCGGCAGCAAGGCCGTCCTGGTGCACCGCACCCGCTACAGCGGCATCCGGGTCGCCGCCGGGATGGACCACGTCATCGAGGGCCCGGAGGAGCTCGACACCGTCGCCGAGGCCGAGGTCGACCACTGCCGGATCAGCGTCACCACCGTGCTCCGGCCCGGACAGCGGCTGCGGCTGGTCAAGTTGATGGCCTACGGCTGGTCCGCGACCCGCTCGCTGCCCGCCGTCCGGGACCAGGTGGAGGCCGCGCTGACCGCCGCCCGGTACACCGGCTGGGACGGCCTCGTCGCCGAACAGGCCGACTACCTCAAGGAGTTCTGGGAGACCAGCGACATCGAGATCGAAGGCGACGTCGAGCTCCAGCAGGCCGTCCGGTTCGCCGTCTTCCACGTCCTGCAGGCCGGCGCCCGCAGTGAGGAACGGGCCATCCCCGCCAAGGGGTTGACCGGTCCGGGCTATGACGGGCACAGCTTCTGGGACACCGAGACCTTCGTCCTGCCGGTGCTCACCTACTGCCTGCCCGGCGCCGTCAACCAGGCCCTGCGCTGGCGGCACACCACGCTCCCGCTGGCCCGTGAGCGGGCCTCCCAACTCGGCCTGGCCGGTGCGGTGTTCCCCTGGCGGACCATCCGCGGCGAGGAGTGCTCCGGGTACTGGCCGGCCGGCACCGCCGCCTTCCACATCGGCGCCGACATCGCCGCCGCCGTCGTCCGCTACGTCAGGGCCACCGGGGACGCCGAGTTCGAGCGCGCGTACGGGCTCGAACTGCTCGTGGAGACCGCCCGGATGTGGCGTTCGCTCGGCCACCACGACGTCGCCGGGAAGTTCCGCATCGAGGGCGTCACCGGCCCGGACGAGTACAGCGCCGTCGCCGACAACAACGTGTACACCAACCTGATGGCGCAGGCGAACCTGCGGGCCGCCGCCGAGGCCGCCGCCCGCCACCCGCACGAGGCCGGCGAACTCGGCGTCGACACCGAGGAGACCGCCGCCTGGCGGGACGCCGCCGCCGCGATGTACGTCCCCTACGACGAGGACCTCGGCGTCCACCCGCAGGCCGACGGCTTCACCCACCACCAGGTCTGGGACTTCGAGCGCACCCCGCCCGAGAAGTACCCGCTGCTGCTGCACTACCCGTACTTCGACCTGTACCGCAAGCAGGTGGTGAAGCAGGCGGACCTGGTGCTCGCCATGCAGGTCCGCGGCGACGCCTTCACCGACGAGCAGAAGGCCCGCAACTTCACCTACTACGAGCGCCTCACCGTCCGCGACTCCTCGCTCTCCGCGTGCACCCAGGCGGTGATCGCCGCCGAGGTCGGCCAGCTCGACCTCGCGTACGACTACACGGCCGAGGCGGCGCTGATGGACCTGCAGGACCTGGGCGGCAACACCCGCGACGGGCTGCACATGGCCTCGCTCGCCGGTGCCTGCATCGCCCTGGTGGCCGGCTTCGGCGGGCTGCGCGACCACGGCGAGACGCTGTCCTTCCGGCCCCGGCTGCCGGCCGGGCTGATGAAGCTCGGCTTCTCGCTGATGGTCCACGGGCAGCTGCTCGGCGTCCAGATCACCCACGACGGGACGACGTACACGCTGCGCCGCGGCGAGGTGCTCCACCTGCGGCACGACGGCGAGGCGGTGCAGGTGAAGGCCGGGGCGCCGGTCACCCTGCCGACCACGGTGCCGCCGGCGCAGGAGCGGTGCGGCCAGCCGCCCGGCCGCGAGCCCGCGCGGCGGCAGGCGCAGGCGGGCCTGGTCAGCGGCAAGGTCGGGCAGGGGGCGGACCACCTGGCGGCGGAGTAGCCGGTTCACCTGTTCGGGCCCGCTCCGGGTGCGGAGCGGGCCGGGGCGCCGGAGGGTGCAGGTGTCCTGCGGCAGCCGGCGGCCTCGGTCCTGAGCGCCCGGCGGCGAGCGGCGATCGGCCGGCGAATGGAGAGCACCCGTGGCGAGCGTGGCCGAACAGATGGTGGAGGTGCTCCGGCAGGCCGGGGTCGAGCGGGTCTACGGGGTGGTCGGCGACAGCCTCAACCCGGTCGTGGACGCGATCCGGCGGGCCGAGGGCATCAGCTGGGTGCACGTGCGCAACGAGGAGGCCGGTGCCTTCGCGGCCGCCGCCGAGGCCGAACTCAGCGGTCGGCTCGCGGTCTGCGCCGGGTCCTGCGGGCCCGGCAACACCCACCTCATCCAGGGCCTGTACGACGCCCAGCGCAGTGGCCTGCCGGTGCTGGCGCTCGCCTCGCACATCCCGTCCGGGCAGATCGGCACCGGCTTCTTCCAGGAGACCCACCCGGAGCGGGTGTTCACCGACTGCAGCACCTGGTGCGAGATGCTCTCCACCCCCGCCCAGCTGCCCCGGCTGCTGCGGATCGCCATCCAGCACGCGCTCGGCTCGCACGGCGTCTCGGTGTTCGCCTTCCCCGGGGACGTCGCCGCGCTCCCCGCCGCCGGGCCGACCGGGACGAGCCACTTCCTCACCGAGCAGGCCGTCGCCGCGCCGCCCTGGTCCCAGGTGCAGGAGCTGGCCCGGCTGCTCAACGCGGCCCGCAAGGTGGCACTGTTCTGCGGCGCGGGGGTGCGCGGGGCGCACAGCGAGGTGATGGCGGCCGCGCAGGCGCTGAACGCGCCGGTCGGGCACTCGCTGCGCGGCAAGGAGTGGATCCAGTACGACAACCCGTACGACGTCGGCATGAGCGGCCTGCTCGGCTACGGCTCCTGCCACGAGGCCCTGCACTCCGCCGACCTGGTGCTGCTGCTCGGCACCGACTTCCCGTACGACTCCTTCCTGCCGCAGGTGCACACCGTCCAGGTCGACCACGACGCCACCCGGCTCGGCCGCCGCACCGCGCTGGAGCTGGCCGTCCACGGCGACGTCGCCGCCACCCTGCGGGCCGTCCTGCCGCTGCTGGACGCCCGGCAGGACCGCTCCTTCCTCGACGAGATGCTGCGCAAGCACTGCCGGGCGCTGGAGGGCGTGGTCGGCGCCTACACCCGGGACATCGAGAAGCACCTGCCGATCCACCCCGAGTACGTCGCCTCGGTGCTCGACGAGGTGGCCGCCGACGACGCGGTGTTCACCGTGGACACCGGCATGAACAACGTCTGGGCCGCCCGCTACCTCCAGCCCAACGGCCGCCGCCGGGTGATCGGCTCCTTCCTGCACGGCTCGATGGCCAACGCCCTGCCGCACGCCATCGGCGCCCAACTGGCCTGCCCCGGGCGGCAGGTGATCGCGATGGCCGGCGACGGCGGGATCGGCATGCTGCTCGGCGAACTGCTGACGGTGGCCAAGCACCGGCTGCCGGTGAAGACCGTCGTCTTCAACAACGGGGCGCTCGGCATGATCAAGCTGGAGATGCTGGTCTCCGGCTACCCGGAGTTCGAGATCGACAACGGGGACGTCGACTACGCGGGGATCGCGCGGGCGATGGGCATCCCGGCCAAGCGGGTCACCGAGCCGGCGAGGGTCCGGGAGGTGCTGGCGGAGGCGTTGGCACAGCCCGGGCCCGCCCTGGTGGACGTGGTCACCGACCCCAACGCGCTGTCCATCCCGCCGCGCATCACGGCCGCCCAGCTGAAGGGCTTCGCGCTGGCGGCCGGGCGGACGGTGCTCTCCGGAGGGGTCGGGCGGATGGTCGACCTGGCCCGCAGCAACCTGCGCAACATCCCGCGCCCGTGAGGCCTGCACGGTTCTCTTGCCTCTGAGGCAAATTTCTTGCCCGAGCGGCACGGCGGGTGTCCACTGGTCACATGACCACCAGCCCGACCGGGGACGCCGCCCCGGGAGACCGGCTCGACGACCAGGAGGTGGCCGGCCTCGCCGCCCGCCTCCGGGAACACCGGCTCAGCAGTCGCCTGACCCTCGAAGTCGCCTCCGCGCGGGTCGGACTCTCCCCAGCCTATCTGTCCCGGCTGGAGACCGGCCGCCGCCAGCCCTCCCTGCCCGTCCTGCTCGGCCTCGCCCGCGCCTACGGCACCTCCGTCTCCGGCCTGCTCGGCGAGACCATGGCCGAACCCGACCCGGTCGTCCGCGGCGGCGCCATCGAGCCCGGCCGCGCCGGCGGCTGGGGCTACCGCCGCGCCGGCGCCCCCGGCCGCGCCATGCAGGCGCTGCGCGTCCACGTGCCCCCGGGCGTGCAGGACGCGGTGGTCCGGGTCCACCCCGGCGAGGAGTGGCTGTACGTCCTGCAGGGCCGGCTCAGGCTGACCCTCGGCGACCGGGTCCACCACCTCGACGTCGGAGACTCCGCCCACTTCGACTCGCTCACCCCGCACTGCATCGCCGCGGACGCGCCGGACGGCGTCGAACTGCTCTTCGTCCACACCCTGCTGCAGAGCCCCGGCGGTGAACTCTGCCTCGGCGGCCCCGCCGCGAACCACTGACCCTTCGTCAGAACCCTTGGAGGAGATCCCTCATGGCCGATCCCACCACCCCCGTCCAGGCCGCCACCGCGGCCGCTGAGGCCGCCGCCCCGGCCCCCGTCGCGAAGCCCGCCGCGAAGACCATCGACGCCGGCAAGTGGGCCAACCGCCGCGTCGGCATCCGCCTGGTCATCTACACCGCCGGCATCCACGCCTTCGCCGGCTTCATCATGCTGCTGTTCGAGCTGGGCAACCGCAACAAGTAGCCGTTCACCGTCCGGCGTTCACCTCTCGCGCAGCAGCTCGCACAGGGCGTCCAGCGCGGCCTGGAAGGCGTGCTCGGGCGGGGTGGCGTAGCCGATCACCAGGGCCGGGGCGGCGTCCGGAGCGGGCGCGGACCGGTCCGCGAGGTGCCAGGACAGGCCGTTGACGGCCAGTCCGGCGGCCCCGGCACGGGCCAGCAGCTCGGCCTCCGGCGTGGAACCGGGCGGCAGTTGGAGCACGGCGTGCAGCCCGGCGGCGATACCGGTGACCCGGACGTGCGGGGCGTGCTCGGCGAGGGCGGCGACCAGCCGGTCGCGCCGGCGCCGGTAGTGCAGGCGGCAGCGGCGGACGTGCCGGTCGTACGTCCCGGACGTGATCAGCTCGGCGAGGGTCAGCTGGTCGAACACCGGGGACATCGTGTCGGCCAGCGACTTCAGCCGGGCCACCGGCTCGACCAGCGCGTCCGGCAGTGCCAGCCAGGCCAGCCGCAGGCCCGGCGCGAGGCTCTTGGCGGCCGTCCCCGCGTACACCACCCGCTCCGGGTCGAGCGCCTGCATCGCGCCGACCGGCTGCCGGTCGTAGCGGAACTCGCCGTCGTAGTCGTCCTCGACGACGTACCGGTCCTGCTCGCGCGCCCAGCGCACGGCGGCGGCCCGGCGGTCGGCGGCCAGTGGCGCGCCGGTGGGGAACTGGTGGGCGGGGGTGAGCAGCACGGCGCCGCAGCGGGCGTCGAGCCGCTCGACCCGGGCGCCCGCCCCGTCCAGCGGCAGCGGGACGGTGGCCAGCCCGGCCGCCCGGGCGACGTCGTGCTGCGGCGGCAGCCCGTACTCCTCGACCGCGAGGGCGTGGGCGCCGCGCTCCCGCAGGGCGGCGCAGAGCAGGCCCAGGCCCTGGGCGACGCCGGTGCAGATCAGCAGGTGGTCGGGGTCGGTGCGGACGCCGCGGACCCGCGCCAGGTAGTCGGTGAGCGCCTGCCGCAGCTCGATCCGGCCGAGCGGGTCGCCGTAGCCGAGGGCCTCGTGCGGCGCGGTGGCGAGGGCGCGCCGGGCGGCGGCGAGCCAGGCGGTTCGGGGGAAGAGCGAGAGGTCGGGCCGGCCGGCCATCAGGTCGTGCCGGACGGTCCGGTGCTCCGCCGCCGGACGGGCGGTCCGCCGCCCCGGGCCGGGCGTGGTCCGCTGGGCGACGGTGGTGCCGGAGCCCTGCCGGGAGGTGAGCCAGCCCTCCGCGGTGAGCTGCCCGTACGCCTCGACCACGGTGTTGCGGGCGATCCCGAGGTCCTCGCCGAGGGCCCGCGAGGACGGCAGTCGGGTGCCGGGCGCGAGCCGCCCGTCCTGGACGGCCTCGCGCAGCGCGTCCTCCAGGGCGGCCCGCAGCCCGGCACCGGCGGCGCGCCGCTCGGTGAGGTCCAGGTGCAGGTCGCCGCCGAAGGAGGTCCAGGAGCTGCTCATGGGGGCCGTTCTGTACGGGGGCGGTCGCGGGTCCGTCCCCCGGATTATCCCGCGGGCGGCGGTCCGGCCGCCGGGCGGTGGTCACGGTCCGCGCCGCTTCGTCGGCTAGCGTCCGTCACTGAACCGACGGATCCCGACGCGAGGATGTGACAGGTGAGCGAGGAAAGTCTTCTGGCCGAGCGCTTCGAGGCGGAACGGGCCCAACTGCGGGCGGTGGCCTACCGGATGCTGGGTTCACTCGCCGAGGCGGAGGACGCGGTGCAGGAGGCCTGGCTGAAGCTGAGCCGCACCGAGGTGAGCGGGGTGCGGAACCTCGGGGCCTGGCTCACCACGGTCGTCGGCCGGGTCTGCCTGGACCAGCTGCGCTCCCGCACCTCGCGCCGGGAGGACCCGCTGCCCGAGCAGGAGGGGCAGGTCCGGCTGCCGGACCCGGTGGTCAGCGGGCTGTCGACGCTGGACCCGGTGCACGAGGTCCTGGTCGCGGACTCGGTCGGGATCGCGCTGATGGTCGTCCTGGACACCCTCGGCCCGGTCGAGCGACTGGCCTTCGTCCTGCACGACCTGTTCGAGGTGCCCTTCGACGAGATCGCGCCGATCCTCGGACGCACCTCCGCCGCCACCCGGCAGCTGGCCAGCCGCGCCCGCCGCCGGGTCCAGGGCGCGACCCCGGCCGCCGACTCCGACGTCGCCCGCAAGCGCGAGGTGGTGGACGCCTTCCTGCGCGCCGCGCGCGGCGGCGACTTCGAGGCGCTGCTCGCCGTCCTCGACCCCGAGGTGGTGGCCCGCTCCGACGGCGGGGCGCTCGTGCCGAGCGCGCTGCGCCGCGGCGCGGCCGAGGTGGCCGGCCAGGCGATCGCCTTCGCCCGCTTCGCCGCCGACGGTCGGCCGGTCCTGGTCAACGGCTCGCCCGGCGTGGTCTCCTTCGCCGACGGCCGCCCGCTCTCGGTCATGTCCTTCACGATCCACGACGGCCGCATCACCGCCCTGGACGTCCTCACCGACCCGACCCGGCTGGCCGCCCTGGGCCTCACCGGCTGACCGTCCGACCCGGGCCTCCCGGCCCGGCCGTCCCGATCGGGCCCGTCCGGCACCCCGCCGGACGGGCCCGGTTGCCACACCCGCGCGCTACCGTGCCGCCCATGGCGAACTTTGTACTGGTGGCGGGTGCGTGGCTCGGCGGGTGGGCGTGGGACGAGGTCGCGGCGGAGCTGCGGGCGGCGGGGCACGGGGTGCATCCGCTGACGCTGTCCGGGCTGGCGGAGAAGCGGGGAGGGCCGGCCGGGCAGCACACGCACGTGGCGGACATCGTGTCCGAGGTGGAGCGGCTCGACCTGCGGGACGTCGTCCTGGTAGGGCACAGCTACGCGGGCATCCCGGCGGGGCAGGCCGCGGCGCGGATCGGGGCCCGGCTGACCAGGGTGGTCTTCGTGGACGCCAACGTGCCGGTGGTCGGCGAGTCCTTCGCCGACCAGGGGGCGGAGCCGACCGCGCTGGCGGCGGCGGTCGCGGCGAACGGCGGGTTCTGGGCGCCGCTGCCCGCCGCCGAGTTCGCCGACCAGGGGCTGACGACGGGGCAGATCGCCCGGATCGTCGCCGGGATGACCCCGCACCCGGGCGCCTCGCTGACCGAACCGGCCGTGCTGGCACGCCCGTTGGGGGAGCTCCCGGCGACGTACGTGAAGTGCCTGCTGGACTGGCCGGAGCCGCCGCCGGTGGTGGTCGAGCTGCTCGGGAGCGAGCGGTGGCGGCTGGTGGAGCTGGCCACCGGGCACTGGCCGATGTTCTCGCAGCCGGTGGAACTCGCCCGCGTCCTGGCGCAGTCGTGAGAGCCGGTCAGACCGACAGGTAGACCGCGCTGCCGACGCCGGCCAGGAAGCAGTAGACCGCGAACGGCGCCAGGCTGCGGGTCTCGAAGTACTTGGTGAGGAAGCGCACCGAGACGTAGCCGGCCACGAAGGCGGCGATGCTGCCGGCGACGACCGGGCCGAGGACGGCGGAGTTCTCCGGCTTGAACAGCTCGGGGACCTTCAGCACCGAGGCGGCCAGGATGACCGGGGTGGCGAGCAGGAAGGAGAACCGGGCGGCGTCCTCGTGGTGCAGGCCGCGCAGGATGCCGGCGCTCATGGTGACGCCGGAGCGGCTGATGCCGGGGAAGAGCGCGAGGATCTGGGCGGCGCCGATCCAGGCGCCCTGGACGAAGCTGAGCCGGGCCAGTCGGTGGTCGGAGGCGATCGCCGGGTCCAGTCCCGGTTCCTCGCCCGCCGGGGCGGCGCGCCCGGCGCGTCGGCGGCCGGTGCCGCCGCGCTTGAGCCGCTCGGCGCCGAGCAGCACCAGCCCGTTGAGGGCGAGGAAGATCGCGGCCGGGACGGGCTTGCCGAGCGCGGCCCGCAGCGCCTTCTCCAGGGCGAGGCCCGCCACGCCGACCGGGATGGTGGAGATCACGAGCAGCCAGGCCAGCTTCTCGTCCCGGCTCTGCACCCGGCGGTGGCGGAGCGAGCTGAGCAGGCCGCCGATCACCCGGACCCAGTCCTTGCGGAAGAACGCCACCAGCGCGAGCGCGGTGGCCAGGTGCAGGCCGACCAGGACGGCGAGGTACGAGGAGCCCTCGGCGGTCATGTCGAGGTCCTGCTGGATCTTCCCGCCGATGAGGGCGGGGAGCAGGATGCTGTGGCCCAGGCTGGAGACCGGGAAGAGTTCCGTCACACCCTGCAGCAGGCCGACGCCTATCGCTTCCGGGTAGGTCAGGGTGGACATCGCGCACCTTCGCTCGGGGGGTCTGAATCCGGGGGAGCCCCCGCGAAGCTACTACGGGCATGTAGACGCCCGGCAGCCCCGCCGCCAGAAGTTCATCGAGCGGACGTCTGGCCGCCACTGCCACCGCCATTGCCACCGCCACCGGCCCCGGCACCGGTCAGTCGCCGTCAGCCGCCCGTCGCGTGCACGATCCGGGCGAACGTGATCAGCAGGTGCACCCCGGCGGCCGGCAGCGCCGTGGACGACACCGTCCAGTGCGTGGCGCCGCTGAGCAGCAGGACGGCGGTGGCGGCCAGCGCGGTGCCGGTCACCGGCAGGACGGCCGACACCAGTACGGCCAGGCGGGAGCGGTTCATCGTGGGCCTCCTCGGGCGTCGACGGGTGCCCACGATGCCGCCTCCCGCTGCGTCAGGTTCAAGTGCTTCTACGACGCCCCGGCGGCTCGGCCGAGCGCCACCCGCCGCCACGCCCCGCCGTCGGCGGCCACCGGCGCGGGGGCGAAGTCGTAGCGCAGCCCCTCCGGCCCGAGGGCGAGCAGGGAGATCGAGGAGGAGCCCCAGATCCGCCCGTCGCCGAAGTCCCGCCGCTGGATCAGCGCCGCGTCGTCGTCCAGCGCCAGCCCGTCGCCCGCGACGATCGGCAGCCACGCGCCCCAGGCCTGCCCGGCCGGCCCGTCGCCGGTCGGTTCCGGCCGGGGCGCAGCCGCGAGGCGGGCCCGGAAGTGGTCGGCGCGGGCGGCCATCAGCGAGCGGACCCGCTCGGAGGCGGTCCGGTTCGCGGCCATGCCCTCCAGCCCGTCGTTGAGCACCACGCTGAGGCCCGGCGGCAGTTCGTGCTCCTCCAGCCGGCCGCCGTCCCAGCCGGCGACCCGGGCTCCGTCCGGCCGGACCAGGACGAGGTGGAAGGGGTCGTAGGGGGTGAGGTCGAGGTGGCCGATCCCGCCGTCCCGGACGGCGGTGAGCGGCAGTTCGCCGCGGGAGAGCCGGGCGTGGGCGGGGGCGGGCGGGCCGAAGCCGTTCAGCAGGCAGGCGGCGACCCGCCGGGCGGGGTCGGCGGCCAGCCAGGTGCCGCCGGCGGCGAGGTCCAGTCCGCCGACCAGGCCGGGCCGGTCCGGCCAGTGGTGCTCCGGCGGCAGCCAGGCCCGCCCGAGGTACTCGTCCCGGACGGAGAGGAGCAGCACCGGCACGGCCGCCCCCGGTTCGATGCTGACGAACGCCGTACACACGATCCTGGCCCCCTGAGCTCGCTCGGCGGGGACGCTCGCGGTGGTGCCCCCGCCGTCGATCCTCGCACTCCTGTTCGCGTGCCGGGAGTGCGGGTGCGCGCCCGGGGCCTCCCCTTTCCGCGCCCGCCGTGCCACACTCGGCGGACGGCCGGGCGCGGGCCGAAGTGGCCCAGGGTTTCGCGGCCCGAATGCACCAGGGAAGAGGTCCACCCGGCTCCTAGGCTGGACTCATGACGACGAACGAGCATGTGACGACCGAAGCCACCGTCCCGGCCCCCGCCCAGCGCCTCTCGCTGTTCAGCCTGGCCCCCGACTACTACCAGGCCATGGTCGCGGTGGACCGCACCTCCCGGCAGGGCATCGATCCCACGATCGCCGAGCTGGTCAAGGTGCACGCCTCCATGATCAACGGCTGCGCCTTCTGCATCGACATGCACTCCACCGACGCCGTGAAGAACGGCGAGCGGGACCACCGGCTGCTCTCCCTCCCGGCCTGGCGCGAGACCTCCTGGTTCACCGCCCGGGAGCGGGCCGCGCTGGCCCTCACCGAGTCGGTCACCCTGCTGACCCAGGGCCACGTGCCGGACGCCGTCTACGCCGAGGCGGCCGCCCAGTTCGACGAGACCGAGCTGGCCCAGCTGATCGCGCTGATCGCCACCATCAACGCCTGGAACCGGATCGGCGTGGCCTCCCGGCTCAGCCCGGCCGCGAAGTGAGGCGCGCGGACGTGGGCACCCAGCAGGAGCGGGCCCGGCTGCTCCGGGACCTGCACCGCCCGGGCGACCCGCTGGTGCTGGCGAACGTGTGGGACGCGGCGAGCGCCCGCCTGGTGGCGGCCGCCGGGGCCCGGGCGCTGGCGACGGCCAGCGCGAGCGTCTCCTGGTCGCTCGGCAGCCCGGACGGCGGCGGCGCCGACCGCGAGCAGGTGCTGGCGCGGACCGCGCAGGTGGTCCGCGCGGTGGACCTGCCGGTCACCGCGGACCTGGAGAGCGGCTACGCGGCGACCGCCGCCGGGGTCGGCGAGACCGTCACCGCGCTGCTCGCCACCGGCGCGGTCGGGGTGAACCTGGAGGACGAGGAGCGCCCGCTGGAGGAGGCCGCCGAGCGGATCGCGGCGGCCCGGGCGGCGGCGGACGCCTTCGGTGTCCCGGCCTTCGTCAACGGCCGCACGGACGTGTTCCTGCGCGGGCTGGGCGCGCCGGAGGGCCGGCTGGACGAGGCTGTCCGCCGACTGCGGGCGTACGTCGAGGCGGGCGCGGACGGCGTGTTCGTGCCCGGCGTGGCCGACCCGGAGACGATCGCCGCCCTGGTCGCGGCCGTCCCGGCGCCGCTGAACGTGCTGGCCGCCCCAGGCACCCCGTCGGTCGCCGAGCTGGCCGAGCTCGGGGTGGCCCGGATCAGCCTCGGACCGGGCCTGGCCAAGGTGGCGTACGCGGCGGTCCGCCGGGCCGCCGAGGAGGTGTACGCGAGCGGCACGTACACCGCCCTCGACGGCGGGTTGACCTACCAGGAGCTGAACGGACTCTTCCGGGGCTGACCCGGGCTGACCCGGGACGGCCTGGGACGGCCGGACGGCTGACCGTACGGGGGTCGGTCGGTCCGGTCCGGTCGTCCCAGGCCCCGGCCTCAGCCGAGCTGCCCGCCGAGGCCCGGGTGGCTCATCTGGTTGGTGCCGACGGCCTCCACCTCCTGGGCGGCGTGGCCGACCACCGGCAGCTCGCCGGCGGCGTGGACGGCGAGGTCGGCCGGGGAGAGGTTGAGGCCATCGGTGAGGCCCCCGGTGGCGTCCGGGGAGCTCGCGGTCTGCGTGGTGGCGGACGCCGCCGGGGCGGCGAGCGCGAGGCCCGCCATGGTGAGGGCGGCCAGGGTGGCGAGTTTCTTCATGCACTGCCGAACGACCCGGGCCGCCTTCAGGTAACCGGACGGCTCAGACCGTCACCCGCAGGGTTCGCACGCTGTTGCTGATGAAGGAGCCGATCGGCTCCGGCGTTTCGCCCTCGGCGAGGGCCAGCCCGGGGAACCGCCCGAACAGGTGCCGCAGCGCGGTCTCGGCCTCCAGCCGGGCCAGCCCGGAGCCGAGGCAGAAGTGCGGGCCGTGGCCGAGCGACAGGTGCCGGTTGGGCTGCCGGGTGATGTCGAAGCGGTCGGCGTCCGGGTAGTGCGCGGCGTCCCGGCCGACCGCCGCGTACGAGGCGAGCAGCGCCTCGCCGCGCCGGATCACCACGTCCCCGACCTCGATGTCCTCGGTCGCGTAGCGCAGCGGGAACTGGCCGACCGGCGAGTCGTAGCGCAGCGTCTCCTCGACGACCGCCGACCACGACTGCTCGCCGGACAGCACCAGCCGCAGCTGGTCGGGGTGGGCGAGCAGGGCCCGGACGGCGTTGGTGATCAGGTTGAGCGTGGTCTCGTGCCCGGCGACCAGCATCAGCAGCAGGGTGCCGACCAGTTCGGCCTCGCTGAGCCGGTCCCCGGCCTCGCGGGCGGAGATCAGGTCGGTGGTGAGGTCGTCCCCGGGCTCGGCCCGCTTGGCCGCCACCACGGAGGCCAGCAGCGCGTACAGGGCCTGCTGCGCGGCCGCGGCCGCGGCCGGCGTGGCCGAGCTGGAGACCAGGGTGTCGGACAGCTCGTGCAGTTCGTCCTGCTGCTCCAGCGCCAGGCCGAGCAGTTCGCCGATCACCTGCATCGGCAGCGGGTAGGCGAAGTGCTCGCGCAGGTCGAACGCGCCGTCCAGCTCGGCGACCTCGTCGAGCAGCGCGACGGTGCGGGCCTCGATCGCGGGCGCCAGGTCGGCTATGCGGCGCGGGGTGAAGGCCTGGCTGACCAGGCCGCGCAGCCGCCGGTGGTCCTCGCCGTCGGCGGTGACCATGCCGGGCACGGTGACGAAGTTGAGCAGCGGCCAGCCCTCGGGCAGCCGGCCCTCCCGGAAGGTCGTCCACAACTGGGCGTTCTTGCCCACCCGGGGGTCGGCGAGCAGCGCCTGCAGGGTGTCGTGGTGGGCTATCGCCCAGACCACCACCCCGCCAGGGAGCTCCACCAGGACCGCGGGGCCGGCCGCCCGGAGGAGGGCGTTCTCGCGGTGCTGGTCGCGTCCGAAGGGGTCGAGTCTGACGGGCTCGGGTCGGGGGTCGACGGCGGTGTCCATGCGGGCCTCTCGGGGGCTGGCGGGCGGGGCGGGGTGAAGGCGCTGTACAGCACGGGCAGGCCGAGCAGGGCCCGTGACCAGGGGGACGGGCGCCAGCCCAGATCGTGCGGCGGGACGGCGAGTTGGAGGTCGGGCAGGCGGTGCAGCAGGGTCTCGACGGCGGTCTCGACGATGATCCGGGCCGGGTGCTGGGCCGGGCAGACGTGCCGTCCGGCGCCCCAGGCGAGGTGGGCCCGGTTGCCGCCGAGCGAGCCCTGCGCGGCCGAGGCGAGGCCCTGGGCGGCCGGGTCGGCGTTGGCCGCGGCCAGGCCGAGGACGAGCATGTCGCCGGCGCTGATGTACTGGCCGCCGAGGACGGTGTCGCCGGTGGCCCAGCGGCCCGGGAAGTTCTGCGTCGGCGGGTCGCGCCAGAGCACCTCCTCCAGCGCGTCGGAGACGGTGAGCCGCCCGCCGGTGAGGGTGGCCCGGAACCGGCGGTCGGTGAGCAGCAGCCGCAGCGTGTTGCCGGTCCAGTTGATGGAGGTCTCGTTGCCCGCGACCAGCATCACCACCAGGTGGTGCACCGCCTCCTCGTCGGTGAGCGCGGCCGGGTGGGCGAGCAGCCAGGACGTGAGGTCGGCGCTGGGGGCGGCCCGGCGGCGCCGGACCAGGTCGACCAGGATCGCCTGGAACTCGGCGCTGGCGCGCACCGACTTCGGGCCGCTGTCCACGAAGTGGCTGATCAGCTCGACCAGGTGGGGCCCGGCCTCGCGGGGCAGGCCGACCAGCTGGGTGAAGACCAGCAGCGGCAGCGGGCGGGCGTACTGGGCGATCAGGTCGGCGGTGCCGTCCGGGCCCCAGCTGTCGATGAGGTCGTTGGCGCAGGCCTCGGTGGTCTCGCGCAGCTGCCGGTGGTCGATCTGGGCGAGGGTGTCCGAGACGGCGGCGCGCAGTCGCTGGTGCTCGGCGCCGTCCAGGCTGAGCAGCGTCGGCCGCCAGGAGGTCATCGGCAGCAGCCGGGAGTCGGGGGCCAGCCGGCCCTCGGCGGGCACCCGCCAGCGGCGCGAGTCCTTGGAGAACAGCGCCTCGTTGCGGGTGAGTTCGAGCAGTTCGGCGTAGCCGAGGACGAGCCAGGCCTCGACCCCGGGCTCCAGCTCGATCGGCGCGACCGGGCCGTAGCGCCGGCGCAGCTCGGCGTACAGGCCGTGCGGGTCCTCCGCCACGGCGGCGCCGTACAGCGGGGTCAGCGGGACGCCGACGGGCAGGCCGCCGCCGTGCGGGACCGGGCAGCCGGGGGAGGCGGTGCCGGGTTCGGGCGCGGTCATCCCTGGGGCTCCAGGAGCGAGCTGCGGTGCAGGTGGTCCACGAAGTCGATCAGCAGGTCGTAGGACTGCCGCCGGTCGCGGGCGTCGCAGTGCAGGATCGGTACCTCCGGCAGCAGGTCGAGCGCCGAGCGCAGCTCGTCCTCGGGGTAACTCGGCGTGTCCGGGAAGGTGTTGACCGCCACGGCGAAGGGGATCCGCTGCTCCTCCAGGCGGCCGAGCACGTCGAAGCTCTCGTCCGGGCGGCGCAGGTCGACCATGGCGATGGCGCCGAGCGCGCCGCGCGACAGGTCGTCCCAGAGCGGCCGGAACCGCTGCTGCCCGGGCGTGCCGAACAGGTACAGCGCGAGCCGGGGGTTGAGCGTGATCCGGCCGAAGTCCAGCGCGACCGTGGTGGTGGTCTTGTCGCCGCGGCCGGTGAGGTCGTCGATGCCGCTGCTGGCGGCGGTCATCGTCTCCTCGGTGCGCAGCGGGGTGATCTCGCTGAGCGAGCCGACCAGCGTGGTCTTGCCGACCCCGAACGGGCCGGTGACCAGGATCTTCACCGCGCCCTGGACCGAGGACGGCAGGTACCTCGGCTCGGCGGGCAGGCCGGAGGTGGCCTCGGGGGCGGCTTCAGCGGAGTTGGCGGAGGCCAACGAGCACCTCTTCCAGAAGGGTTGCGGGCAGGCGTTCGGCCTGCGGAACGGGCGGGAGCACCTGGACGGCGCCGAGGTCCCAGAGGTCGCCGACCAGCACCTTGACGACGCCGAGCGGCAGCCCCAGGTGGGCGGCCACCTCGGCGATGGACAGCAGGCTGTGGCAGAGCGTGAGGATGCGCCGGTGCTCCCGGTTGAGCAGCGCGTGCTCGGGCAGTTCCGGCGCCTCGGCCGACGCGCTGACCAGGCTTTCGATGGCCAACTCGGCCCGGGTCGACCGGCTGCGGCCGCCGGTGATGACGTAGGGGCGGACGGGCCCGCTCACCGGTGGCCCCCCGCCGCGTGGTCGACCCGCGGCGGGCTGGTGAGGTGGCTGCCGATCCGTTCGACCAGGACCTGCATCTGGTACGCGACCAGGCCGGCGTCCACCGACTCGCTGGTCACCACGGCCAGGTGCGCGCCGGCCCCGGCGGCGACGATGAACAGGTAGCCGCCGCCGTACTCGACGATGATCTGGCGGGTGGTGCTGCCCGGGCCGCCGAAGCCGGTCGCGACGCCGCGGGCCAGCGACTGAAGTCCGGAGCAGGCGGCGGCGAGCCGTTCGGCGTCCTCGCGCGCGATGTTCGCGCTGCGGCCGATCTCCAGACCGTCGTTGGAGACGACGACGGCGTGCTGGACCTGGGGGACGTTGACGATGTCTGCGAGCAGCCAGCCGAGATCAGGGGTGGTGGTCATGGAACTCTCCGGAGCGCTGGGGAAGTCGGGGGGAAGCGGGCAGGGAAGGGTCGGGCTGGGCCTGGGCCCGGGCGGCCGATCGGCCGCTGGCGGTCCCGGCCTGGAACATCGCCATGAACGCCTGCGCATCCCGGGCCGAGCGGTACGGCGGTTCGGGCGGCGGTGCGGGAGAGGCGTGCTGGGCGGGGCGGTTGGCGCGGTCGCGCCGGTGGCTCCGGCGGGGCAGCGGCGGCGGGGTGCCGGCGGCCGCGGGGGGTCGGCCGGTCGGCGGGGTCTCCACCAGGGGGTGTTCGGCGGCGTGTCCGGTCGGCCGGGGGCCGGCGCCGAACGCCCGGTCGTCCAGGCCGAAGCCGAGGCCGGGGACGGTGGGCGGCAGCGGCTCGGTGAGCAGGGCGTTCGGCAGCAGCACGACGACGCGGACGCCCCCGTACGGCGAGGGCGCCGAGCTGAGGGTGACCCGGAACCCGTACTGCTCGGCCAGCCGGCCGACCGCGGCCAGGCCCAACTGCGGCACCTCGCCGAGCCGGGAGACCTCCAGGCTGGTGCCGCCGGCCAGCGCGGCGGCGGCCTTGGCGACGGCCTGTTCCGGCATGCCGACGCCGCCGTCGTCGATCTCGATGACGGCGCCGTTGTGCACCGGCATCAGGGTGACGAACACCTGGGTGCTGGGCGGGGAGTAGCGGGTGGCGTTGTCCAGCAGCTCGGCGATGGCGTGGATCAGCGCCTCGGCGGCCGCGCCGACCACCGCGGTCTCGATCCGGCTGCGCACCACCACCCGCTGGAACGGCAGGATGCGGGACTGGGCGCCGCGCACGACGTCCTCCAGCGAGACCGGCTCGGGCCAGTGCCGTCCGGCCCGGGCGCCGCACAGGACGGCCAGGGTCTGGGCCAGCCGGGCCTGTTGGGCGGCGGCGTGGTCGGCCTTGAGCAGGCCCTCCAGCAGCGCCGGGTCGTCGTGGGTGCGCTCCATCTCGTCGAGCAGGGCCTGCTGGTCGTGGGCCATGACGAGGATGCGGCGGGCGACGCTGAGGAAGGCCCGCTGGGTGGAGGCGGTGAGCTCCTGCTCCTGCTGGACGGCGGCCAGTTCGGCGCCCCGGCGGGAGAGTTCGGCGCCGAGCTGCTCCTGGAGCCGGGCGAGGTCGCGCCGCAGCCGGTCGGCGCGGCGGCGCTGGGTGACGGACACGGCGCGGTACCGCGCGGCGGCCACGAGGGCGAGGGCGGCGAGCACGCCGGTTGCCGTTGCGCACCACTGAGTCATCGTCACGCCGCGAATTCTAGGGTGATGATCCTACGAAGGTGTGAACGGATCTCGCCAAGTGACCGGATCTCGTCAATATCCAGTCAATACGGCGTCAAACCGGCGCCGTTCGACCGCGATCCGGACGGCCTGCGGGTCTTCGGTCCCGGTGGGGGCCCTGAGGCCCGAGGTCCGGGAGAGACGGGGATGGCCGAGTCCCGTCCTGGGATGTGTGGGGCGCGTGTGCACGGTGTCACGGAAGAGGCGACGTCCGGTGCAGGAGCAGCAGCGCCACGTCGTCCGGCCGGGACCGCCGCTCGGTCACGTTCAGCGTGAGCAGGTCGGCCAGCCGCTCCAGCGCGGGCGCCGCACCGATCCGGGCCGGGCCGGTCTGCCGGGCCCACAGCTCCAGCCCGCCGAGCATCCGCTGCACCGACTCGTCGTAGTCCTCCTCGCGGTCCTCGACCAGGCCGTCGGTGTACACCAGCAGCGTCTCGCCGACCGACAGCCGGTCGACCGCCAGCGGGTACGGCTGCCCCGGGTCCACGCCCAGCGGCGGCCCGCCCGGCAGGTCCAGCTCGGCGGCCTTGGCGTCCGCGATCCGCACCGGCGCCGGATGCCCGGCCCGGGCCGCGGTCAGCGCGCCGTCGGTCGGGTCCAGGGTCAGGTAGAGGCAGGTCGCGAACAGCTCGGTGTCCAGCTCGGTCAGCAGCCGGCTGGTCCGGGCCAGCGTGGCGGCCGGATCGTGCCCGTCCGTCGCGTACGCCCGCAGGCCGCTGCGCAGCTGGCCCATCACCGCCGTCGCCTCCGCGTTGTGGCCCTGGACGTCGCCGATCACCAGCCCGATCCGGTCGTCCGGCAGCTTCAGCAGGTCGTACCAGTCGCCGCCGATCTGCATGCCCTCGGTGCTCGGCAGGTAGCGGGCGGCGCTGGCGATGCCGGACAGCCGGGGCAGGGTACGCGGCAGCATCGCGCGCTGCAGCTCGGTGGCGCGGTGCAGGTGGGTGTCGTACAGCCGGGCCCGCTCCAGGGACTGCGCGAGGATCCCGGCGAAGGCCGAGTACAGGGTGCGGTCCTCCCGGCTGAACACCCGCTCGGTGGCGAAGGTGATCAGGCAGGAGCCCACCTGCCGCCCGGAGGCGACCAGCGGCAGCACCGCCCAGGCGGCCGGGGTGAGCGGGCCGTGCCGGACCCGGCCCGCGCCGGGCTCGCTGAACAGCGGGGCGGAGCGGGTCAGCGCGTGCTGCATCACGTCCTCGGAGAGGTCCGCCAGGCGGGTCAGCTCGGTGCGGCGCGGCCCGCCGTACACGGTGTGCGAGACGGGCAGCAGCCGGCCCTCGTCCACCAGGTCCAGCACGATGCTGGCGGCGCCGAAGGTGGGGCGGGCGACGTCGGTGACGGCGGTGGTGACGTCCCGGACGGTCACCGCCCGCGACAGCGCCCGGGTGAGCGCGAGCAGCAGCGCCGTCCGGGCCCCGGCGGGGGTGCCGCGCTGCTCTCGGTTCTGCTCCCGGCCCTGCTCCCGGCTCTGCGCGCGGCTCTGTTCTCGGTCGGTGAGGAGCCCGGCGACCCGGACCGGCCGGTCGTGGACGTCCAGCATCACCTCGCCGGTCTCCTCGATCCGCGCCACCTTGCCGCCCCGGCGCAGCACCCGGTACTCGATCCGGTACCGCCCGCCGGTGGCGAGCGCCTCGGCGAGCGCGGCCTGGACGTCCGGCAGGTCCTCGGGGTGGACGATCCGGTCCAGCTCCGGGGCGGAGCCGTCGGCGGTGGCGGGCTGGCCGGTGACCTGGAACGCCGCGGCGTCCCAGTAGCTCTCCCCGGTGACCAGGTCGCGTTCGAAGGCACCGTGCCCGGCGGCCCGGACGGCGAGCGACAGCATCGGGTGGGCCAGCCCGGCGGGGAGGCTCCCGTCCCCGTCCTGCGGCGTCTCGGCCGGGCCCCGGGGTATTCGGGCGTCCGCGTGGTCGAGCAGGTGGGACAGCCGGTGGGCGCAGGCCTCGCCGATGGTCTCCAGGACGTCCAGGTCGCGGTGGGGGACGGTGCCCCGGTGGGCCAGCGCGAGGGAGAGGACGCCGACCGGCCGCTCGTCGACGATCATCGGCAGGGTGATCACGGCGACCATTCCGGTGCCCATGCCGGCGTTCTTGTTCGGGTAGTCGATGCTGGTGTGCTCGGGGCTGAGCAGGTACGGGCGGCGCAGCCGCAGGGCCATCGCGGCGGGCAGGTCACTGGCCGGATCGACGGTGCTGTAGCGCTCGTGGGCCCAGTCCGGAAGCCCGTGCGAGGCGGTCAGCCGGAGCATTCCGACGGAATCCAGCAGGTAGAGCGCGGATCCCTCGCCGGTGATCCAGCCCGGGCCCTCGGCGAGGACGGTGCCGAGCAGGTCGGCGGCGGTGGTGCAGCCGAGTAATAAGCGCACACAGCGCATGGCGCTGCGGGCGGTGGGACTGCTGCGCGGCGTCCGGCTCTCGTCCTCGGAGGGGGAGGCCCACGGCGAGGTCAGGTCCATCGGGATACCCGGCCTTTCCGCTCCGAGGGGGTGGGTGCCCTAGGGGTGCCCGAACGGGCACTTAATTCTTAATACCTCATTTCTCAAGCGGGTGCTGGAGCGGCCGAATGGGGGCCCAGGCGTCTCACCAGCACCAGCGTCCGGTCGTCCGCCGCGTCCGGCGCCACCGTCCGGACCAGCCGCTCCGCGGCACCCCGGGTGAGCTGCTGCTGCGTCCGCCAGGTCCGCACCACCGGCTCGGCCGCGGCCAGCAGCCGGCCCACCCCCTCGTCCAGATCCCGGCCCGGCACCTCCACCACGCCGTCGCTGAACAGCAGCAGCGAGTCGCCGCGCCGCAGCCGTCCCGACACCGCCGGATACGGCGCGCCCGACACCAGGCCCAGCGCCGGGCCGCCGTGGCCCGACCGCTCCCAGCCGCCGCCGTCCGCCCGGCAGTACTGCGCGGGCGCCGGATGGCCGGCGTTGAACAGCCGGTAGTCGCCCGTCGCCGGCCGCAGCGCGAGGTGGACGGCCGTCGCGAAGTCGTCCTCCCAGCCCATCCGCATCAGGTGGTCGTTGGCCGCCGGCAGGAACGCCTCCGGCGGCACCCGGCCCAGCAGCATCGCGAACGCGCCCGACAGGTGCGTCGAGCGGGCCGCCGCCCGGCTGCCCTTGCCCGACACGTCCACCAGCACCAGCTCCAGCAGGTCCTCCTCCGGACGGTGGGCGCACAGCAGGAAGTCCCCCGAGAACGAGGTGCCGCCGGCCGGTGCCAGCGCACTGTCGAAGTGCCAGTCCAGCAGCCGCTCCGGAAGCCGGGCCAGTGCCCGGGTGTGCTCGGCCAGCTCCAGCAGCATCGAATCGCCCTGCGTCCCGCGCAGGCCCAGCTGGTGCCGGAACCGGTTCGCGGCCAGCACCGTCACCCCGGTCGCGGCCAGCACCAGGGTCACCCCGATCCGCACCCCGCGCGGGTCCTGCACCACCGCGCCCAGCACACCACCCGCCAGTGCCACGCACACCAGCACCAGCAACTGCCCGCGCCGCAGCAGCAGCCCGCCGACCACCAGCGGCAGCACCAGCGCGGACGGCGGCCAGCTGTACGGCAGCGCGATCGGCAGCAGGCCCAGCACCGCCGTCAGCCCGAGCAGCACACCCAGCGCGTTCCGTTCCGCCCGCGCGTCCCCGTCCAGCAGTCGCCGGTACCACCGCCGCGCCCTCGCCAGCAGTGCGGGCACGTGGACCTCCGCCAAGGGGTCGGCGGTCCCCGGTCATGACCACCAGTCAGCCCGGCCACACTAACCCGTCCACCCCCACCGCCCCCGACAACCAGTTCGACACCACCCCGCCATCCCACCCCCACCCGCCACCAGAAGTCGGCCCCGCCGACTTCTCGTCCCGGCCCGATCGTGCGTGTGGGCCCGCCGGCCATGTCAGGTGCGCTTCGCGCTTGCCTTGCGCGAGAAGTCGGCGAGTCCGACTTCTCGGTCTGTTGCGCTGGCCGGGGAAGTCGGTGGGGTCAGGGGGTGGGCCAGGTGCGGAGGCCGGTGGTGAGGACGGTGATGAGGCGGTTCTGGGTGGTGGCCAGGTCTTCGGCGAGTTGGAAGCCGCCGCCGATGGAGAGGGAGGCGAAGCCGTGGGCGACGGAGCGGACGGTGCGGGCGGCGTGGATCGCCTCCGCGCCGTCGAGGCCGTACTCCCGCAGGACGGCGATGATCACCCCGACCAGCCGGGCCGCCGCGTGGGTGAGGTCGTCGTCGGGCTGCGGGGCCTGGGGGAGGGCGGTGTAGCGGTGCGGGTGCTCGGTGGCGTACGCGTGGTAGGCGCGCAGGACGGCGGCGACGGCGTCGTCCCCGCTGCGGCCGACGGCGGCCTCGGCGAGCCGGTCGGCCAGTTCCTCGGTGACCCGGACGGCGATCAGCCGCCGCAGTTCGGCGAGGCCGCCGCTGACGTGCTTGTACAGCGACGGGGTGGCGACCCCGGCCCGGGCGGCGACGGCGGCCAGGGTGAGGGCGTCGAGGCCCTGCTCGTCGATGAGGGCGAGGGCGTGGCCGACGACCTGGTCGGGGGTCAGTCCTACTCGGGGCATGGGTGCGGTCTCTCCGGTGGAAGGGGCGGCGGGGCCGGGTCGGCTCAGGCGAGTTCGGCGAGGAAGGGCAGCAGGGCGTCGGCCGTGGCCTGCGGGTTGTCGGCCATCGGGTAGTGCCCGGACCCCTCGATCATCACCTTCCGGGCGCCCAGCGCCGAGGCCTGCCGGTCGGCGACGACCTCCGGCTTGGGGAAGTCGGGGTCCTTGCTGCCCATGACGACGAGCGCCGGGCAGCGGACGGCCTCGGTCCAGCCGACCGGTGCGGAGTCGCCGGCGACCTGCCCGCGGGTGGCGGTCTTGCGGCCGGGGGTGCGCAGCGCGGCGACGAGTCCGTCGACGTACGCGTCGAAGTCGGCGGGCTTGGCGCCGGGGAAGGCGAGCTTGCGGTGGTACAGGCCCCAGAAGGCGGGCCAGTGGACGAGCGCGGCGCCCATGGCACGGACGACGCCGCGCATCAGGGCGTTCGGCGGCGGGTTCTCGATGAAGGCGTCCAGCAGGGTGATGCCGGCGACGCGGGCGGGGGCGTCCCCGGCGACCTTGACGACCGTCGCGCCGGTGTAGGAGTTGCCGACCAGGACGGCGCGCTCGATGCCGAGGTGGTCGAGCAGGGCGAGGACGTCGGCGGCGATGGCGGTGGGGGAGTAGTCGTCCCAGACGATCGAGGATTCGCCGAAGCCGCGCAGGTCCATGGTGACGACCCGGTGGCCGGCGGCGGTCAGCAGGGGGCGGAGGTGCCGGTACGCGGCGCGGGTGTCGAGCATCCCGGGGAGCAGGACGACGGGGGTGCCCTCGCCGTGCCGGGTGTCGTCGTAGGCGATCCGGCCGCCGTGGACGTCGAGGTACTGGGTGCTGGGGGCGCTGGTGGCGTTCATGGTGGGCCTCCTGGGACCGCCGGTGCGGGTCATCGGCCGTTCTGCCGATAGCCATAAAGCTAAGGCTAATAGCCTTAGCCGTCAAGCTCTCGGCAGGCAGTCGGAGTGCCGACCCTCGGAGTCCGCCCCTCAGGCCCCCTCGACCTTGAACGGGTCGTGTTCGCTGAGCAGCTTCTCCAGCCGGGCCTGGTCCACCCGGGTGACGATCTCGTTCGTCTCCTGCCGGTCGCGGATCACCTTGGCCAGCGTGAAGGAGGAGGTGACGGTGTAGAGGAGGCCGATGCCGAGGAAGGCCCGGGTCCAGCCGCCGACCGGCAGGTAGGCGATTCCGACGGCGAGGGCGCTGCCGGACAGCGCGAAGGACAGTACGGCCTGGAGGTGGTACGCGGCCGTCGTGCGTGACTGCATCGGTGCGTTCATGGCGCCAGAATGCGGCGGCGCGGCCGGGCCGCACATGAGTAGGAGTACTCAGGTGGGGGGTCGTTCGTTGACGTCCGATCATGTTAGGTGGCGTCAATGGTGGTCAAGGGTCGCAAAACGCCCATCGTGTCCCAGATTGCCCCGCCCGTCTCCGGTCGTCCCGAGCGAACGGCTTGGAATCAGGGCCTCCTAGGATTAACGTTTGATAACGCAGCGCGGTCGTCAACGCCGTACCCAGACGGCACCGTGCGCCGTCGCCTAATCCCGCCGGCCGGCCTCCGGGCAGGTCAGGGAGCCGGGGAACCACGTTCCTTGGGGTGAATCGGCAGGGCTCCGGCCCGGCCGTAGGAGACCTTCCTGCTCCGAACCCGTCAGCTAACCCGGTAGGCGCGAAGGAAGGAAAGGAGCGCGCCTCCGTGGCGTCGACGCACACCCCGGCACACCCGGCCGGCCCCGCAGCCGGTACCCAGCTCCTCGACCACCCCGGCTCGGACAGCCCCGAGCACTCCGGCCCGGACGTCGAGACCAACCGGCACCGGATGCCGCGTCAGACCCGTGGGGCCTCCCCGCTGCTCGGCGTCACTGCCGTCGCCGCGACCCTGGGCGCCACCGGCTTCGCCTCCGCCACCCCGGCTGCCGCCCCCGCCATCGAGGCCCCGGACGAGACCCCGGTCGCGCTCTCCGCCGACCCCGGCCTCGCGCTCGCCGCCCGCATCCAGCAGCAGGCCGACAGCCAGCGCACCGCCGCCGAGGAGGGCGCCCGCGTGCAGGCCGCGAAGGAGGCGGAGGCCAAGGCCGCCGCCAAGGAGGCCGAGGCCAAGCGGGCCGCCGACGAGGCCGAGCGGGCCAAGGCCGCCGCCCTCACCCTGCCGGTGCGCGACTACAACCTCTCCGCCCACTACGGCCAGAGCGCCCGCTACTGGGCCCACCTGCACACCGGCCTGGACTTCGCCGCCGACACCGGCACCCCCGTCTACGCGGTCGGCCAGGGCACCATCACCTCGGCCGGCTGGTCCGGCTCGTACGGCTACCGGATCGTCGAGACGCTGCCCGACGGCACCGAAATCTGGTACTGCCACCTCTCCTCGATCATCAAGGGCTCCGGCAAGGTCGGCTCCGGCCAGCAGATCGGCAAGGTCGGTGCGACCGGCAACGTGACCGGCCCGCACCTGCACCTGGAGGTCCGCCCCGGCGGCGGCGCCCCGGTCGACCCGGAGACCTGGCTCCAGCAGCGCGGCCTCAACCCCTGACGCACCCGCGAAGCCCCGGCCGCACACCGCGCGGCCGGGGCTCCGTCACATCACGCCCGGACGCGCCGGGCTCAGACACGCCGCGCCCGCACACGTCACTCCTGCACACGTCACTCCTGCGCCAGCCCCGCCAGATACGTGTCGATCTCCTCCTGCCCCGGCTCCGGTGCGAGGTCCGGGAACTCCGTCACCAGCAGCCGCGGCAGCCCGGGCGCCGTCCACTCCCCGTACAGGTCGAGCGCCGCCTCCGCCGCCGCGTCCTCGAACTCCCCGAAGTCCCCGGCGAGTTCGTCCGGCATCGGCCGGCCCAGCGCGGTCAGCTCGGCCAGGTTGCGGTAGCTGCGCCGCATCAGGCCCTGCTCCAGCAGCCGGCGCGCGCCATCGGTGGCCATGCCGACCGACAGCACCCGGGCCGGGCCCCAGCCCTGCTCGTCCACCTCGTCCAACCAGCCGGCCTGCCCCAGCGCGGCGAACGCGGCCAGCCGCTCGTCCTGCGTCAGCTCCCGGAATCCGGCCAGCCAGGCCCGGACCTCGGCCTCGTCCGCGACGTCCACCCCGTGCGCGTGCAGCAGCAGCGCGTACAGCCGGGGCCAGGTCACCAGGTCGGCGCGGCGCAGCAGCCCGGCCGCGACCTCGCCCTGCCACTCGGCCTCGGCGTGCAGCCGCTCCTGGCGCTTGGCGTTGAGGCGCTTGGCCGCCCGCTGGTGGTCGACCACCAGCCGCACGGCGGCGCCGTACGCCAGCGGGTCCGCCTCCGGCTCGGGTTGGACGTACAGGTAGAGCCGCTCGTACAGCAGGTGTTCCACCGCGGTCGAGGTCAGTTCGGGCCAGCCGTCGTGCATCCTGCCCTCGCCCAGCTCCAGCAGGGCCAGCACCGCGCGCAGCGGCGCCTCGGCCACCGGGGCGCGGTCCTGCGCCGCCGCCCAGGCGAGCAGGTCGGCGGCCCTGGTGCGCGGGGCGAGTCGCAGGTCTTCGTCGTTCATAGCTCGAACGGTAGCCGCTGGCCGGGGGTAGGGTCGGCTGCCATGGTCCCCGTCCGACTCACCGGCCCCCGCCTGGCCATCCGCGAGTACCACCACACCCCCGGTGACGTGGACGCGCTGTACGCGCTGTTCGGTGACCCGGAGGTCACCCGGTACCTCCCCTTCGATCCGCGCGACCGCGAGACCTGCGCCGACCAGATCGAGCTCTACCTGGAGGAGGCGATGGCGCCGGAGCGGGACACCTACCGGCTCGCCGTCACCCGGCGCGCCGACGCCGAGGACCCGGCGGACGCCGCGCCGATCGCCCACGCTTCCCTCACTCTCGGCGGGTACCGCTCCGCCCACCTCGGCTACGTGCTGGACCGCGAGGTCTGGGGCCGCGGCTACGCGGGCGAGATCGCCGGGCTGCTCTGCGACCTCGCCTTCGGCCCCCTCGGGCTGCACCGGCTGGCCGCCCGGGTCGACGTGGACAACGCGGCCTCCGCCAAGGTGCTCACCCGGCTCGGGTTCCAGTGGGAGGGGCGGGTCCGGCACGACCTGTGCAAGGGCGGCGTCTGGTCCGACTCCCACCTGTACTCGCTGCTCGCCGACGAGTGGCCGGGCGCGGACGGCTGACGACCCGCGGGGACGGCCGCCCGGCTCTCCCTGCCCGGCCCTCCCCGACCACCCTCCCCGACGACCGTCCCCGACCACCCGCGCAGACCGCCCGCCCCGCCCGAGGCGGACCCGAGACCGGCCCGGGGGTTAACCCCACCCCTGATCCGCCAGGCCTCCGGATCCTCCCCGGCTCGCCGTCCGGCCAGACTGGGAGCATCAGCCACCGAGAACGAGGGACCGAGGCCGGGACATGATCAGCAGCCGAAGCACGCTGGACCGCGAGTGGGACGTCCTCGGCGGTTACGGCGACGACCAGCGCTCCACCCGGGCCCACCGGACCGAGCAGCCGCCGGCCGTCTGGTGGGCGCCGTTCTCCGCCCACTACTACCGCGAGATCGGCTACACGCTCACCGGTCTGCCGGTGGCGATCGTCGGCTTCGCCCTCGCGACCACCCTGTTCTGCGTGGGGATCGGCACCTTCGTCACCGTCCTCGGCGTGCCCGTGCTGGCCGCCCTGACCTCCGCCGCCCGCGGCATGGGCCGGCTGGAGCGCGCCCGGGCCCGCGGCATGCTGGCGCTGGACGTGCCCGGCCCGGCGCCGGTGCGCCAGGTCCGCCAGGGCGCCTGGGGGGCGATCACCGCGCGCCTGGCGGACGCGGCCGGGTGGAAGGCCGTGCTGTACCAGGTGGTGATGCTCCCGTGGGCGATCTTCAGCTTCGCCCTGTCGCTGGTGTTCCTGGTGCTCGGCTGGGCGATGGCGCTGTATCCGCTCTACCACTGGGTGTTCCCGACCTTCACCACCTGGCGCGGGTACCGGCTCTTCGACTTCTACGACAGCGACCACGTCCGGCACCTCTACTACGTCGAGGGGGCCTGGCAGATCGCCGCGTTCTCACTGACCGGGATCCTGCTCGTGCTCTTCACCGCGCAGCTGGTCCGGGGCCTGACCAACGTGAACCGGGCCGCCGCCCGTGGCCTGCTCGGCCGCTGAACCCGCTGAACCCGCTGAACCCGAAGGCCCCACCGGCCCCACCCGCGCCCCGGACGTACTCCGGATGCGGGCGGGGCCGGCCCGTGTTCGGATGGCCGGGTGTCCGCCGTACACACCCCCGCCGACCCGAGCGCCGTGGGCCGGGACATCCTGGTCACCTCCCGTCCGCTGGACGAGTACTGCGCCCTGTTCGACCTCACCCGGTCCCAACTCGCCACGCTGCCAGGGCCGTTGCTGGACTGTCCGGGCGGCGCGGCCGGCCTGGCCGCCGAGGCGCGTCAACTCGGCTGCCGGGTCATAGCCGCCGACCCGGCGTACGCGCTCCCCGTGCCCGAGGTCGCGGCCCACGCGCTGGCCGCCCGGGCGTCGATGGCCGCCGCGCTGGTCGCCCGCCCGCACCTGTACCCGGCGCCGCGCCCCTGCCGGTCGGACCGCTACCTGCGCAGCTGGGACCGCGCCCGCCGGCTGTTCGCCGCCGACTCGGCCGCGCACCCCCAGCAGTACGTGGCCGCTGCGCTGCCCCGACTGCCGTTCGCGGACGGCGCCTTCGCGCTCACCCTGAGCGGCTACCTGATCTTCGCCTACCCCGAAGTGTTCGGCCCCGAGAGGCAGTTGGAAGCCCTGCTGGAACTGGTCCGGGTCACCTCCCCGGACGGCGAGGTCCGCGTCCAACCGCTGCACGACGGTCGTGGCCGCCGCTGCTGCCACCTCGACCCACTGCGGTACGCGCTCGGCGAGCACTGTGTCGCCAGCGAGATCCGCCGCTTCCCCCGCCCCGAGGACGGCCGCACCCGCCGCGTCCTGGTCCTGCGGGCAGCCGACCGCCGACGTCGGGACACCCTCGGAATGTAATGGCTGCTAGGTCACTTCACCACTATACTCGAACGCGTGATCGAAACGACTGTCAGGCGCGCCCGAGCGGCCGACGCCGACCGGCTCACCGAGCTGATCCAGGACTCCGCCACCTACCGCGGTGACTACGCGGCGATGATCGACGGCTACCGGGTCACCCCCGAGTACATCGCCCGGCACGAGGTGTCCCTGGCCTCGGACCCGGCCACCGACCACCTGCTCGGCTTCTACGCCCTGATCCGCGAACCGGCCGAACTCGACTTGATGTTCGTCGCCGACCCGGCCCAGGGGCGAGGCGTCGGGCAGCAGCTGATCGCGCACATGCTGGAGCGCGCCCGCGAGGCCGGCATCACCGCCGTCAAGGTGGTCTCCCACCCGCCCGCCGAGCGCTTCTACCTGCGGATGGGCGCCGAGCGCGTCGGCACCTCCCCCGCCCGGGGCCGGATCACCTGGGACCGGCCCGAACTGCGCTTCACCGTCTAGCCGTTCTCCACCGGAGGCGCCGCCGAAGACGTCTCCACCAGGGGCGTCTCCGCCGAAGGAGCCGCCACCGGGGGCGTCTGCGCGGTGGCCGTCCCCGCAGGGTCCGGCGCCGTCGACTGCACCGGAACGAAGGCCGTCGCCTCCAGCCGGGACAGTATCTTCTCCGCCAGCCAGCTGCGGTCCGACCCGTACGGGATCCCCTCCGGCAGCATCAACTGCCTGGCCACCGCGTCCCGCAGCCGCTGCGCCTCGGCGCCGGGCAGCCGGGAGAGCAGGCCCCGGGCGGCCAGCAGCGCGTGGTACTGCTCGAAGCCGGAGCGCGGCCGCTCGATCGCGTCCAGCACGCTCGGCAGGTCGGCCAGCGACGGGTCGCCCTGCATCAGCGCGAGCGCCTGGATCCGCCGGCCCTCGGAGCCGTCCGCGTACAGTGCCCGCACCTGGTCGGCGTTCAGCGCCGAGCGGCGCGCGGTCGAGCGGACCTCGGCCACCACACCGTCCGGCCCGGACGACGCCGAGGACGCGGGCGGCAGCTGCGCGGCCAGCGCGCCCGGCTGCTCCGCGCTGCCGCCGAGCAGCCCGAGGTGCTGCATCGCCCGGACCCGCAGGTCGTCGGCGCCCACCTTGTCGCCCCGCCGGTCGCGGTCCTGCCCGGCGAGGAAGAGGTCCAGCGCCTGGTCGGCGTCGTTCAGCACCTGCGGCAGCGCGAGCCGGGTCACCAGCCAGCCGGCCAGGAAGCCGAAGACCAGGAAGTACAGCACCAGCGCCGCCGCGAACGGCACCGCGGAGCCCTCCCCGCCGAGCGCGGGCGCCAGCGCCGTACCGAGCTGGTGCAGCCGCTCGCCGAGCGAGCCCAGCTGGGTCAGCCCGACGCCCAGCAGCACCTTGGTCAGCCAGTCCGACACCTGCTCCAGGTTGGTGTTCGGCGCGTACGAGCCCTGCGGCTCCTCGGCACCACCGCGCACCCGGGGCACCCCGAACAGGAAGCCGAGCGCGCCGCCGAGCACCGCCGCGGCCCCGGCCACCACCAGCCCGCCGCCGAGCGCCTGCCAGGCCTGCTCCTGGCCGAGCGAGAACAGCAGCAGCCCGAGCAGCCCCGTTCCGGCCAGCACCCCGGCCGCAGCCCACTGCGCCGTCCGCTGCGCCGCCGTGCCGCCCCGCCGCGCCTTCGCCATCGCCTACCCCCTGTGCCCGCACCGCTCCGCTCCGGAACCCGCGCCGACTCTAGCGCCGCGCTCCCACCACGGGAACGGCTCGGGGCGGGCCCGGGTACGACGCGGAAGGCGACGAAACCGGCGGAGAACGCGGCGGGAGAACGCGGACCGCCCGCGGGCCGCTCCTCCGGGTCGGCCCTGCCCCGACCCGACCGGCCGACCCGACCGGCCCCGCGCCGATGGGCGCACGCCTGTCGCCGGCACTGATCAGCACGGATGAATTACCGGTGGTCCAGGACCGCCTCCGGTATGCGCGGCCGACCGATCGGGTACCGCTGCCTCGTCCGTCTGCCAATCCGGCCCGCACAGCCCAGACCCGGAGGTCCACATGTCCACCGGCTCCAGCGCACGGAACTGCCCATTCGACTTCGCCGAGGCCCTCGAGTTCGACCCGACGCTCCGGCAGCTCATGAACGAAGCACCGGTCAGCCGCATCCGCCTCCCCTACGGCGAGGGGGAGGCCTGGCTCGTCACGGGGTACGACGACGTGCGCACCGTGACCACCGACCGGCGTTTCAGCCGCCACGCCATCGTCGGCCGGGACTTCCCGCGCATGACTCCCGAGCCGATCGTCCAGGCCGAGGCGATCAACGTCATGGACCCGCCTGCCAGCAGCCGCCTGCGCAGCCTGGTGTCCAAGGGCTTCACGCCCGACCGCATCGAGCGGATGAGGGACCGTACCCAGCACGTGGTGAACGAGCTGCTGGACCGCATGCGGGACCAGGGGCCCCAGGCCGACGTCATGGAGCACCTGGCCCACCCGCTCCCGCTGATCACGATCTGCGAGGTCCTGGAGATCCCCGAGGCCGATCGCGCACAGCTGCGCGCCCACGCCCGGACGATGATGGACGTCAGTCTGGACAACAAGCCGGACGCGGTGCAGGCCAAGGCCGACCTGCGGGCGTACTTCGCCCAGCTGACGGCCGAGCGGCGCAGGAACCCCGGCGAGGACCTGATCAGCGCACTGGCCACGGCCCGTGACGGCGACCAGGTGCTCGACGAGAAGGAACTGACCGTGATGGCCATGGTCCTCCTGATCACCGGCCAGGACACCACGACCTACCAGCTCGGCAACCTCTCGTACACCATCCTCACGCGGCCCGACGTGCTGGCCGTACTGCGCGAGCAGCCCGAGAGCCTCCCTCAGGTGATCCAGGAGATGCTCCGCTTCATTCCCTTCCGCAAGGGCGTCGGCATCCCCCGGGTGGCCCTTGAGGACGTGGAGTTGAGCGGGGTGACGATCCCGGCGGGGGACATCGTGCACGTCTCCTACCTGACCGCCAACCGGGACGGCGACAAGTTCGACCGGCCCGACGAGCTGGACCTGGCGCGGACCAGCCCGTCCCACATGACCTTCGGCTGGGGTGCGCACCACTGCCTCGGCGCGCCGCTCGCCATCACCGAGCTCGAAGTCGCCCTCGGGACGCTGCTGGAGCGTTTCCCCGGGATCGCACTGACGAAGCCCGCCGAGGAAGTGCAGTGGAACACCACGTCGATCTGGCGCTATCCGCTCGCGCTGCCGGTCACCTGGTGACGGTGTTCCGCACGAGCGGATGACCAGGCTGCTGGTCGAGATGCCGGTCGGCCCGCACACCCCGGGGTGTGCGGGCCGACGTGCGCGATCGACCCGCCTCCCGTAGATTGAGTTGGCGTGGCTCAAACCGGCTCGTGGCCGGTGCCACTGCCCGCACGGCGAGCATCCGATCCTCAAACTGCCGGCCCGTCTGATCCCCCGGTGAGTCCCATCCGGTGCCCCCCCGTCGCGCCACCTCCGCGCGTCCGGCCGGCAGCGGCTGCCGCCGAGTGGTGAATTCCCCGCCCCTTCCGGGTCGTCCTGGGAACACCGCCCGTCAGGAGGAACCCCCATGGCAGTTCTGTGCAAACCGGCGATAGCCGTACCCGAGCACGTCATCACCAACGAGGAGACCCTCGACCTGGCTCGAATGCTTCACCACAACCATCCGCAGATCGACCTGGCATTACGTCTGATCAAGAACACCGGGGTGCAGAAGCGACATCTGATCCAACCCATCGAGGCGGTGCTGGAACACCCCGGGCTGGACGCCCGCAGTGCCGTCTACGAGGCGGAGTCCAAGGCCCGCGTTCCGGCCGTGGTGTCCAAGGCCCTCGAAAACGCCGAAGTGGAGCCGTCCCAGATCGACTTGATCGTGTACGTGTCGTGCACCGGCTTCATGATGCCGTCGCTCACGGCGTGGCTGATCAACAAGCTGGGCTTCCGGTCGGACACCCGGCAGCTGCCGATCGCCCAACTGGGCTGCGCGGCCGGCGGCGCGGCGGTGAACCGGGCCCACGACTTCTGCCTGGCCTACCCCGACGCCAACGTGCTGATCGTGGCCTGCGAGTTCTGCTCCCTCTGCTACCAGCCCACCGACCTGGGCGTGGGGTCGCTGCTGTCCAACGGCCTGTTCGGCGACGGGATCGCCGCCGCGGTGGTCCGGGGCGAGGGCGGCACCGGGATCCGGTTGGAGCGCAACAGCTCGTACCTCATCCCGAACACCGAGGATTGGATCTCCTACGCGGTCCGCTCCACCGGCTTCCACTTCCAGCTGGACAAACGGGTGCCGGGGACGATGGAGCCCCTCAGCCCGGCTCTGCGCGCGCTGGCGGAGCAACACCAGTGGAACGTGGGCAAGCTGGACTTCTACATCGTCCATGCCGGCGGTCCGCGCATCCTGGACGACCTGAGCCACTTCCTGGAGGTGCCGCCCGTGGCGTTCCGCTTCAGCCGGGCCACCCTCACCGAGTACGGCAACATCGCCAGTGCGGTGGTGCTCGACGCCCTGGCCCGGATGTTCGACGAGCAGTCCGTTCTCGACGGCCACCACGGGCTGCTGGCCGGGTTCGGCCCGGGGATCACCGCCGAGATGTCCCTGGGTACCTGGACGTCCCCCGAATCCTGACCCCGGGCCGCCGCCTCCCCGTGCCGCGGCCTCCCCCGGTCGGCCGATCCGGACGGGAGAGGGCAGGGCTTCCGTGGTTGCATCGAGCTCTGGAGGTGATCCTGTGGAGACCGAGGACGGGACCCAGGGGAACCGCGCTCTGCCCGCCATAGCGCGGAGACCCTTACTGGCGGCGGCTGGGCTGATGTCGGTGTTGGCCGGCCTGGGAGCGGATTCCGCTACCGGGCGGGCCACCGCCCGTCATCCCGGCGCTATGGCGCACGGCGCCATGGAGCCCGGCACCATGGAGCCGGTCAAGCCGGTGCACACCACCGAGGAACACTGGGGCGACATCGTGCGCGCCCTCGGTCGGCCGGGCAACCTCATCCGCGGGACCTACCACCACACGCCCTTCCCGCGACACGACCTGCGCGTGCTCTGCCGCGGTGTTGCCGTCACCCCGGGGCTCGCGCTCGGCTCGCACGTCTCCTTCGCCCGCTACGACGACGGCAGCACGCTGATGATGGGCGATCTGGTGATGACCGAGGACGAACTTCCGGCGATGACCGACGCGTTCCAGGCCCACGGGATCGCCCAGACCGCCATCCACAAGCACCTGCCGTCGCACGAGCCCAACGTCTGGTGGACCCATGTCTGCGCCCACGGCCCTGACGCCGTGCAACTGGCCCGCGGGCTGCGGAGCGCGCTCGACCGCACCGGCACGCCGCCGCCGCCGCAGGGGCTTCGGCCGCAACAAACCCTCGATCTGGACACCGCCGGCATCGACGCCGCACTGGGCACCAAGGGCTCGGGCAGCGGCGAGGTCTATACCTGTCTCTTCGCCCGCCGGGAGACCGTCATCGACGAGGGGCACGTCCTGCCGGCCGGCCTGGGCGCGACCTCGGCCTTCAACTTCCAACCGCTCGGCGGGGGGCGGGCCGCACTCAGCGGAGACCTCGCCATGATCGCCACCGAGGTCCAGGACGTGCTCGCGGCGCTGCGGCGGGGCGGTATCGAACTCGTCGAACTCCACAACCACGGCCTGACGGACGAACCGCGCCTCTTCTTCACCCACGTCTGGGCCGTGGGCGACGCCGTGGACCTGGCCAAGGCGGCCCGTCCCGCGGTCGCCGCCACCAACGCCGTGCCGGTCGCCGTGTGATCCGGCCGGCGGCCGGAACGGATCCTCCGGCGACACCACGGGGGACATGCCGAACCCCCGGGGCCTCGCGTTGAGGGTGTCCCGGGGGCACGACAACTTCTGCGCGTTCCCGTCCGCAGGGCTACGACTAGGCCGTGAGCTCCACGGAGGCGCGCCCGAGCGAGTCAGACGCGCACGCGCGCGCAGTTGCGTTGGTACTCAACTCAGGATCACCTCCTTTCCATCGTGTCTCCACGATAGGCAGCCGATCGGACGGAGGGCAACGGATTATCGGCGGCCGCCGGTCGGGCCGCCGGTCGGGCCGCTGCTCGGGCGATCGTCCAGGCCGCCGTTCAGGCCGTCGCGAGCCGGTCCTTGAGTCGGCGGTGCCGCGCTTGGAGCCGCCCGTGCCGTCCCCGGTCCCGGTCCCGGTCCCGGGGGAACGCAAAGGGCCCGGAGGACGAATCCTCCGGGCCCTTCGGCTACTGAGTAGCGGGGACAGGATTTGAACCTGCGACCTCTGGGTTATGAGCCCAGCGAGCTACCGAGCTGCTCCACCCCGCGTCGGTGAACACAACAATACGGGGAAGTCGCCGAGATGGGAAATCGGTTCTTCAGGCCACCGCGGCGGAGCGCTCGGCGGCCCGTCTCCCGCGCCGGGCGGTGTGCCGGACGGACCGGGTTCTGGCCCAGGCGGCGAAGCAGACCAGCGCGGCGAAGCAGGGCACCATCAGCGCCCCGTAGACGACCAGGAAGCCGTCCGTGCCCAGGTCGGCGGCGGCGTTCCAGGTGCCGTGCAGCGCCATCGCCAGCAGCAGCCCGGTCGGCGCGGCCAGCCGGGCCAGCCAGCGCCGCCCGGTGGTCAGGGCGACGGCCAGGCCGATTCCGGTGAGCGCGGTGAACAGCGGGTGCGCGAAGGGGGAGAGCAGGGCGCGCAGCACGAAGGTCTGCACGGTGCTGTCGAAGTCGCGCAGGCTGGGCGGATCGCCGAGGCCGATGCTGTCCAGCCGCTGCCGCTGGTCGCTGGTGAACGCCCGGCCCAGGTAGAGGGCGTTCTCGGTGAAGGCGAAGCCGCAGGCGGTCATCCCGCCGAGTACCACGCCGGCGGTCAGGGTGCGCGGCCGGGAGCGGCGGTGCGGGCCGCCGCCGGACGACGGGGCCGGGCACAGGTACGGCAGCGGGCGCAGGTACGGGCGCAACCGCAGCCGGTCACGGGCGTGCGGACCGGTCGGCCGGCGGGCGTACGTCCGGGGACGGCGGGGGGCCGGGAGCCGGCGCAGCAGCGGTGCGCAGGGGCGGCCGGTGCGGCGGCCGTGGCAGCGCAGCCGCTGGCCGAGCGGCAGCAGCAGCACCAGCAGGGCGGTGGCCTTGGCGGTCTCCTCGATCATCGGGGTGGCGATGCCGGCGCCCAGCAGTTCGCCGAGCGGGCCCTGGTGCGAGGTCAGGTAGCTGGCGGTCCAGTTGTTGGCGACGATGGCGACGGTGGTGGCCGCGCAGGCACCCCAGCCGAGGCAGAACACGGTGTGCCGCAGTGGCACCCGGGCGGTCAGGTTGAGCCAGGCCAGGGCGCCGAGCACGAACGGCAGCGGCACCATCGCCAGGCCGATGCCGACCAGCAGCCCGACGGTGCCGGTCTGCCGCTGGACCAGGTGCAGGATCAGCACCCCGCAGCCGACCAGGGTCAGCACGGCGGTGGCGGTGACCGAGGAGACCGCCACCGAGCGGCCGGGTCGGGCCGGCGCCGCGGTCACGGCCGGCGGTGGTGACGCGGCGCCAGGCCAGGGCACGAGGCGGTGGACCCGGCGCCTCCGGGGCCCCGGGATGGTCCGGGTGTCGCCGGTGCGCGGGACCGTCTCCGGTACGTCAGCGGCGGCCTGGACGGTGGCCCGGGACCCGCCGCCGGCCGGGCTGCCCATGCGGCACAGGGTAGGCCACCGCACCCGTCCGTCGGGAGGACTCGGGACGAACCGTCCCCCCGGGGCAGGACCGTCCGGTCATCGTGGGGCGGCCTGTTCGAACCGTCGTCGGCGGCTCAGCGGCGGCGGAACAGCAGGTCGTGGACGACGTGGCCCTTGGCCAGCCCGGCCCGCTCGAACTTGGTGACCGGACGCCAGGCCGGTCGCGGCGCGTAGCCGGGGATGCTGCCGTCCGGGTGGTCCGCGGGCTCCAGCCAGCCGCTGCCGTCACCCTCGGGGTGCAGGTTCTCCAGCTCCGGCGAGGCGGACAGCACGGTCAGCATCTGCTCCGCGTACGGCTCCCAGTCGGTCGCGCAGTGCACCAGGGCGCCGGGGGCGAGCCGGGGCAGCACGAGGTCCAGGAAGGACGGCTGGACCAGCCGCCGCTTGTGGTGCTTGGGCTTGGGCCACGGGTCGGCGAAGTAGACCCGCAGGCCGGCCAGCGAGGCGTCCGGCAGCATGTCGCGCAGCAGGATCACGGCGTCGCCGGCGGCCAGCCGCACGTTCCGCGAGCCGTCGCGCTCCAGCAGGCCGAGCAGGTTGCCGTGGCCGGGGGTGTGGACGTCGGCGGCGAGGATGCCGGTGGCCGGGTCGGCGGCGGCCATCGTGGCCGTGGTCTCGCCCATGCCGAAGCCGATCTCCAGGGTGACCGGCAGCTCGCCGAACAGCTCCCGCAGGTCGAGCGGGCTGCCGTCGATCGGTATGCCGTAGGTCTCCCAGCCCCGGTCCAGGGCACCCGCCTGGGCGTTGGTCATCCGGCCCCGGCGCGGCTGGAAGCTGCGGATGCGCCGCTCGCGGTGCTGGGCCTCGGTGGCCTTGTGCGGGTACATCGGCGCGGGGTAGCCGGCCGGCGCGGCGGACAGCCGGGCGGACGGCGAGGGCTGGGGGATCGGGGCGGTGGCAGTCACAATCACCCGAGTCTACGGGGCCACCGGGCGCCGCCCGAAGGTGCTGTGACCGGGCTCATCCGCCGGCTTCCAGCGCGGCCAGCGCCCGGCGGGCCACCTCGCGGCCGATCGGCAGCGAGGCCGTCGCGGCGGGGGACGGGGCGTTCAGCACGTGCACCGTGCGGCGCGGGGAACGCGGGTCCGCCGGGTCGAAGCCGGCGAAGGCGAAGTCGTCCAGCAGCGAGCCGTCCCGGGCGACCGCCTGGGCCCGGACCCCGGCGCCGGCCGGCACCAGGTCCTCGGCGGTGACGGCGGGCAGCAGCCGCCGCACGGCGGCGGTGAACGCCCGTTTGGACAGCGAGCGGTGCAACTCGCCGACCTCGTACCGCCAGTGCCGCCGGGCGATCCGCCAGGCGCCGGGGAAGGCCAGCGTCCCGGCCAGGTCGCGCGGGCGTACGGTGCGCCAGTCGTAGCCCTCGCGGGCCAGCGCGGGGACCGCGTTCGGGCCGACGTGCACGTCCCCGTGGACGCCCCGGGTCAGGTGCACGCCGAGGAACGGGAAGGCCGGGTCGGGCACCGGGTAGACCAGGCCGCGCACCAAGTCCCGGCGCCTCTCGGTCAGTTCGTAGTACTCGCCGCGGAACGGCACGATCCGCACGCCGGGCTCGTCCCCGGCCAGCCGGGCGATCCGGTCACTGTGCAGCCCGGCGCAGTTCACCAGCACCCGGCAGCGCAGCTCCCCGGTGGAGGTCTGCACCGTCACGCCGTCCGCCCGCCGGGCCACCGCCCGCAGCTCGCTGCCGAGCCGAAGCTCCGCGCCGGCCTCCCGGGCCAGCCGGGCGTAGGCGGTGGCGACGGCCGGGAAGTCGCAGATTCCGGTGGTGCCGACGTGCAGCCCGGCCACCCCGGTGACCTGCGGCTCGTACCGGGCGATCCCGGCCCGGTCCACCTCCGTGACCGGGATGCCGTTCGCCCGCCCGCGCTCGGCCAGCGCCGCCAGCCGGGGCAGCTCCTCCGCGCCGGTGGCCACGATCAGCTTGCCGGTGACCTCGTACGGGACGCCCTGCTCGCGGCAGAACGCCACCAGCTCGGCGGCGCCCGCCACCGCGTACCGGGCCTTGTACGAGCCCGGCCGGTAGTACACGCCGCTGTGGATCACCCCGCTGTTGCGCCCGGTCTGGTGGGCGGCGAAGCCGGGTTCCTTCTCCAGCACCGCGAGCCGCAGCCCCGGCCGGGTCCGGGTCAGCGCGTACGCGGTGGCCAGGCCGACGATCCCGCCGCCCACCACCAGCACGTCGAAGTCGTACGCCACCGCCCGCTCCTCGCAGTCCGCCCGGCTCCCCCGCCGCCGATGCTGCCACGACGGGCGGAGTCGGTCGAGGGCGCCGGGGCCGGGCGGTGGCGGCCCCGGGGGCTACGCCTGCCAGGGCCAGGCGGTGTCGCGCCCTGCTTCCAGCAGCGGGACCAGCCGGAACGCGGCGTCGCTCAGACCGCCGAAGGTGTGCCGGTTGGCGACGCCGCTCGGGCCGTGGCCGGGCGCGTAGCCGGCCAGGTTCCAGGTGTAGACGGGCACGTGGGCCGGTACGGCGGCGAGCGGGTCGCCGCCCCAGTGGCCCGGGCCGGTCTGCTCGTCGGTGACGATCACCACCCGGTCGTGGCCGCGGAAGTGCGCGCGGACGGCCTCGGCGGTGTTGGTGCCGCCGAGGTCGGAGAAGCGCTCCAGCACTCGCAGCACCGCCTCTCCCCGGCCGACCTGCAGAACCCGGCTGGTGGTGCCGAACTCGACCAGGTCGGCGTCGGCGGCCCGGATCTTCAGCGCGGTGCCGAAGATCGCCGCCGAGTCGGCCCGGTTGAGCTGGCTCTGCGCGCTGGGCCGGTCGAACATCGAGCCGGAGCGGTCCACCAGGATCAGTGTCCGGCCGGGCAGCGTGGGCACGTTGGCGAGCGAGTGGGAGAGTGCGGTCTCCAGTGCGTGCCCCCAGCGCAGCGACGGCGCGTGCCGGTGCGCGGCCAGGTAGCGGAACGGGAACTGGCGCGAGCGCCGCACCTCGTCCGGGTCGGCGATCCGCCGGGCCACCTCGGCCGCGACCGCGTCCGACACCCCGGCCTGGTCGAAGTTGCGCAGGTTGCGCACCAGCGCCATCGGGCCCATCGACGGGATGACCGCCTCCCAGACGGCCGCGTCCAGCGGGCCCTGCAGCCAGCCGGCCAGCGCTTCCCAGGTCAGCCCGGCCGCGGCCAGCCGCTCGGCGCCGCCGGGCTCGGTCACGGCCGCCCGACGCTCGCCGACGGGCAGCGCGAGCAGCTCCCGGTTGGCGGTCAGCAGCCGGTCGGACACGGGCGGGACGGCCTCCTCCGGCCGGTGCCGGCGGTCCAGCGCGTACGCGAACAGCGCGCCCTGCCACGGCTTCGCCGGATCCGGCGCGGGGTGTGTCAACTCCAGGACGTCGCCGAAGCGGTAGCCCTTGCCGGCGGTGTCGTACTTGAGCAGCGAACGGGCGTGATAGAGCCGACGGACGGCGTCCGCGACGCCGCGCTTGACCGGCTTGGGCAGCGCCCGGCCGTAGCGCGAGGTCCAGTACGCGAGCAGCTCGCCGGGCTCGTCCGGGCGCTGCAGCACCGCGTCGACGGCCTGCCGGGAGTAGCCGTGGGCGCCGGCGTCCAGCCGGGCCCGGGTGAACTCGGCGGCGCCGACCAGCGCGGCGGTCCGCAGCTGGGCGCCGTGGCGCAGCCAGCGCAGCAGCCCGAGGGTCCACTCCGGCTCGGCGACGGCGAGTTCGCGCACCAGCGCGGTGTAGCGGTCGTCGCGGTCGCCGCCGCGCTCGTAGAAGGTGTCCTGGCCGACCATGTTGGCGATCGCCAGCAGGAAGAGTTCGGACTTGCGGTCCCGGACGAAGCCGGGGCCGCCGTTGTGGTTGACCGTGCGCCGGCCGGTGGTGGCCACGGGCGAGGTCGAACCGGCCTTGGCCTTGCGGCTGTTGAATCGAGACATGGCGAAGCCCCCCTGGCCTGCTGGTGTCGAAGCGGGAGGGAGGCAAGGCGGAACGCGGGGTGCCCGAGATCGTGCCGACCCGGCGGCCGACGTCGGCGGAGGTGCACAGTCTTGTGCTCTACCCATTGAGCTAGCGGCCGCACTCGCGCACGGCACGCCCGGGACTCGAACCCGGAACCGCAAGAACCAGAAGTAACCCCCGCCTGCGCACCGGGCACACCGGCGCACTGCCTCCCGAGATCAAAGGTGGCCGCGGTGTTTCGCGGGTTCGAACCGCAGCGCCACTATGGGCGCCTCACCAAGAAGTAACCGCTGCCGTCGCACCGGGAGGTGCGGAATTCCTATTCACGTATGGGTGTCCAGAGATCGAAGGCGGCTGAGGTGACATAGCTGCTCTGCCAACTGAGCTACACCGGCGAGTACCGGCGGCGGGACTCGAACCCGCGACACGCCCATTAAGAGTGGAAGTAACCTCTGCCTGCGCACCTGGACGAGAGAGACCATAGCGAGGCCTCTCCCGCCGGTGCATCCGAATTACCGTCAGGCGGCACGGGTCATGCCGGGGCGACGATCACCGCGCGGGCCCGTTCGGTCAACTCCCGGACGCGGCGCTCGCCCTGGAACGGTTCCAGGCGGCGCAACATCTCCACCACGTACTCCCGGCTGCGTTGCGAGGAGATCCGGCCGGCCACCTCGACGGCGCGCTCGCCGGCGGCGACCGCGGCGTCCAGGTTGCCCGCCTCGGCCTCGGCCATCGCCGAGACCACCAGCCGCAGGCCGTGCGAGCGGACGTAGCCCTCGGTGGGTTTGGCCAGCGCCTCGCGGGTGAACTGCCGGACCTTGGAGGGCACTCCGAGGTCGCGGAAGCACTCGGCGGCGTCGGCGGCGAGCCGGTCGTAGGCGTAGAAGTCGATCCACGCCGGATCGGGATCCCCGGCGCGTGCGCGTTCGAGCGCGCTCTCCGCCGCGCCGAGCGCCGTCGCGCACGCCGCCGCGTTACGGGCCTTGGCCTGGGCCCGTGCCTCGACCAGGTGGAAGAAGCTCATCGTCCGGGCGGTCGCCAGGCCCCGGTTGCGCTCCAGGGCGGCCTGGGCGAGGTCCACCGCCTCCTCGGCGAAGCCCCGGTAGCCCGCCTGCAGGCTCATCGAGGCGAGCACGTAGCCGCCGAGCGGCACGTCGGCGGCGGCCCGGGCGAGCCGCAGGGCCTGGATGTAGTAGCGCTGGGCGGCCTCGTGCTGCCCGGTGTCGAAGGCCATCCACCCGGCGAGCCGGGTCAGTTCGGCGGTCGCGCCGAACAGCGCCCGGCCGACGGTGTCGCTGTACGAGGCCAGCAGCAGTGGGGCCGCCTCCACCCGCAGGCACTCCGGCACCATCGACGAACGCCAGTCCCCGCCACCGTACTTGGAGTCCCAGCGGCGGGCCTCCTGGGCGGCCTCGCGGAGCTTGGCGGCGTCCGAGTGGCCGACCCGGTAGGAGGAGGACTCGCTCGGGGCGCGCGGTGCCTCGCGGGCGACCGAACCGTCCGCCGGGGTGATCAGCCAGCGGGAGACGGGCGTCGCGTAGGCCGCGACCGAGAAGGTGCCGGCCAGGCTGTCGCTCCAGCGGCCGCCGCCGGGTCCGCGGCGCAGGTCGAGGTCGACCCGCCACAGGTCGGTGGCGGAGCGGACCGCCTCGGCGACGTCGCGCGGGAAGGCCAGGCCGAGTTCGGGGGCCGGGTCGGTGTCGCCGAGGCCGATCTCCTCCAGCGGCACCGGGCGGCCGAGCTTGCCGCCGATCGCGGTGGCGATCAGGTGCGGGACGGGCCCCTGCGGGACCATGCCCTTGCTGACCCAGCGGGCCACCGAGGTCTTGTCGTACCGCAGGGTCAGCCCGCGTTGGGCGCCGAGGTCGTTGACCCGGCGGGCCAGTCCGGCGTTGCTGATCTGGGCGAGGGTCAGGAGCGTGCCGAGCCGTTCGTTCGGTCCTCGTGGGCTGACGGTCATGGTGGCGGCGGCACCTCCTGCGGCCTTGTGCGCGGGGCCCGGGCGGCACCGGGCCGTAGCTGCTGTACCTAGAGTAGTCGGACGCGTTCCGACGGTTAAGAGGCTGCATTCCGGATGGCGGGATCGCGCACCAGGCGGTGCGGCGCCGGGTCCCCGCCGGGGTTGGTTTGGACCACTCGGTACGGGTCGGGGGTACCGCGCGCCGGAGCGTCGTGCTCCGGTCCCGTGTTCACGTGCGCCCGGCCGTGCCCCCTGGCCCCACCGGCTGGTCGGCGATTCGCTGGTGGTCGTGGGTCGGCCCGCCGTCGAGGACCCGGCGGGCCGGGGGATACCGCCGCCTCAATCCCCGCGGGCGGCGGGCTGAGTCCGGGAGGGCATGCGGATGCCCTCCCGGGCCGAGCGACGTCTTTCGGCCATCTCGCGATGCCCATGCCAAAGACGGCGCGGGGGGCGGTCCGGGCCGGGGAGGGGGAGGCCCGGCCCGCCCTGCGGAGCGCGCGGACACGTCAACACCCGGTGGCCGAACCGGGATCGGCGACGGAACCGGGAGCGGCGGCAGAGCCGGCAGCGGGAGCGGGACCGGCTACGAGAACGAGGCCGGAAGCGGGCCGGAACCGGAAGCGGGACCAGAACCGGGAGCGAGGCCGGAACCGGAAGCGGGACCAGAACCGGGAGCGAGGTCGGAACCGGAAGCGGGACCAGAACCGGGAGTGGAACCGGAACCGACAACACCGGCCACGGGAGCGCCAACCGGTGGCACGATGTCTCCTGACGGCGCGCCGGTACGCGGGGCGGTCGCCACGGCACGCCGTAGACCGGCGAGGAGCCGCCCGGCGGCGCGGACACGCCGCACGGGTGCAGGTCCTCGTCCGGTGGAGGCGCGATGCGGTGGCTGACGGGCTGGAGCACGGGCACACCCCGGGCGGGCACGCCGGCGCACGAGGCACTCGGCACGGTCGCGCCGATCGCCGCACGCCCCCTGTGGGCCGGCCCCAACCCGCTCTGGGCCGTCGGCGACTGGCGACCCGAGGAGATCCGCCTCGCCACCCTCCGCCCCGGCGCCCCCGCCGCGGTCACCACCGGCCCCACCGCCCCCGACCCGGTCGAGGACACCCCCGCCACCCTGCGCCTCGCCGTCCTCGGCCACTGCGGTGCCACCGACGCCGAACTCGCCGCCGGCCTCGCGGTCGCCCGTGGCGGCGCCGTCCGCCACCTCACCGCCTGGCCCGGCAGCTACACCGTCGTGCTGCGCACCGGCACCCGCTCCACCCTGCTGCTCACCGACCTGGCCGGCGCCCAACCGGTCTTCCACACGCCTTGGGCCGGTGGCACCGCGTACGCCACCGCCGCCCTCCCGCTCGCCGACCTGGTCGGCGCCCCGCTGGACACCGGCCACCTCGCCGCCCGGCTCGCCTGCCCCGAATCGCCCGAGGCGCTCGGCTCCGGCACCCCGTACCTGGGCGTCCAGCGGGTGCCGCCCGGCCACGTGCTCGCCATCCGCGGCGGCCACCCGTACCTCTCCGCCTACGACGACCCCGCCGTCCGCGAGCAGCCGCGCGACGAGGCGCCCGCCGTCCGCGAACTCACCCGCGCGCTGCTGGAGTCCGTCCGCTCCCGGATCCGCACCAGCGGGCCCGCCGCGCCCGTCGGGGGGCCCGGTCCGGTCGGCCGTGCCCGGCTCGGCGTCGACCTCTCCTACGGCACCGCCTCCGCCACCGTCGCCCTGCTCGCCGCCGCCGTACCGCTGCCGCCGGTGCCCGCGAGCGCCGCCCCGGAGCAACCGCCGGCCATCGGCGCCGGGGCCAGGAACGGCGCGGTCAAGGGCTCCTGGGCCCGCGCAGCCGCCCAGGGACCCTCCGCCCCCGAGCAGTTGGCCGCCGTCACGCTCGGCGAGACCGAAGCCCCGACCACCCTCGCGCTCGCCCCCGACACCCCCCGACTGCGGCACACCGTGCTCGACCCCGGCCCCGAGACCCTCCCGTACGCCGGACTGCGCCCCGACGCGCCCGCCGGTCGGCTCACCGACGAGCCCGGCCCCGAACTCGTCGCCGCCGCCCGCGCCGAGGCCCGCTTCGACGCCGGCGGCACCGACCACCTCACCGGCTACGGCGCCCGCCAGGTCCTCGACGGGCATCCGGCCCGGCTCGCCGACCTCATCCGGGCCGGCCGCCCGCGCGAACTGCTGCCCCCGGTCGCGGCGCTGGCCGGCGCCGACCGGGCCGTCGCGGGCGTGCTGGCCGGCGCACTGCGCACCCCGCTCACCGTGCTCCGGGCCGCCCACCGGCTGTCCCGGGTCCGGTACGCCGAGGCGCTGGACGACGCCGCCGCCAAGCTGACGGCCCGGCACGCCCCGGGCGACGGTGGCACGGCGGGCGACCGCTCGGCCGGTGACCTCGCCTGGTGCGTTCCCGGGCCGGCCGCCCGCTGGCTCTCCGACGAGGCGCTCTCCGCCGTCGCCCTCCGGCTGCGGCTGGCGGCGCGCAGACCGGCGCCCGACGAACACCCAGGCGCACACCGGGCCCGGCACGCCCTCTACCGGCACGCGCGCTCGTACCGCACCCTCGTCCACGCCGCCGAACAGCCCGGCCAGCGGCTGCACGCGCCGTTCCTCGACAACCAGGTGGTCCGCGCCGCCCGCCTGCTCCCCGACGACGTCCGCCTCCAGCCCGGCGCCCGGCATGCCCTCCTGCACGCCGTCCTCACCGGCGCCGGCCGTACCGACCTGCCCCCCGACTGGGGCCGCGGCCCCCGCCCCGACCGCACCGCTCCCGCCCGGGCGGGCCTGCGCCTGGCCGCCGACGGCCTCGCCGAACTCTTCGACGCCCCCCTCCTCGCCGAAGCCGGCCTCATCGACCTCCCCGCCGTCCGCGCCGGCCTCGCCGACCCCGCCACCCCGCTCTCCCCGGTGGCCCTCGCCGGCCTCGCCGACCTGGTCTCCACCGAACTCTGGCTCCGCCGCATCCGCGCCCGCCGCCACGGCGCCTGCTGGACCGGACTCCCCCTGGCCCAACCTCCCGCCCTTGCTCCCGTTCACCCGGCTTGACCCCTGCCCGCCGGGGCCTTTGCGGGTCGGCTGGCCCGGCTTCGCCGCACCCGGCCCGCCGCCGCGGCGTCTGTGGGCCGGGCTCGCCCTGGCCGGCTCACCCCCTCCACCCGCCTCCTCCCGTCCCCTGCGGCGCGCCCGGGTCGGCCCGGCGGGGGCTTGGGGGCAGGGGCGGGTGATGATGGCGGGCAGTGAGTCCGTCGGTGAGGAGGGCCGTGGTGGCCAGCGTGAGCCCGGAGCAGTCCGTTCCCGTCGTGCTGTCGGTGCTGGGGCAGCCACCGACGGGGCGCCCGCCGGGGGTGCTGGCGGGCTGCGACGGGTCGGACGGGTCGCTGTGGGCGCTGGACCGGGCGATGACCGAGGCGGAGTTGTTCGGCCTGCCGCTGTATGTGCTGGCCGTGGTGAATCCGGCCCCGGCCGGCTATCCGCCGGGGATGGCGGAGCTGGTGCAGGAGAGCGTGGAGACGCTGGTGGAGAGCATGGCGGACGGGCTGCGCCGGGCCGTGGCGGCCGTACAGGGGCAGCGGGCCCGGCCGTACGCGGGGGAGCTGTCGCTGCACGTGGTGCTGGGGAACGTGATCGAGGTGCTGTTGGAGGCCTCGACCCGGCAGCACACGCTGGTGGTCGGCACGCGCGGGAACGGGGGGTTCGCGCGGCTGCTGCTGGGTTCGGTGAGTTCGGCGGCGGTGCACCACGCGGTGTGCCCGGTGCTGGTGGTCCCGGCGCCCGCGGCGGGCTGACCAGAGCTGACCGGGGATGACCCGGGCTCGACCCGGGATGGCCGGGATGGCCGGGGTGTCGGGAATGTACCGAGATGGTTCACCGTTCACCTAATCCGACACCCGTCCCGTCCCCATCCCCTGGAGTGCCCCGCATGAAGGTCGAGATCTGGTCCGACATCGCCTGCCCCTGGTGCTACATCGGTAAGCGCCGCTTCGAGCAGGCCCTGGAGGACTTCCCGGGCAAGGAGGGCGTCGAGGTGGTCTACCGGCCGTACCAGCTGGTCCCGGACGCGCCGGCGACGGCGAGCCCGCACCGCGCCTGGCTGGCCGACCGCTACGGTCCGCAGTCGGTGGCGATGGACGCACGGGTGACCGAGCTGGGCCGCTCCGAGGGCATCGCGTACGACTTCGACGCCGCGCTGCACGCCAACACCTTCCTGGGCCACCGCCTGCTGCACCTCGCCGAGGTCGAGTACGGTCCGGCCGTCCAGGGGCGGCTGAAGGAGGCGCTGCTGAAGGCGCACTTCACCGACGGCGTCGACGTCGGCGACCGAGCCGCGCTGACCGACGTCGCGGTGGCCGCCGGCCTGGACCGGGAGCGGGTGACCGCCTACCTGGCGGGCGACGAGGGCGTCGCCGAGGTCCGCGCGCAGCTGGCGGAGGCCCGGGAACTGGGGATCACCGCCGTGCCCACGTTCGTGTTCGAGGGCAAGTGGGCGGTGCAGGGCGGCCAGGAGGCCGAGACCTTCCGCAAGGTGCTGGAGCAGGTCGCCGCCGAGATAGGCGAGCGCCGACCGGCCCCGGTCGAGGTCGCCCCGGCGGGGGAGGCCTGTGCGGACGGCTCCTGCGCCATCTGACCCCTAGCCATCTGACCGCTAGCCATCTGGCCCCTCGCGATCAGTCCGCGCGCGATCGGACCGCACGCGGCTGAACCCCGCGCGATCAGCCGCCGACCCCGCGCACAGCCCCCGCCGAGGCCCGCTTCAGGAGCACCTGAAGCGGGCCTCGGCCCAGTCCGCCACGTTGAGCGCCGACCAGATCCCGTGCACCGGGGTGACCACCAGCCGGATGGACTTCTGCCCGGCCAGCGGCACGTGCACCGGCACCGCGTCGTCCCCGGCGGCGAGGGGGTGGGAGCGCCACAGCGTGCTGCCGTCGCCGCTCTGGACGGAGAAGACCACACCGCCGGGCGTGAGCGTGGCGTCGTCGACCCCGGCGACCGCGTCGAAGGACGTGCAGCTGCGGTTGAGGTCGATCAGGGTGGTCGCCGGGGCGCGCACGGTGATGGCGTGCGGGTGGCGCTCGCCGCCGATCCAGGCGCTGTCGTGCTGCCAGAACCAGTCGCTGCCCTTCTGCCGGATGCTGGGCCCGGGCGGCGGCACCCGATTGTTGCCGGGCTTGACCACGGGCAGCGAGTCGGCCCAGAAGTCGGTGGGCGCGGGCGGCGACGGCGGGGTGATCGTCGGGGTGGGCACCGGCGGCGTGGTCGGCGTGGGGACGACCGGCGGCTCGGGTGTGGGCACCGGCGGCACCGTGGGCGTCGGCACGACGGGGACGACCGGGGCCGGCGACGTGGGGGTCGACTTGGGTGCCGGCGGGCCCGAGGTGACCGGCGGCGCGGCCTTCGGCGTGGTCGGGGTGGCCGTCGGGGCGTGCGTCGGCTGGGCCGCGGGCTTCGCGCTGGGGCTCGGCGCGGGCGGCGCCGGGGCCGCCGCGGCGGGGGCGGGAGCAGGGGCCGGGGTGGGCGGCACGGGGGCGGGGGCCTGCGGGCTGGGCACGGCCGGGGCACTGGTGGCCGGGGGAGCGGCCGCCGGGGGCTTGGGTTCGGGCGAGCCGGTGAGCGCGTAAGCGGCGACGGCGGTCGCAGCCACCGCGATGGCGGTGGTGATTCCGGCCTTGGCCGCGGTGCCCAGGCCCTCACCGGCCACGGCGCCGGCACCGGCTGCGCCCGCGCCCGCGGCACCGGCACCTGCGGTCCCGGAGGTGGCCGCCGCGGTGCCCGCGGCCGCACCGCCGACCGCGGCGACGCCGCCGACGGCGGCCGCGGCCGCGCTGAACCCGCCGACCCCGATCCAGACGAGCACGCCGCCGGGCAGCAGCGCGCGCAGGCCGGTGTTGATCTCGGTGAGTTCGAGGCAGGCGGCCGTGCAGCGGTCGCACTCCTTGAGATGCCGTCCGACCTCCGCCGAGGCCCGCTTGCGCAGCGACCCGCGTGCGTACGCGCCGAGCCGGTTGGCGTACGACTCGCAGGTGCTGTCCTGGCTGCCGGAGACGTGCGCCTGCAGGAAGGCGGCGGCGAGTCGGTCGCGGGCCCGATGGGCCTGGACGGCGGTGGCGTTGGCGGTCTTGCCGAGCATCACGGCGACGGTCTTCGGGGACTCCCGCTCGACCTCGGTGTGCCAGAGCACCACCCGGTCGTCCTCGGGCAGTTCGGCGTAGGCCTGCATGACCATGCGCTGGTCGGCCATGGCCATCGCCCAGGCGTCGGCGCCCGGGTCGGCCAGGTCGAGGTCGACGACGGCGGCCGAGGTCTGGGCGAACACGCTGAAGTCGTCGACGAGTTGCTCGCGCCGTTCGCTGCGGGTCCAGGCGGCGGCGACGTTGCGGACGGCGGTCAGCAGGTAGGCGCGGACGGCGAACTCCGGGCCCTTGCCCGCCCGCAGGGCCTGCAGGGTGCGGGCGAAGACCTCGCCGGCGAGGTCCTCGGCGGTGAAGCTGTCGCGGCAGCAGGTGCGGGCGTAGCGGCGCACCGAGTCGGCGTGCCGACGGTAGATCTCCTCGTACGCGCTGTCGTCGCCGGCCCGGACCAGGGCGGTCAACTCGGCGTCGGAGGGCGGGCGCTCGCCGTCGACCGGGTCGGCGGGGGCGGGCACGGTGGGGCGGACCGGGCGGCGGTCGCCGACGAACGCCTCGGGGGCGACGCCGCCCCGGCCCGCCGGGGCCTGACCGGGCACCCGCCCGGGGGGCAGCGCGGCGTCGGAGGCGGAGAGGGACTCGCGGCTGGGCATGCCGGCCTGGTCGGGGACGTGTCCGGCGGTCGGGCCGGTGGCCGAACCCGGTGCGGCGCCGGGTACTTGGGAGGGGCCGCCGGAGGCCATGGCAGGACCGTCAGGCGCACCGCCGGTCAGGCCGCCGGACAGCCCGCCGGCTCCACCGGCCAGTCCCCCGGTTCCCCCGGCCAGGCCTCCGGACGGGCCGAAGTCGAGGCCGTACCCGTAGTCGTTCTGTTCCTCGGCGCTCACAACGGACCCCAGATTCCACGACAGCCCCCGTAGTGTGGCAGGGCGCGCGGGAGTGCGTAGGCGCACGGTTCCCCGCTGTACGGCGCCGACGGCGCGCGAAGGGCGCGCATCGGGACATTGGCTCCAACCACGGGCAAAGGATGGCATAGCGCAGGGACGGGCGGTAGCCGGACCGGCCGGGACCCACTCTTCCGAGGGGCCGTCGCGGATGTGTTCGCCCAGCACACGGCAGCAGGTTGCGTGCCGCCCGCACCCGGCGCGCGCGCCTGGTACGCGCGCCGGTCTCCCGTCCAAGTCCCGTTCCCGCCACGTGTTCCCACCGAGCGCGGCGGCCGCCCCGGCGGTGGAGCGTCAGCGCGCCCGCAGACCGTCCAGCAGTATCGCCAGCAACCGGTCCGAGGGCCCGGCGGACGGCTGCCCCTCCGCCTGCGGGACACCGGCCGAGAACCCGGCCGTCGCCGGCACGGTGCGGGCCGCGTGCACCGGCACCGAGGCGGTCAGCACCAGCACGACGTCCGACACCGTGACGCCCGGCCGCAGTTCACCCGCCGCGCCGGCCCGGGCCACCAGGGCGGCCAGCAGCTGCAGCAGCAGCCGGGGATCCGCGTCGGCCGCCGACGGCTCGACGCCGGCACCGCCCTGGGCGTCCTCACCGCGCAGGTCGAACCGGACGGCGGCCGGCTCGGGCACCCGCTGTTCGGGCACCCGTCCGAGCTCCTCCGCGTACCGGAACGCCTCCGGCGGCAGCAGCCGCCCGGCGCCGGTGCCGACCGCCCGGGCCAGGTAGCCGGCCAGCGCCTCCCAGGCACCGCCGCCGCCGTACAGCGACTCCCGCGCCTGTGCGGTCAGCCACGCCACCTCCTCGGCGGCGATCCGCTGGACCAGCACCTCCTTGCTCGGGAAGCGCCGGTAGACCGTCCCGACGCCGACCCCGGCCCGGCGCGCGACCTCCTCCATCGGCGCGCCGTAGCCGAACTCGCCGAACACCTCGCGGGCGGCCCGCAGCACGCTTTCCAGATTCCGCCGGGCATCCACCCGTAGCCGGGCCCCGGGGACGGGCGCGGCGGCCTGTGGCGGCTCCGCCCGGTAGGGGACGCCGGGGTAGGCCGCCCCGGACTGCGGCGGCAGGTCCACCGGGCCGCGCTGTTCCGGCACCATGCCCTGGCCGGCGTGCGGTGCTCCCGCCCGCCCCAACACCTGCTCCTGCTCCATCATCCCAACTCTCCCCCACAGGCGCCCGAACCCGGACCCTGTCGTCGCCCGCCCCTGCACCCCCCGGTGCAGCTCAGCCCGTCAGACATGACCTGATGATCCATCGCTCGTGCCGCCCGTCCGGTTCCGTGACCACGGTTCGTGCCTCCGCGCCGGTTCGCGTCCGGCTCGGCGCGTCGGCACCGTCCGGGGCCTTGTCCGGGAACTACCCTTCCCCGGATGACTGTCCCGCAGTCGGGTTGTCGAGCCAACGCTGGAACTGGCCGTAGTGGCCGCTCCACGGTGCGTCGCCGCCGATTGTCATGGCGGTGGCCGCTCCGGCACACAATCCGACCATAGTTCACGGCTCTTCGTGTCCGAAAGTCCGTCAGAAAGTAGCCCGGGCAGCACAACTGGCCACACCGGTCGACTCCCGTCCCATCCGGCGCGGTACGGACTGTGGACAAGACCACCCCTGCCGGTCCTTCATAGGGGGGCGTGAGGGGGGACACCCCCGGCCGCGAGGCCGGGACGAAGCGTCGATCGGCTGGAGGTGCACCATCAGAATCCTGATCGCCGGCGGAGGCTGCGCCGGTATGGCCACCGCGCTGCACCTCCAGCGCGGCCTGCGGGAACGGCTGCGACGCGGCGAGGTGGAGATCACCGTCGTCGAGCCCCAGGCCTACTTCACCTACCACCCGCTGCTGGCCGAGGTCGCGGCCGGATCGATCGACCCCCGGCACGTGGTGGTGCCACTCCGCCGCGCCCTGCCGGACTGCCGGGTGCTGACCGCCCGGATCACCCGGATCGAGCACGCCGCCCGTCGCGCCTTCGCCGACGCGGCGAACCCCGGCGAGACCTCCGCGCCGATCGAACTCCCCTACGACGTCCTGGTGGTGGCGCCCGGCTCGGTCTCCCGGACGGCTCCGGTGCCGGGCCTGGCCGAGCACGGCCTCGGCTTCTCCACCGTCGGTGAGGCCGTGGGCCTGCGCAACCACGTCCTGGAGCAACTCGACCTCGCCTCCGCCACCCGCGACCCGGCCCTGCGCCAGTCCGCGCTCACCTTCGTCTTCGTCGGCGCCGGCTACGCGGGCGTCGGCGCGCTCGCCGAACTGGAGGACATGGCCCGGTCCGCGGTGCGCGGCTACCACAACGTCGGCACCGAGGACCTGCGCTGGGTCCTGGTCGAGGCCACCGAGCGGATCCTGGCCGAGGAGTCGCCGGAGCTCGCCGAACACACCCTCGGCCAACTCCGCGAACGCGGCGTCGACATCCGGCTGCGCACCACCCTGGCGTCCGTCGCCGGCCGGGTCGTCGCCCTCTCCGACGGCAGCCGCTTCGGCGCCCGCACCCTGGTCTGGACGGCAGGGGTCCGCCCGTCCCCGCTGCTGCGCGACACCGACCTGCCGCTGGACACCCTCGGCCGGGTCCGCTGCCTCGCCACCCTGCAGGCCGTCGGCCCGGACGGGCGCGCGCTGCCCGGGGTCTGGGCGGCCGGCGACGGTGCGGCCGTACCGGACCCGAACGCGGACGGGGCGCCCTGCGCGCCCAACGCCCAGCACGCCTTCGCGCAGGCCGAACTGCTCGCCCGGAACATCGCGGTCGCCCTGGACTACGGACCGCACTCCCCGGACCTCGCCGAGTACCGGCCGGGGCACGCCGCCTGCTCGACCTCGCTGGGCCTGCGCCGGGCCGTCGCCCACACCCGGCGCGGTCGCCGGATCACCGGGCGGCGGGCCTGGTGGCTGCACCGGGCCCGGCACCTGCGGCGGCTGCCGAGCGCGGAGCGCCGGGTGCGGGTGCTGATGGACTGGGTGCTGGGCGGCCTGTTCTCCCGCGAGGTGGTCTCGCTGGGGGCGGCGGGGCACCCGCGTCCGGAGTCCGGGACCGGGCTCGGCCTGCCGCCCGACGGAGGGCCGGAGGCCCCGCGGTGAGTGCCCCCGGTGCTACGAACCGGGGCGGATCGGACGGCCACGCCGGGCGGGCGACTTCCGGAATCGGGCCCTTGCCTGACAGGATCAGCCCACCCTAGTCATTACCCCGTGTGCTGATGTGCACACAAAAAGTGATGATATGCCTGGAAAACGAGGAAGCGGCCGTCGTTTGAACCTCATGCGCTGGAGCGCCCGGCTCACCGGAGTCCCTTGGCGTGCTGCCCCGCCGATCGGGGCTGGCACCGACGAGGGCGCGCCCTCCGCCGACGGCGTCGTCGTCCCCAGCCCCCGCGACCCCACCAGCCTCGCCACCGCCGCCGAACTGTTCGACCCGCACAAACCCCAGAACCTGCGCGAGGTCCTCAACCGCATCCCCGCTCCGGTGGCCGTCACCTACGGCCCGCTCCACCAGCTCGGCTACACGAACCGCGCCTACCGCGAACTCTTCGGCGACCGCACCACCGGTCTGCCGGCCGGCGAAGCCCTCCCCGAACTCGGGACCATGGGCGTCCTGCCCCTGATGGACCAGGTCATCCGCGGCGGCCGCCCGCGCAGCGTCAAGGCCCGCTGCATCCTCGGCCTCACCGGTAACCGCTACTACAACGTCTCCTGCGTCCCGCTCGGCCCCGGCGACACCGGGGACACCCCCGCCGAGGGGCCGCCCGCCGGCGTCCTGATCTTCGCCGCCGAGGTCACCGACCAGGTCCTCGCCGCCGCCCGGCTCCGCGAGGCGGAACGCCGCCAGCGCGAGGCCGCCGTCACCCTCCAGCGCAGCCTCCTCCCGCAGAAGCTCGACCAGCCGGCCGACCTCCGGGTCGCCGCCACCTACCAGCCCGGCGGCGCCGAGGCGGCCGTCGGCGGCGACTGGTACGACGTCATCGCCATCGACGGCGGCCGAACCGCACTCGTCATCGGCGACGTGATGGGCCGCGGCCTGCGCGCCGCCGCCGTCATGGGCCAGCTGCGCACCGCCGTCCGCGCCTACGCCCGCCTCGACCTGCCCCCGCACGAGGTGATGCGCCTGCTCGACGGCCTCGCCATGGAGATCGACGCCAACCAGATCGCCACCTGCACCTACGCCGTCTGGGACCCGCAGCGCCGCACCCTCTCCTACGCCTCCGCCGGGCACCTCCCCATGCTGCTGCGCTGCCCTGACGGAACGGTCCTACGCAGCGAGGAGCAGAACGGCCCCCCGCTCGGCACCGGTGACGGCCTGCACGTCTCGCACACCCTGCGCCTGCTGCCCGGGACCACCGGCGTCCTCTATACGGACGGCCTGGTCGAGCGCCGCGACGAGGACATCGACCAGGGCCTCGACCTTCTCGCCCGCACCCTCACCGGCGCCATCGGGGCCCCGGAGGTGATCTGCGCCCGCCTGCTGCGGGCGATGGGCGTGACGTCCGAGCACGACGACGACGTCGCCGTCCTGGCCTTCCACCTGCCGGCGGAGGAGGGCGTCACCGAGGCGGAATCGGCGCTTGACTCGGTCGCCCCCGAGGTCTAGTGTTCTTCGAGCTGCCTGGCAGGGAGCACCGGACACGTGTTTGCGCGGACGGTCCCGAGGTAGCCAATCCTTCGAAACACCACTTCCCGGTTCGGGCTGGGTCGCGTCTTGTCGCGTCTCGGTTCTTATTCGGCGTGCTCGTTTTATTGGGTTGCGG
>NZ_JBIUUS010000017.1:0-71167 GCF_044742585.1 Kitasatospora sp. NPDC087861
CGGGGGGGCCCCCCCCCGGCGGGGGGGGGGGGCCCCCCCCCGCCCCCCCCCCCCCGCCCCCCGGGGGGGGGGGGGGGGGGGGGGGGGGGGGGCGGGGGCCCCGCCCCCCCCGCCCCTCCTCGTCAGGGATCCCGGGGGATCAGTCCTGCGGCGTGTAGTACGACACCAGCTCGGCCATGCCCGGCTCGACGCCCTTCCAGGAGCCGCCGAAACTGAGCACCGCGATCGCCGCCGTCGGGAAGCCCCCGAGCCGCAGCCGCTCCAGCGCGTCCCGGTCGCCCGCGTCCCCGGCCAGCACCTGGGTCAGGCCCAGCACGCCGGGGTTGTGGCCGACCAGTACGACATCCGAGTACTCCTCCGGGGTCTCCTGGAGGACGGCGATGATCTCACCGGGGCTGGCCTCGTAGATCCGGTCCTCGTACACCGTCTTGCTGGCCCGCTTGGGCAGCTCGTGCGCCGCCAGCTTCCAGGTCTCGCGGGCGCGCAGCGCGGTGGAGCAGAGCACGTAGTCGGGGTTGATGCCGGAGTCGACCAGCCAGCGGCCGGCCTCCGGGGCCTGGTGGCGGCCCCGGTCGGCCAGCGGCCGCTCGTGGTCGTCCACGCCGTTGGGCCAGTCGGCCTTGGCGTGGCGGAGAACGATGATCCTGCGGGGCGTGTCGGCGCTCATACCCAGCAAGCTTGGCAGAAAAGCCGCTCCGGGGCGCGACGCTCCCGGCTGCCGCCACCCGCAGGGGTGGCGAGTGCCATCACGCGCCGTTCGCCCGGGCGTCACCGGGGGTACGGCGCCGGCGGGTCACGGGCGGGAGTCAGCCGATGGCGGCGGCGACGGAGGCGATGATCGCCACCAGCACCACGATGCCGGCGATCGCCAGGGCGATCTGGCCGAGCTGCTTGCGGCCGTCGGTCGGGTTGGGATCGAGAACGGGCATGTCCGGGATTCTTCCACCCCGAACACGCCCGTCGGTCACCGACCCCTCGGCGTTGGCCAGCCCTTGGTCAGGCCTTGACCTGCGCTGCGGGGTGGACCGCCTCGTCCTCGATGTGCCGGGCCAGCGCGGCCCGCAGGCCGAACAGCATCTGCGGCACCAGCAGCAGTGCCAGGAAGCCCAGCGGCCCGTACCACTCGCCGGTCATCTGGTAGATCCGGCCGATCAGGATCGGGCCGGGGATGGAGATCAGGTAGCCGACGCCCTGGGCGAAGGCGGAGAGCTGGGCGACCCCGCCTGCGGTCCGGGCGCGCAGCCCGATCATCGTCAGCACCAGCGGGAAGGCGCAGTTGGACAGGCCCACCAGGACCGACCAGACCCAGGGCGCACCGGCCGGGGCCAGCGCCAGCCCGGCGTACCCGGCGATGCCGCAGGCGGCGAGCACGACGACGAACAGCCGCTGGTCGCCGCGGCGGGCGGCCAGGTTGGGCAGCACGAAGGAGACCGGCACACCGATCACCATGGTCACCGCGAGCAGCACCCCGGAGGTGCCCTTGTCGACGCCGGCGTCCTGGAAGATCTTCGGCAGCCAGCCCATCACCACGTAGGCGCCGGTGGCCTGGAGGCCGAAGAAGCAGGCCATCGCCCAGGCCGTCCGGCTGCGGGTGATCGGCAGCTTGGCGGGGGCCGAGCCGTCGGCGCGGTCGCCCCGCTCGCGCTTGGTCAGCAGCACCGGCAGCCAGAGCAGCAGGGCCAGCGCGCCGAGGCCGGCCCAGACGCCCAGGCCGTAGCGCCAGTCGCCGCCGAGCGCACTGGTCAGCGGCACGGTGACGGCGGCGGCCAGCGCGGTGCCGGCCGACAGCGACATCGAGTAGAGGCCGATCATCGGACCGACCTTGTCCGGGAAGTAGCGCTTGATCACCACCGGGATCAGCACGTTGGAGACCGCCACGCCGCCCAGCGCGAGCGCCGTCAGCAGCAGGAACACCGCGGTGCCGCCGGCGAAGGAGCGGGCCAGCACGCCCGCGGTGATCGCGCCCAGGCCGGCGGTGATCACCGCGATCGGGCCGATCCGCCGGGCCATCGAGGGCGCGGCGAAGCCGAACAGCCCGAAGCAGAGCGACGGGACGGCGGTGAGCAGCCCGGCGAGCGTCGGGTTCATCCCGAGGTCGGTGCGGACCTGGTCGAGCAGCGGCCCGAGGCTGGTGACCACGGGGCGCAGGTTGAAGGCGGCGGCGGCGATCGCGACGGCGAACAGCCAGCCGAGGTACTTGGCGGAGGGGGTGGTGGAGGGCCGCTCGGTCTGCGGCCGGGCCTCGGTTCGTCGGGAGGCGGTGGTGTCTGCTGCGGGAGGCATGGACGCCATCATAGAATGATGGGATGAATTGATGCACCTTCGAATTGGCATGATGTGCCGACCCGCTCCCCACCGGGGCCTTCCACCCACTGGCCCCGTCCACCCACCCGTAGTCGCAAGGAGTCCCCGTGGCGCTGTCCTCGCCGAGGCGCACCCCGCTGTCCGACCAGGTGATCGCGCAGCTGCGCGCCCAGATCACCTCCGGGGAGTGGCCCGTCGGCTCGCGCATCCCCACCGAGGCCGCACTCGTCGAACAACTCGGCGTCGCCCGCAACACCGTCCGCGAGGCCGTCCGCGCCCTCGCCCACAACGGGCTGCTCGACATCCGCCAGGGCTCCGGCACCTACGTGCTGGCCACCAGCGAACTGGCCGGGGTGATGCACCGCCGCTTCGCCGACGCCGACCAGGCGCAGGTCGCCGAGCTGCGGGCCGCCCTGGAGACCTGCGCGGCCGGGCTCGCCGCCGTCCGCCGCACCGACCGCGACCTCGGCCTGCTGGACGCCGCGATCAGCCGCCGCGAGGCCGCCTGGCACTCCGGCGACGCCGAGGACTTCGTCCAGGCCGACGCCTCGTTCCACCAGGCCGTCGTCGCCGCCGCCCACAACGACGTGCTCGCCGCCGTCTACGCCGACCTCGGCGAGGTCACCCGCGCCCACCTGCGGCACGACGTCGGTCCCGAGCTGATCGCCGAGCGCTACATCGGCCACGACACCATCCTCGACGCCATCCGGGCCGGCGACGCCCAGCGCGCGTCCGTCGAGGCCGGCCGCGCCATCGGTGCCTGCGCCCCCGCCGACGCCTGAGACCTCGTGGAACGCCGCTGCCCGGCACCCCCACGAGGGTGCCGGGCAGCGGTGTACGGCGAAGCTGTCAGGCGCCGATGGCGTGCAGGCCGCCGTCGACGTGGATGATCTCGCCGGTGGTCTTCGGGAACCAGTCCGACAGCAGCGCGACGATGCCGCGGCCGGCCGGCTCCGGGTCGTTCAGGTCCCACTTGAGCGGGGAGCGGTGGTTCCAGGTGTCGGCCAGGTCGCCGAAGCCCGGGATGGACTTGGCGGCCATCGAGCCGAGCGGGCCGGCCGAGATCAGGTTGCAGCGGATGTCCCGCTCGCCCAGGTAGCGGGCCATGTACCGGTTGGTGGCCTCCAGGGCGGCCTTGGCCGGGCCCATCCAGTCGTACTGCGGCCAGGCGAGCTGCGCGTCGAAGGTCAGGCCGACCACCGAGCCGCCGTCCTGCATCAGCGGCATCAGCGCCATGGTGAGCGACTTCAGCGAGAACGCCGAGACGTGCATGGCGGTCGCCACGGACTCCCACGGGGTGTCCAGGAAGTTGCCGCCCAGGGCGTCCTGCGGGGCGAAGCCGATCGAGTGGACGATGCCGTCCAGGGTCGGCAGGTGCTCGCGGACCTGGTCGGCGATGCCCGCCAGGTCCTCCTCGCTGGAGACGTCCAGCGACAGCACGGTGACCGGCTTCGGCAGCTTCTTGGCGATCCGCTCGGTCAGGCTCGGGCGCGGGAACGCGGTGAGGATGATCTCCGCGCCCTGCTCCTGGGCGAGCTTGGCGGCGTGGAAGGCGATGGAGGACTCCATCAGCACGCCGGTGATCAGGATCCGCTTGCCCTCAAGGATTCCACTCATGCTCAGTGACCCATGCCCAATCCGCCGTCAACGGGAATGACGGCTCCGGTGATGTACGCGGCCTCGTCCGAACCGAGGAACCGCACGGTGGAGGCGACCTCGGCGGGCGACGCGTAGCGGCCCAGCGGCACGCCCGAGACGATCTCCGCGCGGCGCTCGTCGCTGAGCACGGCGGTCATGTCGGTGTCCACGAAGCCGGGGGCGACCACGTTGACGGTGATGTTGCGCGGGCCCAGCTCGCGCGCCAGCGACCGGGCGAAGCCGACCAGGCCCGCCTTGGACGCGGCGTAGTTCGCCTGGCCCGGCGAACCGGAGAGGCCCACCACGGACGAGATCAGCACCACGCGGCCCTTGCGGGCGCGCATCATCAGCTTGGAGGCGCGCTTGACCACCCGGAAGGCACCGGTCAGGTTGGTGTCCAGGACGGAGGTGAAGTCCTCCTCGGACATGCGCAGCAGGAGGGTGTCCTTGGTGATGCCCGCGTTGGCGACCAGCACCTCGACCGCGCCGTGCTTCTCCTCGATCTCGGAGAAGGCGGCGTCGACCTGCGCGGCGTCCGTGATGTCACAGCGCACCGCGAGGACGTCGTACTTCTCCAGGGCCTCGGGCACCTCACCCGAACGGCTGGTGATGGCGACCTTGTCGCCAGCCTCGGCGAAGGCCTGGGCGATCGCGAGGCCGATGCCCCGGTTTCCTCCGGTGACGAGAACCGAGCGGCTCAACGATCCACCTCTCTCCGTGTGTGAGCACGTACGTCGGAACGCGTACGCAGTGTGACGCTATCGGGCGGTCGGCGGTGGCGGCGCATCGGGCTCCCACAGCGCCGCACCAGCGGAACTGTCGCAATCCGACAATCCGTACCCGCAGCGCCCCGTGCCTGCTCACCTGCCCTGATCGGACCGCGTCCGGAGCGGCGCCCGGGCCAGGCCGGGGTCGATTCCGGGCCGAGCCGAGGCCACGGTACGGGAACAACACGGCCCGGCACACCCGTTGCCCCCGTGGTGTGGGCCGACCCGGGACCGGCCGTACCGATCCCCCAAGGATCCCGGCGAGGAACGAAGGCAGGGCGCATGACCAAGGCACGGCCCCGGAGCACCCACCGACGCGGACGACTGCTGGCCCTGACCGCCCTGGCGGCCGGACTGGGAGCGGCCGCCTGGTCGCTGCGCGACCTGCCGGCGGCGTTCGGGCGACGGCCGGACGGCGAGCACGAGGAGCGGGTGCGCGACTCGCCGCAGTACCGCGACGGCGTCTTCCACAACGCCCCCTCCACCCTGGCCCGGGCCACCACCGCACCGGACATCGACCGCGGCACCATCCGCCGGATGCTGTTCGAGCGCGAGGGCCGCGTCCCCGCCCACCCCGTGCCGACCGTCCGCCCGGCCCCCGGACCGGGCCCGGCCGCCGAGGGCGTCACGATCACCTGGTACGGGCACGCCTCCGCGCTGGTGGAGATCGAGGGCTCCCGGGTGCTGCTCGACCCGATCTGGAGCGAGCGCTGCTCCCCCGCCGCGCACGTCGGCCCCAAGCGGCTGCACCCGGTGCCGGTGGAGCTGGAGGAGCTGCCGCAGGTCGACGCCGTACTGATCTCGCACGACCACTACGACCACCTGGACATGGCCACGGTCAAGCGCCTGGTGCGCAGCCAGTCCGCGCCGTTCGCGGTGCCCCTGGGCATCGGCGGCCACCTGCGCCGCTGGGGCGTCCCGGAGCACCGCATCATCGAGCTGGACTGGGACGAGACCTGCACCCTCGGCGAACTGGTACTCACCCTCACCTCGGCGCACCACTTCTCCGGCCGCGGCCTGACCCGCAACACCACCCTGTGGGGCTCCTGGGTGATCGCCGGCCCGAACCGCAAGGTCTTCTACACCGGCGACTCCGGCTACTTCGAGGGCTACGCCCGGATCGGCGAGCAGCACGGCCCCTTCGACGCCGCGCTGGTGCAGATCGGCGCCTACGACGCGGCCTGGGCGGACATCCACATGACCCCCGAGGACGCCGTGCTCGCCCACCGCGACCTCCGGGCCGGCCTGCTGGTGCCGGTGCACTGGTGCACCTTCAACCTGGGCCTGCACCCGTGGGCCGAGCCCGTCGAGCGGCTGCTGGCCGAGGCCAAGACGCAGGCCGTCCCGCTGGCCGTGCCGCGCCCCGGTGAGCGGGTCGACGTGGACAACCCCCCGGAGCTCGACGGCTGGTGGGAAACCGTCGGCTGAGGACCGACCAGAACGGCGGCGCACCGGCCGGAATGCGCTGGCCGAAACCCCGTGGACGGGCAATGATGCGGTGCGGGCGCCCCTGTGCGGCGCCGCACCGCCACCCTCCGCGACCAGGGAGCCCGCTTGCCTCCGATCCCTCCGGCCGACAGCGCCGGCGCCCCGCACGGGCGCGCCGTCGACCCGCTGTTCCTCGCCTTCCCGCTGCGCACCCTCGCCGACGCCGCCCTCAGCCGGGCCCGTGAACTCGGCGCCTCCCACGCCGACTTCCGTCTGGAGCGGGTCCGCAGCGCCGCCTGGCGGCTGCGCGACGCCCGCCCGGCCGGCACCTCCGACAGCGTGCAGCTCGGCTTCGCCGTCCGGGTGCTGCTGGACGGCGCCTGGGGCTTCGCCGCCGGGGTGGACCTCACCACCGACGCCGCGGCGCGGGTCGCCGAGCAGGCCGTCGCGGTGGCGCGGCTCTCCGGCGGGATCAGCCGGGCCGCCGGCTCCGCCGAGCGGGTCGAGCTGGCCGACGAGCCGGTGTACCGGGACGCCACCTGGGTCTCCTCGTACCAGGTGAACCCCTTCGAGGTGCCGGACGCGGAGAAGACCGCGCTGCTCGCCGAGTGGAGTTCGCGGCTGCTGGCCGCCGAGGGCGTCTCGCACGTCCAGGCGAGCCTGCTGACCGTCCAGGAGAACAAGTTCTACGCGGACACCGCGGGCACCGTCACCACCCAGCAGCGGATCCGGGTGCACCCGGCTCTGGAGGCCACCTCGGTGGACGAGCGCACCGGGGCCTTCGACTCGATGTGCACGCTGGCCCCGCCGGTCGGGCGCGGTTACGAGTACCTGCGGGGAACGGGCTGGGACTGGGACGCCGAACTCGCCGAACTGCCCGCCCTGCTGGCCGAGAAGATGAAGGCGCCGAGCGTCCGGGCCGGCCGCTACGACCTGGTCATCGACCCGTCCAACCTCTGGCTGACCATCCACGAGTCGATCGGCCACGCCACCGAGCTGGACCGCGCGCTCGGCTACGAGGCCGCCTACGCCGGCACCTCCTTCGCCACCTTCGACCAGCTCGGCTCGCTCAGGTACGGCTCCGAGCTGATGCACGTGACCGGCGACCGCACCGCCGAGCACGGCCTGTCCACCATCGGCTACGACGACGAGGGCGTCGCCACCCAGTCCTGGGACCTGGTTCGGGACGGCACCCTGGTCGGATACCAACTCGACCGCAGCATGGCCCGGTTGAAGGGCTTCGAGCGCTCCAACGGCTGCGCCTTCGCGGACTCCCCCGCGCACGTGCCGGTGCAGCGGATGGCCAACGTCTCGCTCCAGCCCGCCGCCGACGGCCCGGACACCGAGGGCCTGTTCGCCGGGGTGGAGAACGGCCTGTACATCGTCGGCGACCGCTCCTGGTCGATCGACATGCAGCGCTACAACTTCCAGTTCACCGGCCAGCGCGCCTACGCCATCAAGAACGGCGAACTCGCGGGCCAGGTCAAGGACTTCGCCTACCAGGCGACCACCACCGACTTCTGGGGCTCGATGGCGGCCGTCGGCGGCCCGCAGACCTACGTCCTCGGCGGCGCCTTCAACTGCGGCAAGGCGCAGCCCGGCCAGACCGCGGCGGTCAGCCACGGCTGCCCGTCGGCGCTGTTCCGCAACGTCAACGTGCTCAACACCCAGCAGGAGGCGGGTCACTGATGGCCGCGATGCAGCCCCACGAAATCGTCGAGCTGGCACTCGGCCTCTCCCGCGCCGACGGCTGCGTGGTGATCGCCGACGAGGAGTCCACCGCCAACCTGCGCTGGGCCGCCCCTGGGAACAAACCGGGGGGCTCGCTGACCACCAACGGCGTCACCCGGGGCCGCCGGCTCACCGTGATCGCCACGGTCGACGGCGCCGAGGGCACCGCCTCCGGCGTGGTCTCCCGCGAGGCCGTCGTCCCGGCAGAGGTGGAGGACCTGGTCCGCGCCGCCGAGGCGGCCGCCCGCGCGGCCGGCCCGGCCGAGGACGCCCAGCCGCTGGTGGCCGAGCGGCCGTCCTCGCCGGACTTCACCGAGGCGCCCGCCGAGACCTCGATCACCGTGTTCGACGCCTTCGGCGAGGCCCTCGGCGAGGCCTTCGCCCGGGCCGCCGCACAGGGTGAGCTGCTGTACGGCTTCGCCCGGCACGAGATCGTCTCCAGCTACCTGGGCACCTCCGCCGGCCTGCGGCTGCGCCACGACCAGCCGACCGGCATGGTCGAGATCAACGCCAAGACCGCCGACCTGTCCGGCTCGGCCTGGGTCGGCGCGCCCACCCGGGACTTCTCCGACGTGGACGTCACCGCCCTGCACGCCGAGCTGACCAAGCGCCTCGGCTGGGGCGCCCGCACGGTGGACCTGCCGGCCGGCCGCTACGAGACGCTGCTGCCGCCCTCGGCCGTCGCCGACCTGATGGTCTACCTCAACTGGTCCGCCGGCGGCCGCGACGCCCACGAGGGCCGGACGGTCTTCTCCACGCCCGGCGGCGGCACCCGGGTCGGCGACAAGCTCAGCGCCCTGCCGCTGACACTGCGCTCCGACCCGCGCGAACCCGGCCTGGAGGCCGCGCCGTTCGTCCTCGCGCACTCGACCTACGGGAACGTCTCGGTCTTCGACAACGGCCTGCCGATCACCGCCACCGAGTGGATCCGCGAGGGCGTGCTGGCCGACCTGGTCACCAGCCGCCACTCCGCCGACCTGACCGGCCTGCCGCTGCGCCCGGCCGTCGACAACCTGGTGCTGGAGACGGCCGACCAGGACAGCGCGCCGACCCTGGACGAGATGATCGCCCGCACCGGGCGCGGCCTGCTGCTCACCTGCCTCTGGTACATCCGCGAGGTGGACCCGGCGACGCTGCTGCTCACCGGCCTGACCCGGGACGGCGTCTACCTGATCGAGAACGGCGAAGTCGTCGGCGCGGTCAACAACTTCCGGTTCAACGAGTCCCCGGTGGACCTGCTCGGCCGGATCACCGAGGCGGGCCGCACCGAGCGCTGCCTGCCCCGCGAGTGGAGCGACGACTTCACCCGCGCCGCGATGCCACCCGTGCGTATCGCGGACTTCAACATGAGTTCGGTCAGCCAGGCCTCATAGCCACTGACCAACGGGGGGATACGAGAGACATGATGGACGAGAAGCGGCTGGTCAAGACGAGCAAGATGCTGTCGCGCATCCTGCGGCACGAGCCGGAGCGGGTGGGCGTCACGCTGGACGAGGCCGGCTGGGTCCGGGTCGACGTACTCCTCGCCGCCCTCGCGGCGAAGGGGAACGGGCTGACCAGGGCCGATCTGGACCACGTGGTGGCGGCCAACAACAAGCGCCGCTTCGGCTACTCCGCGGACGGTCGCTCGATCCGTGCCAACCAGGGCCACACGGTGGTGGTCGACCTCGGTCTGGCCGCCACCGTGCCGCCGCCGGTGCTCTACCACGGCACCGCCGACCGCCACCTGGCCTCGATCTTCCGGGAGGGCCTGCGCCCGATGACCCGGCAGGACGTCCACCTGTCCGCGGACACCGAGACCGCGGTCCGGGTCGGCGCCCGGCACGGCCGCCCGGTGGTGCTCACCGTGAACGCGGCCGCGATGGCGGCGGCCGGGCACGAGTTCCGGATCAGCGACAACGGCGTCTGGCTCACCGACGCCGTCCCCCCGCAGTACCTCTCCCGGCGGTCCTGACGCCGCCACCGGCCTGCCCGGGATACGCCGGACAGGCCAGTGGCGCCCCCGACCGGGTGGCCCCGGCCCACCCGGTCTCGTCGCCGCCGCCGACCGGGCGTACCGTGAGGAGGCCGCGCGGCGAGGCGCGCGGGCGCGCGGACGAGGGCGGTAGGACATGGGCAAGAGCGCCGAGGGCGGGCAGGTCTTCCGGATCACGGGGGCGCGGAGCAGCCTCACCGACGACGTCCGCGGACGCCAGCGCCGCTACGTGGTCTCGATGCTGCTCCGGACGGTCTGCGTGCTGCTCGCGGTGGTGCTGTGGGACGTCCAGCGGTGGCTGGCGTTCGCGGCGCTGGCGGGCGGCGTGCTGCTGCCGTACTTCGCCGTCCTGATCGCCAACGCGGGCCGGGAGCGGGCGCCGGGCCTGCCGAGCACCTTCGACATCCCGCTCGACACCCCGCTGATGCTGGGCCCCGGCGGGACGGGTGGGGCGGGTGCGGCCACTGGTGCAGGTGGGGCAAAGGCAGCTGCCACCGATCCTTCACGGGGCCCGAGCTGACCGTCCGTTTCACGGTGGTTCGAGTGAATTCGACTCGAAGAAAGCTCAGAAGAAGCTCAGATTAATCATGCAAGACCTCCCCATCCGAGGCCCTTGGCGTGACATACTGCGTACGCGCTCCGCATCCCCCGTCGGAGCGACGGACCGACGCCGGGCGGCTCCCCCCGTGGCTGCCCGGCGTCGCCATGCCCGGATCCGGACGGGCCTGCTCCGGGCCGTGCGGGACGCGTGAAACACTGGCGGTGCAGACCACCCGCCTATCGCTGAGGACGGCCCGATGGACACCCCGCAGACGCCGACCTGCTCCGCCAAGGGCTGCCGGGCGGACGCCCGTTGGGTGCTGGTGTGGAACAACCCCAAGCTGCACACCCCGGACCGCCGCAAGACCTGGCTCGCCTGCGACGAGCACCGCGAGCACCTGTCCCAGTTCCTCGGCGTGCGCGGCTTCCTCAAGGAGGTCGTCGCCTTCGCCGACTGGACCCCCGAATCGGCCGAGACCGCCTGACCGGCGCCCGACCGCCCCGACCGCCCGACCGGCGCCCGACCGCTCCGACCGCCTTACCCGCCGATCGCCGACATCGGCCGCTCGGGCTGGTGGAACTCCGGGTCGTCGATCCCGGCCCCGGCCTTCTTGCCCCACATCGCCGCCCGCCACAGCGCGCCGAGCTCGACGTCGTCCGCACCCGAGCGCAGGGCGGTGCGCAGGTCCGTCTCCCCGGTCGCGAACAGGCAGTTCCGCACCTGCCCGTCGGCGGTCAGCCGGGTCCGGTCGCAGGCCCGGCAGAACGGGCGGGTGACGGAGGCGATCACGCCCACCCCGGCCGGGCCGCCGTCCACCAGCCAGCGCTCGGCGGGCGCCGCGCCCCGGCGCACGGACGGCTCCGGGGTGAGCGTGAAACGCGTGCCGAGCAGGCCCAGGATCTCCTCGGCGGTGACCATCGCGGAGCGGTCCCAACCGTGCTGGGCGTCCAGCGGCATCTGCTCGATGAAGCGCAGCTCGTAGCCGTGCGCCAGGCACCAGGCGAGCAGGTCGGGCGCCTCGCGGTCGTTGACCCCGCGCATCAGCACCGCGTTCAGCTTGACCGGCGCCAGCCCGGCCGCCTCGGCGGCGGCCAGCCCGTCCAGCACGTCCTGGTGGCGGTGGCGGCGGGTGAGGGAGTGGAACACCTCGGGGTCGAGGGTGTCCAGCGAGACGTTGACGCGGTCGAGCCCGGCCTCGCGCAGCGCCGTCGCGGTCCGGGCCAGCCCGATGCCGTTGGTGGTGAGGGACAGCTCGGGGCGCGGGTCCAGGTCCGAGCAGGCCGCGACGATGGCGACCAGTCCGGGGCGCAGCAGCGGCTCGCCGCCGGTGAAGCGGACCTCCCGCACGCCCAGGTCACGCACCGCGACGGTGATCAGCCGGACGATCTCCTCGTCGGTCAGCAGGTCGGGCTTGGCCAGCCACTGCAGGCCCTCCTCGGGCATGCAGTAGGTGCAGCGCAGATTGCACCGGTCGGTGAGGGAGACCCGTAGGTCGACGGCCTGTCGTCCGAAGGTGTCGAGCAGCACGTGCGTCCCTTCCCGAAATGCGGCCGGCCCGGCCACCGTCACGGCGGGCCGGGCCAGCTTAGTCATCGCAGCGTGATCAGTGGGCGCCCAGCCCGGTCAGTGCGCGGACCTCCAGTTCAGCGTACTTCGCCGGATCGGGTCGGTCCTTGGACAGCAGGGTGGCGATCCACCCGGCCAGGAAGCCGATCGGGATCGAGACCAGGCCGGGGTTCTCCAGCGGGAACCAGTGGAAGTCGGTGTCCGGGAAGAGCGAGGTCTTCGCGCCGGAGACCACCGGGGAGAAGACCACCAGCACCACCGAGCTGATCAGACCGGCGTAGACCGAGCTGACCGCGCCGGAGGTGGTGAAGCGCTTCCAGAACAGCGAGTAGAGCAGGGTGGGCAGGTTCGCCGAGGCGGCCACCGCGAAGGCCAGCGCGACCAGGGCTGCGGTGTTGAGCTTGCCCGCGAAGAGGCTGAGCACGATGGCCACCGCGCCGATCGCCACGGCGGCCCACTTCGCCGAGCGCACCTCCTCCTTCTCGGTGGCCTTGCCCCGCCGGATCACGTTGGCGTACAGGTCGTGTGCGAAGGAGGCGGAGGAGGCCAGGGTGAGGCCGGCGACCACGGCCAGGATGGTCGCGAAGGCGACCGCGGAGATCACCGCGAGCAGGATCGCGCCGCCGGTGGTGCCAGCGCCGCCGCCGAGCACCTCGGCGAGCTGCGGGGCCGCCGTGTTGCCGGCGGCGTTGGCCGCCTTGATCGCCTTGGGGCCGACCAGGGCCGCCGCGCCGAAGCCGAGCGCCAGGGTCATCAGGTAGAAGACGCCGATGATGCCGATCGCCCAGAGCACCGACTTCCGGGCCGCCTTGGCGGTGGGCACGGTGTAGAAGCGGACCAGGATGTGCGGCAGACCGGCGGTGCCGAGCACCAGCGCGATCCCGAGGCTGATGAAGTCGAGTTTGCTGGTGTCGCTGGCCCCGTACTTCAGTCCCGGTTCGAGGAAGGCCGCGCCCTTGCCGCTCGCGCTGGCCGCGGCGCCGAGCAGCTCCGAGGGGTTGAAGTGGTACTTGGCCAGCACCAGGACGGTCATCAGCGCGGTGCCGGCGATCAGCAGCACGGCCTTGACGATCTGCACCCAGGTGGTGCCCTTCATCCCCCCTATCACCACGTAGACGACCATCAGGGCGCCGACCGCGACGATGGTCCAGCGCTTGGCGGCGTCCCCGTTGACCCCCAGCAACAGCGCCACCAGCGTCCCGGCGCCGACCATCTGGGCCAGCAGGTAGAAGATCGACACCACGATGGTGGAGACGCCCGCCGCGGTCCGCACCGGGCGCTGGCGCATCCGGAACGCGAGCACGTCCGCCATCGTGAAGCGGCCGGAGTTGCGCAACGGTTCGGCGATCAGCAGCAGCGCGACCAGCCAGGCGACCAGGAAGCCGATCGAGTAGAGGAAGCCGTCGTAGCCGGAGAGCGCGATGGCGCCGGCGATGCCGAGGAAGGACGCGGCGGACATGTAGTCGCCGGAGATGGCCAGGCCGTTCTGGAAGCCAGTGAAGCCGCGGCCGCCGGCGTAGAAGTCGGCGGCATCCTTGGTCTGCCGCCCGGCCCAGACGGTGATCCCGAGGGTGGCCAGCACGAAGAGCCCGAACAGGGTCATCGTGATGCCGCGGTGCTCCGTGGCGGAGCTGGCGAGCAGGGTCATTCGGCGGACTCCCGGGGAGCGTGGACGACGGCGCCGTGGGCCTCGCGGATCGCGGCGGCGGGCGGGTCGATCCGCCGGTCGGCGTAGCGGGCGTACCAGGCGGCGATGGCGAAGGTGGTCACGAACTGCAGGAGCCCCAGCACCAGGGCCACGTTGATGTGGCCGACGACCTTGGCACCCATCAGGCCGGGGGCGTAGCAGGAGAGCAGCACGTAGAGCAGGTACCAGAGCACGAAGCCGATGGTGACCGGGAAGGCGAAGCTCCGGAACGAGCGCCGCAGGGTACGGAACTCCTCGCTGTCGTCGATGAGTTGGACTTCCGTAGGGGCAGTGGTGATCGGCGGCGAATCCACTCTGTCTCTCCTCACTCCTTCGGCGTAGCGGTCGCACAAGGGGAACGATCGGACGTGAGGGGCGTCACAATCCGTGTGCGCGCCGCGCAATGCTAGGAGCGTCGTGCCCACCCCGAAAGGGGTTGACCGCGATCAGCCAGTCGTTCACCCCCTCGTACTACCCAATTGGCCGAAAACCACCACTCGTGTCACTTCGGAACACCGCCGCCACATACGGAAGGGGCGGCACCGTCCAACGGTGCCGCCCCTTCTGACGATCCGTCAGAAAGTGATCCGGACCTTCAGCGCCGAGCGGTCGTCCATCGCCCGGTAGCCGTCCGGCACGCCGTCCAGGCCCACCGTGCGGTCAAACACCAGACCCGGCTCGATGGCCCCGGAGAGGACGTCGGGCAGCAGCTCGGGGATGTACGCGCGGGCCGGGGCGACGCCGCCGTTGAGCGAAACGTTTCGGCCGAACATCTGACCGATGTCGACGCCCGCGCTGCCGCCGTGCGGGACACCGACGTAGCCCACCGCGCCACCGTCCCGGGCGATCGAGACGGCCGTGCGCATCGACTCCTCGGTCCCGACCGCCTCCAGGACCGCGTGCGCGCCCTGGCCGCCGGTCAGCTCCTTCACCGCCTCGATCGCGGCCTCGCCACGCTCGGCCACCACGTCCGTCGCGCCGAAGCGGCGAGCCAGGTCGGTGCGGGCGGTGTGGCGGCCCAGCGCGATGATGCGGCCGGCGCCCAGCCGGCGCGCGGCCAGCACGCCGCACAGGCCCACCGCGCCGTCGCCGACCACCGCGACCGTCACGCCCGGGCGCACCCTGGCCGACACGGCCGCGTGGTGCCCGGTGGCCATCACGTCGGACAGCGCCAGCAGGCCCGGCAGCAGCTTCTCGTCGCCCGCAGCCTCCTTCGGCAGCTTCACCAGCGTCCCGTCCGCGAACGGCACCCGGACCGCCTCGCCCTGGCCGCCGTCGGAGCCGACCTCGCCCCAGAACCCGCCGTGCGGGCAGGAGGTCTGCAAGCCCTCCCGGCAGAAGTCGCAGCTGCCGTCCGACCAGACGAACGGCGCCACCACCAGGTCGCCCGGCGCGAAGTCGCGCACCTCGGCGCCCGCCTCCTCGACCACGCCCAGGAACTCGTGGCCGATCCGCTGCCCGGCCACCCGCTCCGCCACCCCGCGGTACGCCCAGAGGTCGCTGCCGCAGATGCAGGCGTTCAGCACCCGGACCACCACGTCCGTCGGGTGCTGGATCACCGGGTCCGGGACCTCTTCGATCCGGATGTCATTGGGGCCGTGGATCACGGTGGCACGCATGGGATTTCGTCCTTACGAAGACGGCTGTCAGGGGGTGTCGACGGCCGGGCAAAGTATCGATCGCTTGTACGACGTCGATACGGACCACTCTATTCCGGCTGGTCCGCCGGAACATTTCGACCGGGTACGACCCCCGCGGCGCTTATCCTGTTGGACCATGCAACCGATCCAGCCCGAGACGTACGGCGCGCCGCGGACCGCCCCGGTCCCCGCCCAGCGCTCCGCCGCCCCCGCCGAGGGCTTCGCGGTGGTCGACGTCGAGACCACCGGCCTCGGCCGCACGGACCGCGTCATCTCGGCGGGCGTCTACCAGCTGGACCCGGACGGCGAGGTCACCGACCACTGGTACACCCTGGTCAACCCCGAGCGGGACCCGGGCCCGGTCTGGATCCACGGCCTCACCGCGGAGCTGCTCTCCGGCGCCCCGACCTTCCCGCAGATCGCCGCCGAGTTCGCCGACCGGCTGAGCGGCCGGGTCCTGGTCGCCCACAACGCGCTCTTCGACTGGAACATGATCTCGCGCGAGTTCTCCCGGGCCGGCCTGCACGCCCCGGTCGAACAGCGGATCTGCACCATGGTCCTCTCCCGCGACCTGCGGCTGCCGCTGCCCAACGGCAAGCTGTCCTCGCTCGCCGCCCACTTCGGCGTCCGGCAGCAGCACGCGCACAACGCCCTGGACGACGCCCGGGTGCTGGCCGAGGCCTTCCGCCCCAGCCTGCACCTGGCCCGCCTGGGCGGGGTTCCGCTGCCGCTGCAGAACTGCGTGGCCGTCACCGACCTCGGCGAGGACGAGCCCGCTGCCCCCGGCCGGTCCTCCTGGACCGGTGCCGCCTACCGCCAGGCCAAGAAGCGCCCGCCCTGCCCGTACCCCAACCCAGGGCGCTGGGAGGACGGCAAGCCACTGGTGCAGGGCATGCGGGTGGCCTTCACCGGCGACACCGCCACCGACCGCGAGCTGCTGGAGGACCGCGCCGCCGAGGCCGGCCTGCACATCGCCACCTCGGTGAGCCGGCTCACCAGCCTGCTGGTCACCAACGAGCCGAACAGCTGGAGCGGCAAGGCCCGCCGGGCCCGCGAGGTCGGCACCCCGGTGGTCGGCGAGGACGCCTTCCTCCAACTGCTGCGCGAGGTCGCCCCGCACCCCGGTGCGTGAGCCGGTTGTGAGGTCGGCGTACCGTGCCCATGTGTACCGTTTTCTGCTGACCCGCCAGTGGCTGATCACCATGCTGATCGCGCTGCTGCTGATCCCCGCGACGATCAAGCTGGGCTTCTGGCAGCTGCACCGCCACGAGGCGCGGGTGGCCCGGAACGAGCTGATCGGCAAGGCCCTCACCGCCGGCCCGGTGCCGTTCGACACGCTGTCGGCGGCCCCCGGCTTCGCGGTGCCCAAGGACCTCACCTGGCGCACGGTGACGGCCGCCGGGCAGTACGACCCGGCACACGAGTTCGTCGTCCGCAAGCGGACCGACTCCAGCGGGGACACGATCGGCTATTTCGTCATCACCCCGCTGAAGCTCGCCGACGGCAAGGGCAGCATCCTGGTCAACCGCGGCTGGGTGGCCTCCGGCAACGGCGCCACCGAGTACCCGGCTGTCCCGGCCGCCCCGACCGGCGAGGTCTCCCTCACCGGCCGGATGCGCGCCGACGAGACCAGCGGCAGCGGCATCAAGGACCGCGCCGGCCTGCCCGACCGGCAGTTCAACCTGATCAACACCGAGCAGCAGACCAAGGAGACCGGCGCCACCCTGCTCGGCGGCTACCTGGAGCTCACCGCCACCACCCCGGCCCCCGCCGACCAGCCCGAGCTGATCCCCGAGCCCAACCACTCCGACATCGGCCCGCACATGGCGTACGCGATCCAGTGGTGGCTGTTCACGGCGATGATCCCGGTCGGGGTCTGGGTGCTGGCCCGCCGCGAGGCCAAGGACCGGGCCAAGCAGGCCGCCGAGGCCGAGGTGACGGTGGAGGCCGTGCCGGCGGCCTGAACCGCCCAGGGCCCTGCCGTGGCTAGATCACGTCCTCCAGCTCGCGCAGCAGCCGCGCCTTGGCCCGGGCGCCGACCACCGAGCGCACCGGCTCACCCCCGCGGAACACCATCAGCGTCGGCATCGACAGCACCCCGTACGCCGCCTGGGTGCGCGGATTGCGGTCCACATCCAGGCTGACCACCCGCAGCCGGTGCGCCTCCTCGCGGGCGACGTCCGCCAGCACCGGCGCCATCATCCGGCACGGCGGGCACCAGTCCGCCGTGAAGTCCACCAGCACCGGCCCGTCGGCCGCCAGCACCTCCGTGGCGAACGTGTCGTCCGTCACCGCCGGCACCCCTGGGATCTGCACCATCGTCTACTCCTTCGCCCGTTCGTTCGCCAGTTCACAGCGCGGCGCCTGTCCGGAGGGCTCGGCCGCCAGCCCGTCCCGGGCCCGTACCGCCCGGTCGAACTGCCCGGCCACCTGGGCCCGGACGTCCTGCAGCCGGGTGATGCACTCGTCCAGCTCGGCCAGCTTGCGCCGGTACACCTCCAGCGAGGCCGGGCACGAGTCCCCCTCGGGGTGGCCCGCCTGCAGGCACTCGACGAACGGACGGGTCTCCTCCAGGCCGAACCCGAAGTCCTGCAGCGTACGGATCTGCCGTAGCAGCCGCAGGTCCTCCTCGTCGTACGCCCGGTAGCCGTTGCCCGCCCGCCGGGCCGGCAGCAGGCCGAGCTGCTCGTAGTACCGCAGCGTCCGGGTGGTCGTCCCCGCCCGATCCGCCAGCTCCCCGATCCGCATCCGTGCACCCGCTCTCCCGGCCCGCCTCCGCACGCCGCCGAGACCGACGGTAGACCTTGACGCCGACGTCAACGCCAACCCCGCCGCCCCCTGCTACCCCGGGCGACCGCCACCCGGCAGGATGGGCCCATGGATCTTGGACTGAAGGACAAGGTGTACGTGGTCACCGGCGCCACCCGGGGCCTCGGCTTCGCCGCCGCCCGGGAACTGGCCGCCGACGGCGCCCGGGTGCTGATCAGCGGGCGCGGCCAGGAGGCCGTGGACGCCGCCGTCGCCGAACTGGACGCCGCCGGCGGCGCCGGGACCGCCCACGGCGTGGTCGCCGACAACGCCGACCCGGCGACCGCCGAGCGGCTGATCGCGGAGGCGACCGGGCACTTCGGCCGGCTCGACGGCGTGCTGATCAGCGTCGGCGGCCCGCCGGCCGGCCCGGTGGCCACCGCCTCCGACGAGGCCTGGCGGGGCGCGTTCGAGTCGGTCTTCCTCGGCGCGCTGCGGATCGCCCGCGCCGCCGCCGAGGCCCTCGGCGAGGGCGGCGTGATCGGCTTCGTGCTCTCCGCCTCGGTGCGCCAGCCGATCCCCGGCCTGGGCATCTCCAACGGTCTGCGCCCGGGCCTGGCAATGGCCGCCAAGTCGCTCGCCGACGAGCTCGGCCCGCGCGGCATCCGGGTGCTGGGCCTGCTGCCGGCCCGGATCGACACCGACCGGGTGCGTGAGCTGGACGCCCTGGGCGGCGACCCGGACGGCGCCCGTGCCCAGGCCGTGGCGACCATCCCGCTCGGCCGGTACGGCACCGCGGAGGAGTTCGGCAAGGTCGCGGCCTTCCTGCTCTCCCCCGCCGCCTCCTACCTGACCGGTGTGATGATCCCCGTCGACGGCGGCGCGCTGCGTACCCTCTGAGCGCCGACGAGCTCCGAACGGGGGCGGGCACCCGATTCCGGCCCGCCCCCGGTTCACTCCACCCGCGGGTGCCTGCGCCGGCGCCCCCGGTGCCGCCGGGACTCGGCCGGGGCCGCCTGCAGGACCCGGATCCGCAGGTCGGCGGGGAGTTCCGGCCAGCCCAGGCTCGTCCGGGCATCCGCTCGCGGCCCGGTGTCGAAGTGCTCCACCAGGGCCGCCGGATCGCCGCCGGGGGTGAGCCGGACGGCGCCCCGCAGTCGCGGGTGCCCGGGTGCGCGCACCAGGCGCACGCCGGCGCGCTCGACCTCGGGGAGCGTGGCCGTCCCGGTCTCCAGTGCCTCTTCCAGTGCCCGGGTGCGGACGCGCAACCTGAGACCGCCGGCACCGGGCGTCGGCACCGCGATGCTGGCCGAGCCGCTGCGCCGCAGTTGCGCCACCAGCCACCAGGCCGTGCCCACGACCAGCACGGCCAGCCCGCCGATGACGGTGGGCCACCACCAGGTCGCGTCCACCCAGCGGGTGCGTGAGCGGGCGCTGACCACCGGCTGGTCCGGGGAGGTGAGCGGCCACCAGCTCGGCGGATCGGCGCCGAGCCGCCGGTACAGGTCGAGCCCGCCGGCCAGCACCAGCACACCGGCGGCCAGCAGTACCAGCCCGACCACCCCGAGCAGCACCCGGTTGACGGTCGTCCGCGTCATCCCGCCACCCCAGCCTCACGGTTCGCCGCGGGCGTCGCCCCGGGCACCGTCCGGACGTCGAGCCGCAACGGCCGGGCCAGCGTCACCCGCGCCAGTTCGTCGCGCAGTTGGCGCTGGAGCGACACCGGATCCGCCGTCCCGGTCAGGGCGACCCGGACGCGCCGGCGGCTGATCCGGATCCGCAGGTCGTCGATGCCCGGGAGCCCGGCGGCGCGGTCGGCCAGCAGGTGCCCGATGCCGGCCCGGTCGATGGCGGCGCCGGTGTCGCCGTGCGGGCGCAGCGGGAGCCAGCGGCCGAGACCGGGGGCGACGGCCAGCCAGAGCAGCCACCCGCCGAGCAGGACGGCGGCGCCGGCGCCCACCAGTACCCACAGGTCGTCGAGGTGGCGGGTGGCCAGTTCGTCGGCGATCCGGGCGCGCCACCGGCGGGTCGGGTACCCGACCCGGACGGCGATCACGTCGTACAGCAGCGCGCCCGCACCCACCAGCAGCACGGTGGCGACGAGCACCGCGACGGTGGTCCGCGGCGCCCGCAGCCGCCGCACCTGCTCCGACGAGGGCTCGGCCTCCGGCGCCGTCACCTCGCCACCGGCCTCCACCTCGCCCCCGCCCCCACCTCGCTCCCGGGTGCCGCTTCGCCCCCGGTGCTCACGACACTCCCCCGGTCACCAGCCGCTCGACGACGACCACCACCTCGGACACCCTGGTCCCGGTGAAGCCGGCGACCTGCGCGGCGACGCGTTCGCGGACGGCCCGGGCGAGCGCCGCGAGGTCGGCGGGGAAGGGCAGTTCGACGGCGACCCGGACGGTCACGGTGCTGCCGGGCACCGCCACCGAGACGGCCGGCGGCGCGCCCCTGGCGGTGCGACCGGCCCAGGCGTCGGCGAGGGCCTCGCGGGCGGCCCGGGCGGCGATTCGGGCGTAGGCGCGGTCGGCGACCCGGAGTCGGCCCCGGGCGGCGGGTTCGCGGCGGGGGGTAGTGGTGAGGGCCTCCATCAGCGGCGCCGGTCGCGACCGCGGAGCAGGTCACCGAGGTCGCCCAGCTCGATGTCACCCTCCAGCAGGCGTCCGACCACGAAACCGACCAGCCCGAGCGCGGCCACCAGCAGGAACGCCGCGAAGCCGCCGAAGTACCCGGCGAAGCCGAGGGCCATGCCCACCACAAGGCCGACGATGGCCAGGTTCATCCGCTACTCCTCGTCTTCCGCTGCCGCCCGCCGCCGGGCGCTCGGTGGGCGCGCTACTTGAGCTTGGGCCGCTGCCCCTGGACGATCGTCTCCTCTTCCTCCTCCTCGACGTCCGGCTCGTCGGGGAGGTGGACGTCGTTGACCGCGATGTTGACCTCGACGACTTCCAGGCCGGTCATCCGCTCGACCGCGTCGATGATGTTCTCCCGTACCTGGCGGGCGAGTTCGGGGATGACCACGCCGTACTCGACGACCAGGGCGATGTCGATGGCGGTCTGCTTCTCGCCGACCTCGGCCTTGATGCCGCGCCCGATGCTGGACTTCCCGCCGGGCACCCGGTCGCGCATCGCACCGAAGGTCCGGGTCAGGCCGGAGCCGAGCGCGTGGATGCCGTTGATCTCACGGGCGGCCATACCGGCGATCTTCTCGACCACGCCGACGGCCAGCGCCGTGCGGCCGCGCTCGCTGACCGGTTTGCCGCTGTCGGTCGCGGCGGACGGGCCGTGGGTGGCGGACGGGCCGTGGGCGGCGGGGCCGGCGGCCGGGGCGTTGCCGAGGTGCTTGTGCAGGGTGGCGGGCGTCGGAGTGTCAGGCATGAGGGGCACATCTCCCGTCGTACGGCTCCAGCTATATCGCAAATCCCCCCAACTCTGGCATTTCGCCACGATTCGCGCCCGCCGGAAGCACCCCCGGGCACCGCCGGCCGGACCCCCGGAACGCCGAGGGCCCGGCCGGGGCGCTCCCCCCGGGCCGGGCCCTGCCACGCGAGGCGTGCGGTCAGTCGCCGATCCCGGCGAGGTCCCGCAGGCGGCGGGCCTGTGCCGCCCGTTCGGCGGAGCGCTGCTCGTCGAAGGTGCGCCCGGAGGCGCCCTGGAGCAGGGCCTTGGTCTCGATCACGGCGTTGCGCGGCGCGGCCAGCAGGGCGGCGGCGAGGTCGCGGGCGGCAGCGTCCAGCTCCACGCCGGGGACGGCCAGGTTGGCCAGCCCGATGGCGGCGGCCTCCTCGGCGCCGACCCAGCGGCCGGTGGCGCAGATCTCCAGCGCCCGGGCGTAGCCGACGAGTTCGGTGAGCGGCTTGGTGCCGGCCAGGTCGGGGACGAGGCCGAGCGAGGTCTCCTTCATGGCGAACTGGACGTCGTCGGCGACGACCCGCAGGTCGCAGCCGAGGGCGAGCTGGAAGCCGGCGCCGACGGCGTGGCCCTGGACGGCGGCGATGGAGACCAGGTCGGGGCGGCGCCACCAGGTGAAGGCCTGCTGGTAGAAGGCGATGGTGTCGTCGAGCTCCTGGTCGGCCGCGCCGGCGAGCTGGAGGAAGGTGGGCTCACCGGGGATGCCCTCGGCGGTGAACATGGCCCGGTCCAGGCCCGCCGAGAAGGAGACGCCCTCCGCGCGCAGCAGGACGACCCGGACGGCGCCGGGCAGGTCACGGCCGGCGGCGGCGAGGGCGCGCCACAGCGCGGGCGACTGGGCGTTGCGCCGCTTGGGCTGACACAGGGTGACGACGGCGAGCTCGCCGTCGATCTCCAGACGGACGCCGTCCTGCTCCCAGCTCGGGGCCTGCGGGTCGGTGACGGGCGCGGTCATGCGGGGACCTCCGGTGGCGAGGGGCTTGACTACCGGAGAGTAACAAACCTGGACGCGCGGCGGCAGACCACCGGCCCGGAAAGATCCACGGGCCCCGAACGCCGGGGGCGGACGACACCCCGGACATGACGATCGGCGGCCGGTCCACTCGACCCGAGGGCGGACGATCGATGGTCGTCTCCTCGGTCGACACCCTGCCGCCGCGTCATCCAGCCATGAGCTGATGGACCGTCAGGAACCGGCCCCGGCGGTTGCCTTGTTCTTGCCCCGCGTGGCACCACCGCGGCCCCGGAGAATGACTCCGGACTCGCTCAGCATCCGGTGCACGAAGCCGTACGAACGACCGGTCTCCTCCGCGAGAGCGCGAATGCTCGCCCCGGAGTCGTACTTCTTCTTGAGATCGGCCGCGAGCTTCTCACGCGCGGCACCGGTCACCCGGCTGCCCTTTTTCAGAGTCTCGGCCACCCGTGCCTCCTCGTAGCGTTGCTCGGTCAGATTCCCATGATCACCCATCCACCGCGTCCTGGCCACCCATTCGACGAGGTCGATGTCGGGAATGCGCGGTCCTGCGGTGGTGATCCGAGCGCATCAGGGCGCTTACGTAGAGTGCACGCCCCCGGGCGGATTACGCCGTCCGCCGCGAAAGAGCTGATCAGCAGCGTCGGCCCGACCACGATCGAGTGGCGGGCCGACGGGAAGTCCTCAAACGGAATCCGGGCTTTCTTCATTCCCGGACACGCCGTAAGTACTAGTTTTTCTGGTCCGAAAAACGGAGGTCGCGTCTACGTCCGGTTAGGCCAGCGAGACCAGATCGGCGTACGCCGGGCTCCAGAGGTCCTCGACCCCGTCCGGCAGCAGGATGATCCGCTCCGGCTGGAGCGCGTCCACGGCGCCCTCGTCGTGGGTGACCAGCACGACCGCGCCGGCGAACTCGCGCAGCGCGCCCAGGATCTCCTCACGGCTGGCCGGGTCGAGGTTGTTGGTGGGCTCGTCGAGCAGCAGCACGTTGGCGGAGGAGACCACCAGGGTGGCCAGCGCCAGGCGGGTCTTCTCACCGCCGGAGAGCACCCCGGCCGGCTTCTCGACGTCGTCGCCGGAGAACAGGAAGGAGCCGAGGATCTTGCGGATCTGCACCAGGTCGGTGTCCGGCGCGGCCGAGCGCATGTTCTCCAGCACCGAGCGCTCCGGGTCCAGCGTCTCGTGCTCCTGGGCGTAGTAGCCGATCTTCAGCCCGTGGCCCGGGACGACCTCGCCGGTGTCCGGCTTCTCCACCCCGGCCAGCATCCGCAGCAGGGTGGTCTTGCCGGCGCCGTTGAAGCCCAGCACGACGACCCGGGAACCCCGGTCGATCGCCAGGTCGACGTCGGTGAAGATCTCCAGCGAGCCGTAGGACTTGGACAGGCCGCTGGCGGTCAGCGGGGTCTTGCCACAGGGGGCCGGGTCGGGGAAGCGCAGCTTGGCGACCTTGTCGTTCATCCGGACCTGCTCCAGACCGGAGAGCAGCTTGTCGGCGCGGCGGGCCATGTTCTGCGCGGCGACCGTCTTGGTGGCCTTGGCGCGCATCTTGTCGGCCTGCGCGTTCAGCGTCGCGGCCTTCTTCTCGGCGTTGGCCCGCTCGCGCTTGCGGCGCTTCTCGTCGTCCTCGCGCTGCTGCTGGTACTGCTTCCAGCCCATGTTGTAGACGTCGATGCAGGAGCGGTTGGCGTCCAGGTAGAAGACCTTGTTGACGACCGTCTCGACCAGCTCGACATCGTGCGAGATGACGATGAAGCCGCCCTTGTAGGTCTTCAGGAAGTCCCGCAGCCAGACGATCGAGTCGGCGTCCAGGTGGTTGGTGGGCTCGTCGAGCAGCAGCACGTCGGAGTCCGAGAAGAGGATCCGGGCGAGCTCGACGCGGCGGCGCTGACCACCGGAGAGGGTGTGCAGCGGCTGGCCGAGGATGCGGTCCGGCAGGCCCAGCGCGGCGGCGATGGTGGCGGCCTCGGCCTCGGCGGCGTACCCGCCCTTGGTGAGGAACTCGGTCTCCAGCCGGGCGTACTTCTTCATCGCGTTGTCCCGGGTGGCGCCCTTGCCGTTGGCCATCCGGTCCTCGTTCTCGCGCATCTTCTTGAGCACGGTGTCGAGGCCGCGGGCGGAGAGGATGCGGTCCTTGGCGAGGACGTCGAGGTCGCCGGTGCGCGGGTCCTGCGGGAGGTAGCCGACCTCGCCCGAGCGCGTCACCGTGCCGGCGGCGGGCAGGCCCTCGCCGGCCAGCACCTTGGTCAGCGTGGTTTTGCCGGCGCCGTTGCGCCCGACCAGGCCGATCCGGTCGCCGGCGGCGACCTTGAAGTTCGCGGACTCGATCAGGACCCGGGCACCGGCGCGCAGCTCAAGGGCGTTGGCGGAAATCATGGCGGGAACTACTCCTGGGACGTGGGCGGGCGGCCGGGCGGGGCCCGGGGCCGGACAGCGGGAAGGGGCGTCGTCGGTGGTCGGCACAGCGCACGGGGCGGTGCCGCGCGCCCGCTATTGCCCGGAGAAGTCAGCCATGACGGCAAGTCTACCGGGCCGCACGGGAACCCCCGGGGCTACCTCCCCGGGGTACCGGCGGCCGGCGCTACTGCTGGGGCTGCGTGGACGGCTGGTCGCCCGCGGGGGCGTCCTGACCGGCCAGGGCGTCCGGCACCGGGTTGTCCGCGGCCGGGCTCGCCGCCGGGTCGGTGCAGCCGCCCTGCGGACGGACCGCGGCGAACGGCACCGTCGGGCTGCCGCAGGCCGCCTCGGGCGCGGCCGCCTTGGTGTCGAACACCCGGGCCGGGACGATCGGACCGTCCGTGATCAGCACCCGGCTGCCGTCCAGCGCCTTGATCGACGCGGCCGGGCCGGTGTTCAACTGCCAGCCGCTGCTGTCCAGCCGGTAGCCGCTGATGCCGCCGGAGACGGCCAGCCCGGCACTGTTGGTGCAGCTGCGCGGAACGAGCACGGCGTACTCGGTGCCGACCGTGCGCAGCGGGTCGTAGACGCAGTTGCCGGGCGGCTTGGAGTTGTAGCGCAGGTCGCCGTCGGCGTCGCGCAGGCCCATGGTCAGGTTCGGGGTGACCACGGCCACCCAGGCGGAGGCGCCCCGCGGGACGGTGTGCAGGGCCGCCGCGGCCCGCTCCCGGGCCAGCTCCTTGCGCTGCTCCTCGGTGCGCTTGTCGGCGCCGGGCTCGCCGTCGCCGCGCAGCCAGTCCGCCAGGCCGGGCACCGCCCGGTGCCAGCGCACCTCGTGGTCGCCCGGGCGCACCGAGGTGATCAGGCCGTCGTCCCAGACCACGATGGCGTTCTCCCCCGCCATCGACAGGTACAGCGCGGTGGCGCCCTCGCGGCGGTAGGACCAAGCCTGCTCGCCGCTCTGCCGGTGGAAGGCCTCCAGCCCCGGGCCGACCTTCAGGTCCAGGTCGGCCGCGCTCAGCGACTGCGAGTTGACCGGCGTGGCCTCCGCGTCGCCCGGCCCCGCCACCCGGTCGCCGAACGGCACCGGCTTGTTCGCGTGCGCCGCCGCACCGGCCGCAAGGACCAGCATCACCGCCAGGGCAGGCAGGATCGAGCGGGGGGTCAGTACACGCAGCGGCTTCGGGGACACGGCCGGAGCGTACCTTTCGGCGGGCACGGGAGTCAGCCCGGAATCGCCGCCGGTCCGGACCGCGGACCGCACGCCCGGACACGTGCGCCCTCCCCGCGCACCCACCCGCCCACCTGCGCCGTCGGGGCCGCGGCCGGACCGCCGCCCGTTCCGGGGCCGACCGCCCGGGCCCGACCGGACCGTTACAGAGCTGATACACGGAGCGCTCCGCCGGCGGCCGTTGCGGCAGACGGCGTTCGAATATCGCCCACTTTAGGGTGACATTCGGCTTTTCCGACGCGCGCCGGGCCTACTGTCGGCGAGCGGAGCGCCACGGTCCGTCCAGTGCGCCCCCGCCCCGAGACGCCCGGAGGAGAGACCATGCGATACGGCCGCCTGACGCTGGCCGCCGCCGCCCTGCTGCTGACGGCCACGGCCAGCGTCCCGGCCGGGACGCCGCTCAGCCAGACCGAACGGCACGCCCTCGCCTCGGACGCCTTCGAGCCGCGCGGCGCCGCCCCCCGCCCGCCCGTCCAGCGGCCCACGCACGAGCCGCCGTTCGGCGCCTTCGTCGGCTCCTGGGACAACTACATCCCGCAGGTCGGCCGGTACGCGAGGTGGCTGGGCGACGCCAACCTCCAGGTCGGCCACACCTATCTGGCGGGCAACGGCTGGGCCGACGTCGAGGGCGAACCGGTGGTGCTCGGCATGTGGTCGCAGTGGCGGCTGGCCGACCCGTCCCGGCTGCTCGTCCTCGGCGTGCCGATGCTGGTGCCCAACGAGGCGAACGTGCCGGACGGCGAGGTCGCCAAGCTGCTCGCCCAGGGCGCGCGCGGGGACTTCGACCGGCACTTCCTGCGGCTCGCCCACCGACTGGTCGCCCTCGGCGGCGCCGACACCGTGCTCACCCTCGGCTGGGAGATGAACGGCGTCACCTACACGCACCGCTGCAAGCCCGACCCGTCCGCGTGGAAGGTCTACTGGCGGCGGATCGTCGGCGTGATGCGCTCGGTGCCCGGGCAGCGGTTCCGCTTCGACTTCGCCCCGACCCGGGGCCTCGACGCCATCCCGTGGACCAAGTGCTACCCCGGCGACGACGTGGTCGACATCATCGGCATGGACAGCTACGACCAGCCCGCCGGGGCCACCTTCGACGACTACGTGCGCGAGCCGTACGGGCTGCAGGACCAGGTGGAGTTCGCCGCCAAGCACGGCAAGCCGGTCTCGTACCCGGAGTGGGGGCTGTTCCGCAACGGCGACAATCCCGAGTTCGTGCAGCGGATGGTCGAGTGGATGCGCACCCACGACACCGCCTACCAGACCGTCACCGACTACTGCCCGCACGGCTTCTTCCAGTGCGACCGCAACCCGCGCTCGGCCGCCCGGTTCAAGCAGCTGATGTCCAGCTCGAAGGGGGCGCCGGCGGTCGTGCCGACGGCGCCCCAGGTGCCCACCGCGCCGATCGCCCCGCCGGTGGCGCCGAGCCCGCCCAAGCCGCCGAGCCCGCCCGGGGCGGCGAGCCCGGCGCCGAGCGCCTCGCCGAGCCCGGCTGCGAGCCCGGCCGGGGCCGGGACGCCCGCCCGGCGCTGAGCCCGGGCGGGCTCCGGTCAGCTGCGGCGCCGGGCCAGCAGGGCCTCCTTGAGGCGCGGGAAGCGCGTGCGCAGCACGTGCACCGCCTGCTGCCGGGCGCGCACCGCACCGGCCCGGACGGCGACCGCCGGCGCCGCCCCGGCCGGACCGAACAGCAGGCGCTGGTTGGGCAGTTGGTCCGGCCGCCAGCGCTGCTTGTACGGCTCCTGGCCGCGCAGCAGGCCGAGCACCGGAACACCCGCGCCGACCGTCTCGTCCAGGGCCGCGCCGAACAGCAGCCCGGCGATGTCCAACCGCTCGCGCAGCACCGGGTGCGCGCCGTACATGTACAGGCCCCCGAAGGACGGGCAGAGCAGCAGCAGGTTCACCGCGACCAGTTCGCCGTCCAGCCGGAACCGGTGGACGGCGGCCTTGCCGGTGGCGACCAGGCCGGTGGTGGACTCGGTCAGGTGGCGGGCGAAGCGCTCGGTACGGTGCTCCGCGGTGACACCGCGCTCCTGCCACTGCAGGAAGTGCAGCCGCAGCAGGTTCTCCACCGCCTCCGGCACCTCGGCCACCGGTGTCGGGCTGACCTGCACCCCGACCTCGGCGATCTTGCGCAGCTTCACCCGGCTGCGCTGGGCGGTCTTGCCGGGCACCCGCTTGAGCAGCCGGTCCATCGGGACGGCCGGCAGGTACTGGCAGAGCGAGTCCTGGTAGCGGCGGCGCCGGCCGTGCCAGTGCTCGTACACCCGCTGCACCGCCGCCTCGGGGTGCACCTCGCGCAGTTCCAGCGAGTGCCACGGGCGGGTGAGCGGGAGGGCGGCCGCGAACTCGGCGGCGGCCCGGTCGGCGCAGTCGTCGTCGAGCAGGACGTCGGAGTAGTCGACCAGCCCGGCGCCCAGGGCGGTCAGCCCGCCGAGCAGGCCGCCACGGCGCATGAAGGCGCCCGCGCCGACCAGGAGGCCGTCCCGGCGGACGAGCACCACCAGCAGGCCGCCCGGGCTGCCGTAGTGGCGCCACCAGGAGCGCTGCCAGGCGGCGGCCTGGAAGAAGGTGGTGGTCCGGCAGCGGCCGGCCAGGGCGTCCCACTCCTCGGCGAGGGTGTCCAGGGCGTCGTCCTCGCGGCGCAGCTCGGTTGTCCAGCCCGGCGCCGCCGACCGGGCCGGGAGGCCGGTGCGCCGGGTCTCGGTGCTCATCGTCCGCTCCCGGTGGCGGCCTTCTCCTTGGCCGGGGGCTCCTCCGCGGCCCCGGGCTTCCCCGCTTTCTCCGCCTTGGTCCCCTTCTCCGCCTTGGCCGTCTGCGCCGTCTGCTCGGCCCGCTCGGCGGCGGGCGGCTCCTCGGTCCGCGGCCGCGGGGCGGTCGGCGTCGCCGCGACCGCCGGGGTCTCCGCGGACTCCAGCGCCTCCGGGGCCGCGGTCGGGGCGGCGGCCTCGACCCGGCGGCGGGTCATCATCACCAGGGCCCCCACCAGCAGCCCGGCCGCGCCGCCCACCGCGACGTCCAGCTTGGCGGACGGCGTGGTCGGCCGGTCCGGCTCGGCGGCCGGCGCCAGCGTCACCAGCCGGACGTCGGTGTCCTTGCTGCTGGCGTTGGCGAAGGAGACCAGCGAGCGGGCCACCGCGTCGGCGGTCTGCGCGGCCTCCTGGGGGCGCGTCCCGGTGCCGGTGATCTCGATCATCGGGGCGTCCGGGGAGGTGGTCCCGTGGACCAGGGACTCCAGCCGGGCCCGGGTGTGGCCGGTCTCGGCGGCCGCCACCGTGAGCACCTGCGGCTGGCCGGCCAACCGCCCGTACGCCTGGGCGAAGTTGGTCGCGATGGCGGCCTCCCCCGGGTTCTGCGGCACCACGAGGACGTAGGCGCTGGCCGCGTACGAGGGGTGCGAGACGACGGCGTACCCGGCGCCGGCCGCGGCGCCCAGCGGCACCGCGAGCGCCACCGGCCACCAGCGGCGGACCAGACGGCGGGCGCTTCGGCGCGGTGTGGTCATGGGTGTGACTCCTTGGGTATGGAAGGGCGGATCCGGCGGCGGCGGCGGCCGGTCAAGCGCGGGCCAGCCGGTCGTAGAGGGCGCCCAGGTCGGCGGCGACCCGGGCGATGTCGTAGTGGCCGACCGCCGGGGGGTGCGGCAGCGGGTCGGCGCTGTGGTCGTTCAGGTGCCGCAGGTCGCGCAGCGCGGCGACGTACGCGGCGGCCTCGGACGGGATCCGGCGGGCCTGCGGGGCGGCGCTGGGCGGCAGTTCGTCGAGCGCCGGGCAGGCGCTGTGCCGCACCGGCAGACCGGCTGCGAGGCCCTCCAGGACGCCGAGGCCGAAGGTCTCCTCGGTGGAGGGGGAGGCCAGCACGTCCAGGGCCGTCAGCAGGTCGGGCACGTCGTCGCGCTCGCCGGTGAGCACCAGCCTTTCCCGGACGCCGAGTTCGGCGGCCCGGTGCTCCAGCGCGGCGCGCTCCGGGCCCGTGCCGACCAGCACCAGCCGGGTGGCCGGGTCGAGTTCGGCGAGGGCCTCCAGCAACACCTCGAAGCGCTTGCCGGGAACCAGCCGACCGACCCCGCCGACCACCCAACTCCCTTCCGGCAGGCCGAGTTCGGCCCGCAGCCGACGGCGGGCGGCCGCCCGGTCGGCGGCCGGGCGGCGGTAGCGCGCGGTGTCGATGCCGTTGGGGATCAGCTCGACCCGGCTCGGCGGGACGCCCCAGGAGTACAGGGTCTGGGCGACCTGGCGGGAGACCGCGACGGTCGTGCTGCCGAGCCGCTCGGCCGCCAGGTAGAGGCCCTTGACGCCGCGGGTGACCGGGCGGCCCTCGATCGCCCCGGCGTGCAGCGAGTGCTCGGTGGAGACCACCGCGCGCACCCCGGCGAGCCGGGCCGCCAGCCGGCCGTACAGCTGCGCCCGGTACAGGTGGGTGTGCACCAGGTCGTAGCGGCCGGAGCGGACCAGCCGGACCAGCCGTGGCAGCGCGCCCAGGTCCCGGTTGCCGCGCATGCCGAGGTGGTGGACGGTCACCCCGTCGGCGCGCAACGCGGCGGTGACCGTGCCGGGGTTGGTCAGCGCGACCACCTCGCACTGCTGGTGCGCGGGCAAGTGCCGCAGCAGCAGGTGGAGTTGACGCTCGGCACCACCCGAGGCGAGACCGGTGACGATGTGCAGGACCCTCATGGCCGGTTCCCCCGCCGGAACACCGGGCGGCTTCGGCGCAGCTCGGTGACGGTGTCGCGGAGCCGGTGCCGGCCGCGCTTGGCGCGCAGCCGCCAGGCGCCGTCGCGGTCGCCGACGTAGCAGCGGGGCAGCGCGAAGAGGCCGGTGAGCGGGGAGTGCCCGATCGCACAGGCGTAGTCGTAGCCGGCGTCGCGGACGGCCTGGGTGGCGGGCAGGTCGACGGCGCCGTACGGGTAGCAGAAGCCGGTGACCGGGCCGCCGACCACGTCCTCCAGGAGGCGCCGGCTCTCCCGGGTCTGCACCGTCAGGACGTCGATCGGCAGGCCCGGCAGCGCCTGGTGGCCGAGGCCGTGCGAGCCGATCTCCCAACCGGCGGCGGCGAGTTCGGCGACCTCCTGGACGGTGAGCAGCTGCTTGCGCGGCCCCTTGGCGTCCCAGTCGTTGTCCCGGCCGAGCAGGTCGGCGACCACGTATGCGGTGGCGGTGAAGCCGTACGCCTGCAGGATCGGTACGGCGTACCGGGCGAAGTCCGCGTAGCCGTCGTCGAAGGTCAGGCCGACCAGTTTGTCGTCCCGGCCGGCGGTGCGGGCCCGCATCAGCTCGCGGACGGAGACGCCGCGCCGACCGCGCCGGTGCAGCCAGGCGATCTGCTCGGCGAACCGCTCGGGGCTGACGGTCAGCCGGTACGGGTCCTCCTTCTCGACCGCCACCGAGTGGTACATCAGGATCCACGGCGAGGAGGCGCCGGGGCCGGGCGGTTCGCCGACCGGGTGACGGCTCCTGGGCAATCGCGCCTTCGGCCCAACGGGGTCGGCGAGCGGGATGTCGCCGCGTGGTGCGGCGGCGACCGGCACGGCCTGGCGGCGGACCCCCGCCTGGGTCGAACGGACGGTTCCCCGTTCATTGTCCATGGGGAAGCTTCCCTTCATCGGCGACGGTTGGCGGGTTCAGGGCCCGGGCCGCGGCGAGGACCGGACCGCGCACCTCACGCGCACCGAGACCGGTGCCGAGGGCGGCGAAGGCCAGCGCAACGGTGAGGCCCCCGAGCAGGGTCGAGAGCAGGGGGTCGGCGGCCAGCCCGGCGGCGGCGGCGCCGAGGACGGTGGCCCCGGCGGCGGCGGCCGCCAGCCGACCGTGTCCGCCGAGCACCCGGCGCAGCCGCAGCGGGATGCCGCGCAGCAGCAGGCCGTGCAGCAGCAGCGCGGCGGCGGCGGTGATGCCGGCCGCGTTCCCGGCGGCGAGCCCGAGGGCGCCGAAGCGGGGGGTGGTGAGCAGGCCGACCGTGACGGTGACGCCGAGTCCGAGCAGCATCGCGGCGACCGGGTACCAGTCCAGCAGTCGGCGGCCGCCGTCCTCGGGGCCCGGGTCGTCGGCCCGGCGGACCACCGGGCGCAGCGAGAAGTACGGACGGACTATCACGCCGACCAGGGCCTGGGCGGGCAGGCCGAAGCTGTAGACCCGGATGACGGCGGCGGTGGCGGCGGTGTCCTGCGGGCCGAAGGCGCCGCGCTGGAACAGCAGCGAGACCACCGAGGGGGCGCAGGCCATCAGGAAGGCGGTGCCGAACAGGACGACCGCCGCGGCCTGGCCGAGGTCCTTCTCGACCCGGTCCCGGGCGGCGGTGAGGTCCCCGGCCGCCAGCGCCCGGGCGACCAGCGGGAAGGTGACGGTGCAGATCAGGATGCCCGCCGTCATGGCCAGTTGGGAGACCTTGGCGGCGTAGTTGAGGTGCGAGATGGTGCCGGGCGGCAGCGCCGAGCCGAGGTAGCGCTCGACGAAGACCTGCGACTGGCGGGTCAGGGTGAACGCGGCTACCGGCAGCAGCGCGAGCGGCATCAGCACCAGGGCCTTGCGGGAGCGCCGGGCCCGGCCCGCGGTCGCGCCCCGGCGCAGCCGGCGCAGGAACGGGCCGACCAGCAGACCGGCCATCAGCAGGCTGCCGAGCGCGACGCCGAGGGCGGCGGAGCGCACGCCCAGGAAGGACTGGCAGCCGAGCAGCACGGCGAGGATGCCGAGGTTGTAGGCGACGTAGATGCCGGCCGGCGCGGTGAAGCAGTGGTGGGCGCGCAGCGCGGCGGCGAGGTAGCCGGCCACGCCGAACGGCAGCACGGTGATCGCGGTGATCCGGGTGCAGGCGACGGCGAGGCCGGGGTCGGCCAGGCCGGGGGCGAGCAGGTCGACCAGCTCCGGGGCACCCAGGGCGACGGCCAGCGCGAGCCCGCTGAGCGCGAGCAACAGCCAGGGCAGGGTGGCGCGGACCAGCTGGCGGACCGGGTCGGGGGCGTCCGGGTGCTCCTCCCGCAGCACCAGGGCGAGGGCGAAGGCGGGCACCATGAGGAAGGACATGGCGTCCTCGATCAGCAGCGGCGCGGCCGTCTCCGGTACGGTCCAGGCGACCAGGAAGGCGTCGGTGCCCTGGTTGGCGCCGAAGTAGCGGGCCAGCAGCAGGTCGCGCAGCAGGCCCAGGCCCGAGCCGGCGGCGCTGAGGACGGCGGTGATGCCGAAGGCCTTGGCGAGGAAGCCGCGCCGGGGGGCCGGGCCGGGCCCGGGTCCGGCGTCGCCGGCGGGGGCGCTGCGCGGGGCGGGCACCGCGGAGGCGAGGGCCGGCTGGTCGGTGGTCATCGCGGGTCGGCCTCCGCAACGCAGGCCCGGGCGGCGAGGCCGAGGACGACGGAGGTCAGCACGGTGGTGGTGCCGCCGATGTCCGCGTACAGGAAGTCGATCAGCACCCAGGTGAGCAGGGCCAGCGCGGCCAGGGCCGAACCCCGGGAGTGGCGCAGGCAGCCGAGCAGCAGGCCGAGGAAGAGCGCGGCGTAGGCGACGATGCCGATCAGTCCCTGCTCGCTGAGCACCAGGAAGTACATGTTGTGCGGGGAGAGCAGCGGTTCGCGCTGGAAGCCGATGGTGGAGTCGGCGGCGTCGCTGCCGGAGGAGAGCCGCAACGGGGCGTGGCTGTCGCGCAGTTGCTGGAAGGCCTTGGGGCCCGCGCCGTGGACGGGGTGGTCCTGCCAGATCCGCCCGGCGGTGGCCCACAGGTCGTAGCGGTCGGAGACGGACTGGTCGGGGGCGGCGGAGACGGAGCCGATCGAGCTGAACCGCTCGGTGACACCGGAGGCGCCGAGGCCGAGGCCGCCGACCAGGACGACCGCGGCGGCCAGGCCGAGGACGGCGCCGCGGACGGCGAGCCGGGCGTCGGCGCGCAGCAGCAGCACGGTGGCGGCGGCGCCGGTGGCGATCCAGCTGCCGCGGCTGAACGAGACGGCCAGCGGGAAGGCCAGGAAGGCGGCGGAGGCGAACATCGCGCGACGCAGCCGGGCGTCGCCGCCGGGGCGGCGCTCGGCCAGGGCCAGGGCCAGGGCGGCGAGCAGCCCGTAGCTGACGACCGTGGACATCGCCATGATGTCGAGGGCGCCGAAGGTGCCGACGGCCCGGATCGGCTGGCCGGCGTAGGAGGCGCCGGTCCGGGTGAGGTACTGGTTCGCACCGACCAGGCCCTGGATCAGTGCGGCGAGCACGAAGGAGCCGAGGACCAGCCGCTGGTCGACGCGGTCGCGCAGCGAGCAGAGCACCCCGGCCGGCACCAGGACGAAGACCTGGGTGAGCCGGACGAAGCCGGTCAGACTGGTGGCCGGGTCGATCGAGCCGACGGTGGCGACGGCGGCCGCGACCACGATCCCGCCGAACAGCACGCAGGTGGCGCGGCTGACGGCGGGCAGCCGCCCGCGCAGCAGGTTGAGCGCGGTGACGGCGACCAGGGCCAGCGAGGCCACGTCGGCGGCGGTGACGTGGACGGCGGCGGTGACGTCCTTCTCGCCGGTGGGCACGCAGACCAGCAGGACGGTCGCGGCGGCGAGCAGGCTGGTCCGGTCGGCCAGGACCGCACCCGCCTTCCGTAAGGCCGGCCGCGGGAAGGCGGGGAGGGTGAGGGCCACGCGGGTCAGCTCCCGTCCGGGTGGAGCATCAGGGCCGCGGTGCGGCACAGGATCTTGACGTCCTGCCAGAAGCTCCAGCTCTCGATGTAGCGGTTGTCGAACCGGGCCCGGTCCTCGATCGAGGTGTCCCCGCGCAGGCCGTTGACCTGGGCGAGGCCGGTGAGGCCCACCGGGACGCGGTGGCGGTCGGCGTACTCGGGGTGGGCCTGGCCGAACCGCATGACGAAGTAGGGGCGTTCGGGGCGCGGGCCGACCAGGCTCATGTCGCCGCGCAGGATGTTCCACAGCTGCGGCAGCTCGTCCAGCGAGCTGCGGCGCAGCAGCCGGCCGACGGCGCCCATCCGGTGGTCCTGGGAGATGTTCCAGCGGGTCGCCGACTCGTGCTCGTTGCTCGGGCGCAGGGTGCGGAACTTGAGGACGGTGAAGATCCGGCCGTCCAGCCCGGTGCGCTGCTGGCGAAAGAGCACGCCGGGGCCGGTGTCGAAGCGGACGGCCAGCGCGCAGAGCACCAGGACGGGGGCGAGCAGCAGCAGGCCGAGCCCGGCGGCGGTGACGTCCAGGGCGCGCTTGGCGACCCAGCCGGGGCGGCGCATCGCCGGGCGGCCGACCCGCAGGCAGGGGAAGCCCCACAGGTGGTCGCCGCCGGTCACCCGGCTGGTGGGCAGCGAGCCGTACTCGCGCAGCGCGGGCACCAGCCAGACCTGGCAGCCGAGCCGGACGGCGTCGCGCAGGGCCGCGGCGGTCTCGGCCTCGTCGGCGGCGCCGGCGGTGGCGACCACGTGGTGGATCCGGCGCCGGCGGACCTCGCGCTCCAGCACCTCGCGGCCGCCGAGGACGGGCAGGTCGGTGTCGCCGGCGAGCAGCGGCGGGTCGGCGTCGAGGAAGCCCACCGGGCGCATCCCGTACTCGCCGCGCTCGCTGAGGGCGGCGGCGACCCGGCGGCCGAGCCGGCCGGCGCCGAGCACCAGGACGGGGCTGGGGCGGCTGCGGCGGATCCGCCGGACCAGGTGGTACAGCACGGCGCGGCCCAGGGCGGCGATCAGCAGCTGGACGCCGAGCAGGATGGTGAGCCGGGCCGGGGTGGCCGGGCCGCAGTCGGGCCAGCGGCCCTCCAGGCAGCCGGCCAGGGTGACGGCGAAGGTGGTGGCGACCACGGCCCGGACGGCCAGCGCGGGCAGTTCGTCCAGGACGGACAGGGTGAGCCGGGTGCGGTAGAGGCCGCCGGTCAGGTTGAGGGCGAGCAGCACGGGCAGGACGGCGGCGACGCCGAGCAGCGGCGTGAGCGGGACGGTCGGGTCGACGGCCCGGTTGGCGAGGCCGGTGGCGGTGCAGAGCGCGATCGCGTCGACCTGGACCAGTGCGAGCGGCAGCGCGGTTCGGGAGCGGACCGCCCGGGGGGGCCGGCGGGGCGCTGGCACCGCCCGGGTCTGGGCGGATCCGGCCGGTCGGTCGAGCAGCCCGGTGCCGGGCCGCCGCGGGCCGGACAGGGGGCGACCGGATCGCGGCACGCTGTCGTGGTCAATGGTCATCAGCGCACGAACTCCCCTGCTGTGTGCCCGGGGTGACGGTGCCCCGGCACCGGTTGGCGCGGAGCGGCCGTCCCGGCCCGGTGGGCGCGGTCCTGACAGCACCTGCTGCCGCTGGCGGCTCTCGGTTCTCTCGCGCAGGGCCCGGCCGCGAAGGACTCGGTCACGACGGATCCGGTCGCGAAGGATCCGGTCGCGAAGGGCTCGGCCGCGAATTTCCGGTGTGAATTGAAAACGAAGCAGGCAAAATCCGACAATACAGAACCGGGACACACGGGCTGGAAGGTGACTTGCCATTTCATTCCAGCCGCCCATTAATAGGTATTTCGGATTTTACGCCTCTTCCTCATCCGGTTGAGGGTGCGAATACGACAGCGCCGGATCGGCGGGCATTCACGGCATGTGAAACGATCAGATCCGCTCTGGGACACGGGCCCGGCGCCGTCCGGCCGCCGGTCCGGCGCCGAGCAGATGGCGGTACAGCGCGTCCACCTGTTCGACCACCGTGCGGACGTCATGCCGGGCGACCACGTGATCACGCAGTCGTGCACCGCGCCGCTCGCACTCGATCGGATCGGACAGCGCTTCCGCCATTCGGGTGGCGAGCGCGGCCGCGTCCTCGGGCGGCACGACCGCCTGCCCCCGCTCGGCCTGGGGCAGGCACTCCCGGGCGCCCGGCACGTCGGTCAGCAGCACCGGGCGGGCCGCCGCCATCGCCTCCAGCGGGGCCAGCGCCATGCCCTCCCAGCGGGAGGGCAGCACCACCAGATCGGCCGCCGCCAGCCACGGGCGCGGGTCCGGCACGTCCCCGACCAGCCGGACCCGGGACGGCTCGGCCGACTCCCGGACCAGGTCCGCCACCCGCCGCTCCTCCGGCCCGCCGCCGATCAGCGCCAGCCGGGCCTGCGGCACCGTCCGCAGCACCTCCGGCCAGGCCGCGAGCAGCACGTCCTGGCCCTTCTGCCGGCACAGTCGGCCCACACAGACCGCGAGCGGGGCGTGCAGGTCCAGACCCAGCGCGATCCGGGCGGCCCGGCGGTCGGCGGGCGCGTAGTGGCGGACGTCCACGCCGTTGGGCACCACCGCCCAGTCCGCGCTCACCCCGGCGGCCACGCCGTCGGCCCGCTCCTGGACGCTGACGCAGAGCAGGCGGTGCGCCCAGCGGCTGGCGAAGCGCTCCCAGTGCAAGGTGGCGGCGGCCAGCGGGCCCTCGACGGCGGCGAAGGACCAGGCGTGCGGCTGGAAGACGGTCGGCACCGCGCCGCGCACAGCCAGCCGGCCGGCCAGCCCGGCCTTGGCGCTGTGCAGGTGGACCACGTCGGGCGCGGCCGCCCGGACGATCCGGCGCAGCCGCCAGGCCTCGGTGACGGTGCCCGCGCCGGGCGAGCGCTCGGCGGGCCAGTCCTGGACCAGCGCGCCCACGGCGGCGGCCTCCTCGGCCAGCCGGCCACCGCGCGGACAGGCCACCAGCACCCGGTGGCCCGCCTCGCGCTGCCCCCGGACCAGATCGACGACGACGCGGGCGACTCCGCCGTCCACCGACTGTGAAATGTGAAGGATCGTCATATGCACGGCGGCGAGCCTAGGGTGACTCCCCCACGCCGGGCGGCCCCCGTCACCCGGAGGTGGCGGGCCGTCCACCCGTACGGCTTTCCGCTCGCATGGGTGGACGGGCCGCTCGAATTCCCGGGCGAATTACCGGGGGGAAATGCGGGGCCCGCCGGATCTCCACGGATCCCGGCGGGCCTCGACGGATCCCGGAGGAGGTCAGCGGACCTCGGCGGCCAGGTTCGCCAGCACCTGGTCGTGGATCCGGTTCAGGCCCTTCGGGGCGAAGGTGCGCTCGAAGAAGCCGCCGATGCCGCTCGCGCCCTGCCAGGTGGCCGAGACGGTGACCTTCGACCGGCCCTCACCGGCCGCCGAGACGGTCCAGGTGATCACCATGCTGGAGTTGGCGTCCTTCTCCACCAGCTGGTCGGGCTTGGGCGCCGAGACGGTGAACAGGCACTCCCGCACGCGCTTCTCGGTGGCCTGCAGCTTCCAGTGCACCTGGGTGCCGGCGCCGGTGCCGCCGACCCGGACCTCGTACTCGCTGTACTGCGCGGGCAGCAGCTTCGGGCGGGTCACCTGGTAGTCGGCGAGCGCCTCGTAGACCCGCTCGGGGGCGGCGTCGTAGTCCCGCTCGGTGGTGGCCTGCACCTGTCCCATGACCTTGCTCTCCTCGTCTGGTGGTCTTCCGGTCTCACCGGCAAGCCAATCACAGCGCCGGAGCCACAACCCTCCGGGGCTCGCAGCCGGCCGGACGGCCCGCCGGGGCGGAGGGAACGGAGGGATAGGGTGGCCGATGTGCTCGATCTGGTGACAGCAGTGCGCTACGTCGACCCGCTGCGCTCCGGTGGCTCCGTCCCCGGCGTGGTGGAGACCGACGACCTGGGAACGTACGTGGTCAAGTTCACCGGCGCCGCGCAGGGCCGCAAGGCACTGGTCGCCGAGGTGATCGTCGGCGAGCTGGCCCGGCGGCTCGGCCTGCGCGTCCCGGAACTGCGGCTGGTGGACTTCGATCCGGCGGTCGCCGCGGACGAACCGGACGCCGAGATCCAGGACATGCTGAAGGCCAGCGACGGGCTCAACCTCGGGATGGACCTGCTGCCCGGCGCGCGGGACTTCCGGCCCGGGCTGATCCCGGTGGACTCCGCCGAGGCCGGCCGGGTGGTCTGGCTGGACGCGCTCACCGGCAACGTCGACCGCACCGTCCACAACCCCAACCTGGTGGTCTGGCACGGGCGGCTCTGGCTGATCGACAACGGCGCCGCGCTGATCTTCCACCACCGCTGGGCCACCGCCGAGGCGGCGGTCGGCAAGCGGTACGACCTCAGCGCGCACGCCCTCGGCGGCTCGGCCCCGGACGTCCGGCTGGCCGACGAGGAGCTCGGACCGCTGGTCACCGTCGGCCTGCTGGAGGAGGTGCTGGCGCTCGTCCCGGACGCGTGGCTGGCGGACGAGCCCGGCTTCGACTCGGTGGACGCCGTCCGGCACGCCTACGTCACCCACCTGGCCGCCCGCGTGGTGCTCTCCGGGCAGTGGCTCCCGGACGGCTTCGCCACCCCCGAGCAGCTGCGCGAGGCCGAACGGCGCCGGGAGGCCCGGATGCGGGCAGGCCGGCCCGCCTGGCTCCAGGAGGTCCCGGACCTGCACGGCAAGCCCTCGGTGGAGACGGTCTGGGACCGCCACGTCGAGTGAGCGCCGGGCCCGACCCCGGGAAACGACCGGGGAGCGGACCCCAAGGCCCGCTCCCCGGCTCAGTGTTCAGGTGTCGCCGTGGTCAGCGCGTCAGCGCCACCACTGGACCGCCTTCTCGGCGTTGATGATGCCGGCGCCGTAGAAGCCGTTGTCGTCCGCGCCGCCCTCGCAGGTGGCCTTGTACTGCCCGGTGCCGCCCGGGTTGTACTCGCCGGTCGGGCACGGGTGCGACTCGGCCTGGTTGGTGAGCAGCTCGGTCAGCTCGTCCGGGCTGGCCCACGGGAAGGTGCTGGCGAGCAGGGCGACCACGCCGGTGACGTGCGGGGTGGCCATCGAGGTGCCCTGCATGTAGCCGTACTTGTTGCCCGGGATGGTGGACAGGATCCGGCCGTTCTTGTCCGGGGTGTCCGGGATCTGGTAGCGGGCGTCGCCACCCGGCGCGGCGACGGTCACGACGCCCTTGCCGTAGCTGGAGTAGTACGACTTCTCGCCCTTGACGCCGACCGCGGAGACGGCGACGACGCCGGGCAGCTCGGTCGGCAGCGACAGGCAGTCGTTGGTGACCGGGCGGGTGCCGGGGGTGGTGTCGTCCGGGCTGGAGACGTCAGTGGTCTTGTGCGCCAGGTCGATGTTCTCGTTGCCCGCCGCGGCGACGTTGAGGACGCCCTTGCGCTGCGAGAACGACACCGCCTTGCGGACGGCGGCGGTGATCGCGGCCTGGTCCTTGTCGTTCGGGCAGTTGAACATCCACGGGTCGACGTAGTAGCTGTTGTTGGTCACCTTGAAGCCGTGCTCACCGGCCCACACGAAGCCGCAGATCGCGTACTCGGGGTAGATGAACCCGCCGTCGTCGACGACCTTGACCGCGGCCAGCTTCACGTTCGGGGCGATGCCGACGACGCCCTTGCCGTTCTTGGCGGCGCCGATCGTGCCGGCCACGTGGGTGCCGTGGTCGCTGGTGGTGGGCTGCCAGGACTTCCAGTCGGTGTTCGGCTTGCCGCCGTCGATGCAGGAGACCGACTGCGAGGCGTCCACGTTGGCCGCCAGGTCCTCGTGCGTCGCGTCGATGCCGGAGTCCAGCACACCGACGGTGACGTTGCGGCTGCCGAGCGAGAGCTTGTGCGCCTTGTCGACACCGATCTGGCGCATGTCCCACTGGTTGGCCTCGTACGGCTCCTGACCGTCCGCGGGGGCGGCGGCGGGCGCGGGCGCGACGTCGGCCTTCGTCTGGTCGGCGGCGGTGATGCCCTTGGTGCGGCTGGCACCGACGGAGTCGACGCCCTTGGTCTGGCGCAGCTTCGCGGCGAACGCGGTGTCGTTCGAGCGGGCGATGACGACGCCGATCTGCTCGTACGAGTACACCACCGAGCCGCCCAGGGCGGTGATCGCCTTCTCGACCTTCTGCACCTGACCGTGGTTGGCCTTGGTGTTGACGACGTAGCTGAGCAGCGGACCGGTCGTCGAGCCCGCCGAGGGGGCGGCCGCGACGGCGGTGCCGGCCGGCAGCGCGAGGGCGCCGGCGGTGGCGAGCACGAGGCCCACCGCCGCGAACCGGGTCCGGCTGATCCGAGGAACTCTCATAGGGGTTGGCCCTCCCGAGTCGTCATGCGGCAGCTGCGGTGTGGCAGGTGCGCTGGAATGATCGGGACGCTAATGAATATTCGCTGATATGCGCAAGAGGTAGTCATCTAATCGTCACATCTTGGCCAACAGCGGAGGGCAGGAGTCCACAGTTCAACCGTGGAAACAGAGTGAAGAGTGTTAAAAAGTGATGGTTCGCCGACGGAGCTGGTCGGCGAACCATCGGATACAGTGCGGGCAGCCCGGACCCGTCGGCGGCGCACACGAGCGTGCCGAGCGGTGTCGGTTCGAGCGCCTCGCCCGCGGGCCGGGGTGTCGGTCAGTAGCGCCAGCGGGTGGCGGCGACCAGTTGCTCGGGGGTGGCGGCGGCGTACTGCTCGTCCTCGGCCCGGCGCACCGCCAGCACCGCCTCGTACAGCGGCCCGCCGAGCGCCTCGCGCAGCACCGTCGAGCGCTCGTACGCGGCCAGCGCCTGCGCCGGGCCGGCCGGCAGCCGGGGCACCGTGCCGGGCTCGGCGGCGGCCGGGTCGCCGGTGAACTCCGGCGGCAGCGAACGGTGTTGGTCGAGACCGGCGAGGCCGGCGGCGAGCACCGCACCGACCGCCAGGTACGGGTTGGCGCTGGCGTCGAAGCACTTGACCTCGGCGTTCGCGGCGGCCGCCCGCTCCCCCGTGGAGCCCGTCACCAGGCGCAGCGCGGCCTCGCGGTTCTCCAGGCCCCAGCACTGGTAGGCGCCGGCCCAGTGCGAGGGCACCAGCCGCAGGTACCCGGCCGGGCTGGAGCAGCCCAGCACCAGCAGTTCGGGCAGCGCGTCCAGCACGCCGGCGAGGAAGCCCTCGGCCTCGGCGGTCAGGCCGTGCGGGCCGGAGCCGCCGTGGCCGAGGTTGCGGCCGTCCCGCCAGAGGCTGAGGTGCAGGTGCCCGCCGTTGCCGACCGTGTCGGGCTCGACCACGGGGGCGAAGGAGACCCGCAGGCCGTGCCGGGCGGAGACGGCCCGGACGGTGTGCCGGACCAGGACGGAGGTGTCGGCGGCGCAGACCGGGCCCTCGGGGGCCACCGAGACCTCGAACTGGCCCGGGGAGTACTCGGGGTGGATCTGCAGGACGGTCAGCCCCTGCTCGCCGAGGGCGCGCAGGACCTCCCGCAGGTAGTCGGAGAGGTCGGTGAGCCGGTGCATCCCGTAGGCGGGGCCGTGCGTCGGGTACTGCGGCTCGTCCTGCGGCCCGCCGGCCAGGGCGACCACCCACTCGACCTCGATGCCGGCCTTCAGGGTCAGCCCGCGCTCGGCGGCCGCCGCCTCCATCCGGCGGGCGAACAGCCGCTGGCAGCCGGGGTGCGGGGAGCCGTCCTGGGTGTACCGGTCGCCCGGGGTCCAGGCCCAGCCGGGCTGGGCGGCCAGCGGGACGACCCGGGTGAGGTCGGGGTAGAGCCTGAGATCCCCGATCGGGCCGCCGACGCCCGGGCCGGTGGCGAAGCCGTCGTCGGCGAGGATCGCGTCGAAGCAGGGCGCGGCGCCGACGCCCCACTGCGCCGCGTGCACCAGGCCGCCCAGCGGGACGGCCTTGACCCGGGTGATGCCCGCGTTGTCCACCCAGGTGACGGCCACCGCCTCGACGGCGGCCGTGCGCAGCCGGCCGGCGGCCGCCTCGGCCTGTTCGACCCGCACGGCGCGCGGGGGCAGCGCGACGGCGGCCGACTGCCCGTCGAGGCCGGCGTCCTGCCCGGTGGGGCCGGAGGGGGACGCGGTGGGGCCGGCGGCGGTTCCGAGGGTCATGCGGTCCATGCTGCCCGGCCCGCCGGGGCCGGGTAATACCCCGATCGGGTGGTCCGGCCGGACGCCCGTCCACCCGTTCACCCGTTCGGGTCGGCGCAGGCGGGCCCGCCCTCGTCGACGTTTCCACTCGCGCCCCCTTCCTACTCGCGAGTAGCTTCGCTACAGTGGCCGCACGCATCACCGCCGGGCTTCGGGAGCCGCACCGGCGGGGGCCTGCGGTCGCCGTGTCTGCGGCGGGCGCGCGGTGCGTCTTTCACCGGCCGGTGCCGCGAACCGCGGCGGGCCGGGTTCCCTTCCTCGTATCAGAGCCGCTTCCTCGTCACCCCTGAGCGCCTGAGCACCACGGCACACCCGCAGTTCGGCCGGAGCGGACCGGCCGCCGCGCCGGTGTGCCGGAACCCGTCATCTCCCCACCCCCGCGCGCGGACCCTCCTCCGGCGACGGCCGCCCCCGCACGGACCCGCGGGCGCGGCGGCCCGCCCGCCGGAGCACGCGCGGGCCCCTCATGACTAGGAGTCAGGACAGATGAAGCGTCCCTTTTCCACGGTCGCCGTCGTCGGCCTCGGCACGATGGGTGCCGGTGTCGCGGTGGCCGTCGCCAGGAGCGGCCGCCGGGTGATCGGCATCGAGGCCACCGAGGACTCGGCCGCCCGGGCGCTGGCCCGGATCGAGGAGGCGACCGCGCACGCGGTCGACCGGGAGCGGATCACCGCCGGGGAGCGCACCGCGCTGCTGGCGCTGATCTCGGTCGGCCACGAGCTGTCGGCCGCCGCCGAGGCGGACCTGGTGATCGAGGAGGTGCCCGAGCAGCTGGAGCTGAAGCGGGAGCTCTTCGCCGAGCTGGACCGGATCTGCCCGGAGGCGACGGTGCTGGCCACCGGCACCACCGCGCTCTCGGTGACCCGGATCGCCGCCGCGACGGCCCGCCCGGAGCGGGTGCTGGGCCTGCACTTCTTCAACCCGGTGCACACCATGAAGCTGGTCGAGGTGGTCCGCACGGTGCTGACCTCGCCGCAGACCGCCGAGGACGCCGCCGCGTTCGCCCGGGACCTCGGCAAGGAGCCGGTGGCGGCCGGCGACCGGGCCGGCTTCGTGGTGAACGGCCTGCTGTTCGCCTACCTGAACCAGGCCGCCGCGATGTACGAGTCCAAGTACGCCTCCCGGGAGGACATCGACGCCGCGATGCGGCTCGGCTGCGGCCTGCCGATGGGCCCGCTGGCGCTGCTCGACCTGATCGGCGTGGACACCGCGCGGACCGTCCTGGAGGCGATGTACGAGCAGTCCCGGGACCGCCTGCACGCGCCCGCCCCGATCCTCGGCCAGCTGGTCGCGGCCGGGCTGCTGGGCCGCAAGTCCGGCCGCGGCTTCTACACCTACGAGGCGCCCGGCTCGTCCCGGGCCGTGGACGCGGCGACCGGACCGGCGAGGCCCGGGGTGGCGGGTCGGGAGGTCCGTACGGTCGGCGTCTGCGGCTCGGGCACCATGGCGACCGGCATCGCCGAGGTGTTCGCCAAGGCCGGCCACCCGGTGCTGCTGGCCGCCCGCAGCCAGGACAAGGCCGACCGGGCCAAGGCGCAGCTGGCGAAGTCGCTGGCCCGCTCGGTCGACCGGGGCCGGCTGAGCGCGGAGCAGCGGGACGCCGCGCTCGCGCTGGTCACGCCGGTCGGCCAGTACACCGAACTGGCCGAGGCGGACCTGGTGATCGAGGCGGTGGCCGAGGACCTGACGGTCAAGCGCGAGCTGTTCGCCACCCTGGACAAGATCGTCAGGCCGGGCGCGGTGCTCGCCACCACCACCTCCTCGCTGCCGGTGATCAGCTGCGCGACCGCGACCTCGCGGCCGCAGGACGTGATCGGCATGCACTTCTTCAACCCGGCGCCGGCCATGAAGCTGGTCGAGGTGGTCTCCACCGTGCTCACCGCGCCGGACGTCACCGCGACCGTGCTGGAGCTGACCGCCAAGGTCCGCAAGCACCCGGTGGAGTGCGGCGACCGGGCCGGCTTCATCGTCAACGCGCTGCTCTTCCCCTACCTGAACGACGCGGTGCGGATGCTCCAGGAGCACTACGCGACGGTGGACGACATCGACACCGCGATGAAGCTGGGCTGCGGCTACCCGATGGGCCCGTTCGAGCTGCTGGACGTGGTCGGGTTGGACGTCTCGCTGGCCATCGAGCAGGTGCTGCACCAGGAGTTCCGCGAGCCGGGCCTGGCCGCCGCGCCGCTGCTGGAACACCTGGTCGCGGCGGGCTGCCTGGGCCGCAAGACCGGCCGCGGCTTCCGCGACCACGCGCGCCGGTGACCACACCACCGGCCGGGGGCGCCGCGCGCGGGGCGGCGCCGCCCGGGACATCTCCCGACCAGGCCCGGCCGGGCTGGAGCCCTGGGGCGGTGTCCGCGCGCTGGCCCAGACCGGCCGTGACCGGCCCGGTCGCACCGGTCCTGCGGGGAAGGGCCGCAGCCGTGCCGTCGGGGCCGTGTAGCGTTCCGGACATGGATCGGGTTCAGTCAGCCACCCCGCAGCACTCCGCCGGACCTCGCGGCGCCGACCGGCCGGCCCCCTCGACCGGGGGCACCGGGCCGGAAGGCGGGCCGGGCAGCCGCCGGGCGGCGGCGCAGCGCCAGCAGATGCGTCAGGACCTGGCCACCGCCGCGATGGAGCTGTTCTCCTCGCAGGGCTACGAGGAGACCACGGTCGATCAGATCGCGGCCGCCGCCGGGGTGGCCCGGCGGACCTTCTTCCGGTACTTCCGGTCGAAGGAGGAGGCGATCTTCCCCGACCACGACGACACCCTCGTCCGGGTGGCCGACCTGCTGGCCAGCGCCGAGCCGGAGGAGCACCCGCTGGACGTGGTCTGCCGCGGCATCAAGGAGGTGCTGCGGATGTACGCCTCGACGCCGGGGGTGTCGGTCGCGCGGTACCAGCTGATCCGTCAGGTGCCGGCGCTGCGCGAGCGGGAGATCGCCGTGGTGGCCCGGTACGAGCGGCTGTTCACCCGGTACCTGCTGGGCCGTTTCGACACCGGCGAGTCCATCCCCTCGGGGTGGCAGCGCGGCGGCGAGGACGACTCGATGCTGGCCGAGGTGTCGGCGGCGGCGGTCGTCGCGGCGCACAACCACGTGCTGCGGCGCTGGCTGCGGGCCGGCGGGCGCGGGGACGTGGAGGCGCAGCTGGACCACTCCTTCGAGGTGATCCGGCGGACCTTCTGGGCCTCCAGCGCGCCGGGTGCCAGGCGCCGGGGCTCATTGGTGGCACCGGGTGCCAGTGGGGCGCCCGGGGATGTCCTGGCCGAGAGCGCACTGAGTGCCAGCCCTGGAGGTGAGGTCCTCATCACAGTCGCCCGGACGGACGCTCCGCTGGACGTGGTGGTGGACAGCATCCGGGCCGCACTGAGTGGCACCCGGGAGTCCTAAGAGCAGCGTTTACACAGGTCAGAGCAGTATCGAGGGCCCGCGCCGAACAGTCGGCGCGGGCCCTTCACATGTCCGCCCGAATGCCGCCACAGGCCGTTCCAGCGCGCCGGAATTCGTGACACCCGGTGTCTTTACGAGTGGCACAGGGTGCCACTACCTTGTTACCCACCAGTCGCGGCGCCGCGGCTCCCCACCTCGGCGCGCCGTCGTCCGGCGTTCCCACACCCCGGGAGCAGCGTCCCGCCCGGTCCACCCGGGCGCCCAGCCTGACCGACCACCACCCACCTCAGCGAAGCCGGTGTCCGCTCCCGGCTACCCCAGACGCCCTGTGCCCTCACACAGGTACGCCTTCGGAGGCAGCCATGCAGGAAATCCTCGACGCGATCCTCAGCAACGACGCCACGTCGGAGGACTTCGCCGCCGTCAAGCTGCCCGAGTCCTACCGAGCGGTGACGCTCCACAAGGACGAGGAGCAGATGTTCGCGGGCCTCGACAGCCGCGACAAGGACCCCCGCAAGTCCCTTCACCTCGACGAGGTCGCCCTGCCGGAGCTCGGCCCCGGCGAGGCCCTGGTCGCCGTCATGGCCAGCGCGGTGAACTACAACACCGTCTGGAGCTCGATCTTCGAGCCGGTCTCCACCTTCTCCTTCCTGGAGCGCTACGGCCGGCTGTCGCCGCTCACCAAGCGCCACGACCTGCCGTACCACGTCGTCGGCTCCGACCTCGCGGGCGTGGTGCTGCGCACCGGCGCCGGCGTCAACGCCTGGAAGCCGGGCGACGAGGTGGTCGCGCACTGCCTCTCGGTGGAGCTGGAGTCCCCGGACGGCCACGACGACACGATGATGGACCCGGAGCAGCGCATCTGGGGCTTCGAGACCAACTTCGGCGGTCTGGCCCAGCTCGCCCTGGTGAAGACCAACCAGCTGCTGCCCAAGCCGAAGCACCTCACCTGGGAGGAGGCCGCCTCCCCCGGCCTGGTCAACTCCACCGCCTACCGCCAGCTGGTCTCGCGCAACGGCGCCGGCATGAAGCAAGGCGACAACGTGCTGATCTGGGGCGCCAGCGGCGGCCTCGGCTCGTACGCCACCCAGTACGCGCTCGCCGGCGGCGCCACCCCGATCTGTGTGGTCTCCAACGACCAGAAGGCCGAGATCTGCCGCGCCATGGGCGCCGAGGCGATCATCGACCGCTCCGCCGAGGGCTACCGGTTCTGGAAGGACGAGCACACCCAGGACCCACGCGAGTGGAAGCGCCTGGGCGCGAAGATCCGCGAGTTCACCGGCGGCGAGGACGTCGACATCGTCTTCGAGCACCCGGGCCGGGAGACCTTCGGTGCCTCGGTGTACGTCACCCGCAAGGGCGGCACCATCGTCACCTGCGCCTCCACCTCCGGCTTCATGCACCAGTACGACAACCGCTACCTGTGGATGTCGCTCAAGCGCATCGTCGGCTCGCACTTCGCCAACTACCGCGAGGCCTTCGAGGCCAACCGCCTGATCGCCAAGGGCAGGATCCACCCGACCCTGTCCAAGGTCTACTCCCTGGAGGAGACCGGCCAGGCCGCCCTCGACGTGCACCACAACAAGCACCAGGGCAAGGTCGGCGTGCTCTGCCTGGCCCCCGAGGAGGGCCTGGGCGTGCGCGACGCGGAGTTCCGGGCCCGGCACCTCGACGCCATCAACCGCTTCCGTAACGTCTGAGGCCGATCCGATGACCGACCAACGTGTCCAGCGCGACCGCCCCTGGCTGATGCGCACCTACGCCGGGCACTCCACCGCGAGCGACTCCAACGCGCTCTACCGGCGGAACCTGGCGAAGGGCCAGACCGGCCTCTCCGTCGCCTTCGACCTGCCCACCCAGACCGGCTACGACTCCGACCACATCCTCGCCCGCGGCGAGGTGGGCCGGGTCGGCGTCCCGGTCGGCCACGTCGGCGACATGCGCACCCTGTTCGACGGCATCCCGCTCGAACAGACCAACACCTCCATGACGATCAACGCCACCGCGATGTGGCTGCTGGCGCTCTACCAGGTGGTCGCCGAGGAGCAGGGCGCCGACATCGCCAAGCTCACCGGCACCACCCAGAACGACATCGTCAAGGAGTACCTGTCGCGCGGGACGCACGTCTTCCCGCCCGGCCCCTCGGTGCGCCTGATCACCGACATGATCGCCTACACCGTCGGCCACATCCCCAAGTGGAACCCGATCAACATCTGCAGCTACCACCTGCAGGAGGCCGGGGCCACGCCCGTCCAGGAGATTGCCTACGCGATGTGCACCGCCATCTCGGTGCTCGACGCCGTCCGCGACTCCGGCCAGGTGCCGGCCGAGCGGATGGGCGAGGTGGTCGCCCGGATCTCCTTCTTCGTGAACGCCGGCGTGCGCTTCGTCGAGGAGATGTGCAAGATGCGCGCCTTCGCCCAGCTGTGGGAGAAGGTCACGCTGGAGCGCTACGGCGTCCAGGACCCGAAGCAGCGCCGCTTCCGCTACGGCGTCCAGGTCAACTCCCTCGGCCTGACCGAGGCCCAGCCGGAGAACAACGTCCAGCGGATCGTCCTGGAGATGCTGGCCGTCACCCTCTCCAAGGACGCCCGCGCCCGCGCCGTCCAACTGCCCGCCTGGAACGAGGCGCTGGGCCTGCCCCGGCCCTGGGACCAGCAGTGGTCGCTGCGGATCCAGCAGGTGCTGGCCTACGAGTCGGACCTGCTGGAGTACGGCGACCTCTTCAACGGCTCCGAGGTGGTCGAGGCCAAGACCGCCGACCTGCTCGCCGGCGCCGAGGCGGAGATCGCCAAGGTGCTGGAGATGGGTGCCAAAGCAGGCAATCGAGGCATCATCCCCGCCGTCGAGTCCGGCTACCTGAAGTCCAACCTGGTCGCCTCGCACGCCGCCCGCCGGGCCCGGATCGAGTCCGGCGAGGACCGGATCGTCGGCGTCAACTGCTTCGACACCACCGAGGAGAGCCCGCTCACGGCCGACCTCGACACCGCGATCATGGTCGTCGACCCGGCCTCCGAACAGTCCGTGCTCGCCGCCCTGGAGGCCTGGCGCGGACAGCGCGACGAGGCCGCCGCCCAGACCTCGCTGGCCGAACTCAAGGCCGCCGCGGCCACCGAGGCCAACCTGATGCCGGCCACGCTCGCCTGCGCCCGGGCCGGCGTCACCACCGGCGAGTGGTCCTTCGCCCTGCGCGAGGTCTTCGGCGAGTACCGCGCGCCCACCGGCGTCGGCGGCGCACCCGTCGCGGTGGCCGCCGAGCCCGGCGGGGAGCTGGCCGCGGTGCGCGCCGCCGTCGCCGCCACCGCCGAGGAGCTGGGCGCCGGCAAGCTGCGCCTGCTGGTCGGCAAGCCCGGCCTGGACGGGCACTCCAACGGCGCCGAGCAGATCGCCGTCCGGGCCCGCGACGCCGGGTTCGAAGTGGTCTACCAGGGCATCCGGCTGACGCCGGAGCAGATCGTCTCCGCCGCCGTCGCGGAGGACGTGCACTGCGTGGGTCTGTCGATCCTCTCCGGCGCCCACTCCGAACTGGTACCCGACGTTCTGCTGCGGCTGCGCCGGGCCGGGGTGCAGGATGTCCCGGTGATCGTGGGTGGCATCATCCCGGCAGCGGACGGCGAGGCCCTCAAGGCCGCCGGCGTCGCCGCCGTGTTCACCCCGAAGGACTTCGGCATCACGACCATCATCGGCCGGATCGTGGACGAGATCCGGCTCGCCAACAAGCTCCAGCCCTGGACGCCCGCACCCGCGCCCACCAGCTGACCACTGGGAAGGAACCGAAAAACCCTCATGAGCACCATGAACCGCCTGCGCCCGCGCCGCTCCTGCCTCGCCGTACCCGGCAGCAACCCGCGCTTCCTGGAGAAGGCCCAGGGCCTCCCCGCCGACCAGGTCTTCCTCGACCTGGAGGACGCCTGCGCCCCGCTGGTCAAGGAGAGCGCCCGCCACCTCGTCGTCGACGCGCTCAACAACGGCGACTGGGGCGGCAAGACCCGCGCCGTCCGGGTCAACGACTGGACCACGCACTGGACCTACCGCGACGTGATCACCGTCGTCGAGGGCGCCGGCCCCAACCTCGACTGCATCATGCTGCCCAAGGTCCAGGACGCCGAGCAGGTCAAGGCGCTCGACCTGCTGCTCACCCAGATCGAGAAGACCATGGGCTTCGAGGTCGGCAAGATCGGCATCGAGGCGCAGATCGAGAACGCCAAGGGCCTGGTCAACGTCGACGCCATCGCCGAGGCCTCGCCCCGGCTGGAGACCATCATCTTCGGCCCCGCCGACTTCATGGCCTCGATCAACATGAAGTCCCTGGTGGTCGGCGAGCAGCCGCCCGGCTACCCGGCCGACGCCTACCACTACATCCTGATGCGGATCCTGATGGCCGCCCGCGCCAACGACCTGCAGGCGATCGACGGCCCGTACCTGCAGATCCGCAACCAGGAGGGCTACCGCGAGGTGGCCGGCCGCTCGGCTGCCCTCGGCTTCGACGGCAAGTGGGTGCTCCACCCCGACCAGGTCGCCGCCGCGAACGAGATCTTCTCGCCCTCGCAGGAGGACTACGACCACGCCGAGCTGATCCTCGACGCCTACGACTGGTGCACCTCCGAGGCGGGCGGCGCCAAGGGCTCCGCGATGCTCGGCGACGAGATGATCGACGAGGCCAGCCGCAAGATGGCCCTGGTCGTCGCCGGCAAGGGCCGGGCCGCGGGCATGGAGCGCACCACCAAGTTCGAGATCCCGGAAAGCTGAGGGCCGAAGCCATGCAGTTCGGACGCACCTACGAGGAGTTCGAGGTCGGCGCGGTCTACAAGCACTGGCCCGGCAAGACCGTCACCGAGTACGACGACCACCTCTTCTGCCTGCTCACCATGAACCACCACCCGCTCCACCTGGACTCCAACTATGCGGAGCGGACGACGGACTTCGGCAGGAACGTCGTGGTGGGCAACTACATCTACTCGCTGCTGCTGGGCATGTCCGTCCCGGACGTCTCCGGCAAGGCCATCGCCAACCTGGAGATCGAGTCGCTGCGGCACATCGCGCCGACCTTCCACGGCGACACGCTCTACGGCGAGACCACCGTCCTCGACAAGTGGCCGTCCAAGTCCAAGGACGACCGCGGCATCGTCCACGTCGAGACCAAGGGGTACAAGCAGGACGGCACGGTCGTCTGCATCTTCCGCCGCAAGGTGATGGTGCCGACCGAGACGTACATCAAGGAGCGCGGCGGCGAGCAGCCCGGCCGCCCCACCCCGCTCTCCTGATCCGCTCCACCCCTCTGTTACCCCGGAGGGGCAGGCCGCCGTCATCGGCCGACCCCCACCCGGAACGGGGGCCCTGCTGCCGCAGCCACGCCGGCAGGGCCCCCGGCAATCCCCCCCCCGACCCTCAGACTTTTTCGGAGCCGCACGATGGGACGCCTGGCACAGACCGACGGCCTCACCGAGATCCAGCGGGACATCCTCGCCACCGTGCGGGATTTCGTCGACAAGGAGATCATTCCGGTCGCGACCGAGCTGGAGCACAAGGACGAGTACCCGACCGCCATCGTCGAGGGCATGAAGCAGCTCGGCCTCTTCGGGCTCACCATCCCCGAGGAGTACGGCGGCCTCGGCGAATCGCTGCTCACCTACGCCCTGGTGGTCGAGGAGATCGCCCGCGGCTGGATGAGCGTGTCCGGCATCGTGAACACCCACTTCATCGTGGCGCACATGATCAACGCCCACGGCACCCAGGAACAGAAGGACCACTTCCTGCCGAGGATGGCCGCCGGCGAGATCCGCGGCGCCTTCTCGATGTCCGAGCCCGGCCTCGGCTCCGACGTCGCGGCCATCTCCACCAAGGGCGTCAAGGACGGCGATTCCTACGTCCTCAACGGCCAGAAGATGTGGCTCACCAACGGCGGCACCTCCACCCTCGTCGCGGTCCTGTGCAAGACCGACGAGGGCGGCGACAGCCCGTACCGGAACATGACCACCTTTCTGATCGAGAAGACGGCCGGCTTCGGCCCGAACCCGACCGTGCCCGGCCTCACCGTGCCCGGGAAGATCGAGAAGATGGGCTACAAGGGCGTCGACACCACCGAGCTGGTGCTGCAGGACGTCCGGATCCCGGCCGACCGCGTCCTCGGCGGCGTCCCGGGCCGCGGCTTCTACCAGATGATGGACGGCGTCGAGGTCGGCCGCGTCAACGTCGCCGCCCGCGGCTGCGGCGTCGCCCGCCGCGCCTTCGAGCTCGGCATCTCCTACGCCCAGCAGCGCTCCACCTTCGGCAAGAAGATCGCCGAGCACCAGGCCATCCAGTTCAAGCTCGCCGAGATGGCCACCAAGGTCGAGGCCGCCCACCAGATGATGGTCATGGCCGCCCGCAAGAAGGACGGCGGGGAGCGCAACGACCTGGAGGCGGGCATGGCCAAGTACCTCGCCTCCGAGTACTGCAAGGAGGTCGTCGAGGACGCCTTCCGCATCCACGGCGGCTACGGCTTCTCCAAGGAGTACGAGATCGAGCGGCTCTACCGCGAGGCCCCGATGCTGCTCATCGGTGAAGGAACTGCGGAGATCCAGAAGATGATCGTCGGACGCCGGCTCCTGGAGGAGTACCGGATCGCGGACTGAGCACCAGGTCACCCCGGCTCGACGAGCGGCCGCAGGACCGCTCCGGGCCGGCCGGACGACCTCTCCGAACCGCCGGTCGACGGGCGTGCGGGCCCGTCCCGGCAGCCTGCCGTGCCGACCCGACCCCGGCCTGGTCCGCCTGGGGTCCGGCACGGCCCTCCGGAAGCGGCCGCAGGGCGTACAGCTGCGACGACACGCCCTGCGGCCGCTTCCGCACACCCTCGGCAGGCCGTGTCCGCCGCCCTCCGCAGCGCGCGAACGGCCCCGCCCCCGCACCGGGTTCCGTCGGCACACCTGTTGAGACAAGTGTCACCAGCCCCGTCGGGTCCCTTGGGAACCGGACCGGGTCGAGCTACGGTCGTAGCGGTGGACGCGCATACGCGCTGCCACCGGACACCTGAACGAGCAGGCGGGTTGCCCACCCACCGTGTGCTCCCGATAGCATCCACCGGGACAGCAAGCCGTCCCTCTATTACCCGATCCCGCGGTGGCCCCCGTCCAGCGGCCATGATCCCCCGCGACAAAGGTCTTCGATGCCCATCAGCCCGTCCCCTCACACCTCCGTCACGGACCGCGATGCCCTCGCAGCCACGACGGCCGGTCGGCGACCCCGCGTGACCATCGCGCGCGGAGCCACCCCCTGGTTCGTCCCCACCCTCGCCACGGCCGCCGTGACCACCGCCCTCACCCGGCGCAGCGGCAAGTGGGCCCTGGCAGCGGTACCCGCCTGTGCGCTCGGCGCGGGCATGCTGTGGTTCTTCCGCGACCCCGAGCGTGAGATCGGCACGGGCAGAGTGATCTCCCCCGCCGACGGCGTGGTGCAGAGCATCGACGCCTGGCCGGACGGCCGCACCCGGGTCGCGATCTTCATGAGCCCGCTCAACGTCCACGTCAACCGCGCGCCACTGCCCGGCACGGTGACCTCGGTCGAGCACGTCGCGGGCGGCTTCGTCCCCGCGTTCAACAAGGACAGCGACCAGAACGAGCGGGTCGTCTGGCACTTCGACACCGAGCTCGGCGACATCGAGATGGTGCAGATCGCGGGGGCCGTCGCCCGCCGCATCGTGCCGTACGTCGACGCCGGTACCAAGGTCGAGCAGGGCGACCGGATCGGCCTGATCCGGTTCGGCTCCCGGGTCGACACCTACCTGCCGGCCGGCGTCGAGGTCGGCGTCGAGGTCGGCCAGAAGACCACAGCCGGGGTGACGCGCCTTGACCGTGACTGATCCTGAGACAATCGTCGGCCTGGACGACGAGGAGACGGCCCTGCGCCGCCGCCGCTGGGCACGTGACCGCGAGCTGCGCGCCCCGCGCTCTCCCCAGCACCTGTCCACCGCCGACTTCCTGACCCTGGGGAACGCCGTCTGCGGCTTCCTGGCGATCTACTCGATCACCACCGGGGTGCTCGTCCCGCACATCACCAACCCGGACGTCGCTCCGGACCGGCACAGCGCCGCGACCGCGGTCACGCTGCTGCTCATCGGCTCGATGTGCGACCTCTTCGACGGACTGGTGGCGCGCAAGCTCCGCTCCTCCGCCCTCGGAGCGGAACTCGACAACCTGGCCGACCTGATCAGCTTCGGCATCGCGCCGGCCTACTTCGTCGCGGTCTGGGGCATGGTCTCCCAGGGCTCCAACACCAAGCTCTCGGCGGTCATCGCGCTGACCGTGCTGCTCGCGGTCGTCCTGCGGCTGGCCCGCTTCTCGGCCGTCAAGATGCGGCCCGGGGTGTTCCAGGGCATGCCCTGCCCGATGGGCGCGATGACGGTCATCGCCATCGTGCTGCTCGACCCGCCGTTCCTGCCCGGTCTGGTCGCCATCTTCGGCGCCGCGTACCTCATGGTCAGCCGGATCGAGTACCCCAAGCCGCAGGGGCTGCTGGCCACCGCGACGCTCTGCTGGATCGTCGTCTCGATCGGCTGCCTGGCCGCCTGGGCCACCGGTCTGCCCGGCGGCGACGCCCTGATGCACGTCGGCGCCGTCGCCCAGATCACGCTCGCCGCGATGGCCCCGCTGCTGGTCATCCGGCGCAAGGTCGGGCAGAAGGTCGGCGACGTCCGCGCCCGGCGGGCGGAGTCCCGCCTCGGCTGAGCCGTTGCCAGCCGTACGGAATCGCACAGCGCATGAGGAAGGGCCCGGATCCGGTAGCGGATCCGGGCCCTTCCCGCGTTCCTGGGCGGCTAGGGCCTACGCGCCGCCGGTGTGGACGCTGAACGCCGAACGGCGGGCCGCCCGCGCCACGCCCGGATCCGGGTGCACGCCCGAGACCGCCGTCAGCACCGAGGCCGCCCGCGGGTGCCCCGACTGCCGGGCCCGGGCGAACAGCCGCACCGGATCGCCGGCCGAGGCGCCCTCGACGTGGCCCACCAGCAGTTCGGTCTCCCCGTGGTCCAGCACCGCGGCCGCGGTGTCCACCCACAGCCAGGCCGCGTCCTCCGCGCCCAGCACATCCGCCGGGGAGACGCCCTCGTCCGAGCGCTCCGCCAGCCACAGCAGCGCGTACGGGCGCAGCACCGGCTCGTCCACCGCCGCCCGCACCGCCTGCTCCGCCGGGCCGCCGGCCACCCGCAGCGCCTCGAAGGCCAGTCCGCGCACCAGCGCGTCGTCCCCCTGGGCCGCGTCCAGCAGCTCCGCGACCGCCCGGTCCGCCGGGCGGGCCGCCACCCAGGCGCGGAACTCGGCCCGGGCCGGGCCCGGCGAGTAGTCCGCGCAGGCGTTCAGCAGCTCGAAGGCGCTCTGCTCGATGTGGCCGGCCGCGGTCTGCGCGACCGTGCAGATCTCCTCAAGCTTCGCGCGGACCGCCCAGTGGCCCAGCGGCGACAGCTCGGCGGCGTCGTTCCTGCGCACCACCGCGCCGACGGCCGCCAGGCCGTCCAGCATCCAGTCCAGGACGGCGGCCACGTCCGAGGGCGAGGGCGGGGTGTCGATCTGCGGCTCGCGGCAGGTCCCGCGGACCGCCGACACCGCCGAGGCGGCGTGCGGCACGGGCGACAGGCCCGAACCGTCGGCGCCGCCCACCCGGCGCTCGTCCAGGCCTCGGCGCAGCAGCTCCAGCAGTTCGTTGTCCGAGACCGGGCCGGCCACCAGGTGCAGGAAGGACAGCAGCTGCGGCGCCTGGTCCACCGCCTGCCCGGCCAGCACCGCGAACACGCCGCGCAGGGCGGCGGGCGGCACCGGGGCCAGCAGCGTCCAGGCGTCGAACAGCGCCGACCAGCCGCGGATCACGGCCTCGTCGTCGTGCTCCCAGGCGTGCAGGCGCCAACCCGGGCCGGCCCCCCCGTCCCGGGCCTCGACCAGGCCGACCAGCAGTGCCTGCCCCCACGCCTTGGCGGCGGCGGCGACCGTCATGGCCAGCGCCCGGCCCGCCGCACGGGCGTCCTCCGGCAGCAGCTCGCCCCGCTTGTCGACCTCCTCCAGTTCCCCGGCCCAGCGGGCGATCCGGACGGCGTCCACCAGCATCCGGCGGGCCAGCGGTGCCAGCTCGGCAGGCGCCGGGAAGCCGTCCGGCATGGGAACCCGCCCTCGACCGGGCGCCGGAGCGGGCCCTCGTCGGCGGGGTACCCCGGCCCCGCCCGGCCTGCCTGCGGCGGGTCGATGGGCTGTACCAGGGAGACGGGTCACCGTCGCACCGGTACCGATCGTCGGCGGGAGCGGGGCATCACGGTCGCGCGGATTCCGAGACGTCACGTCGAGCAGTCTTCCCCTTGTACCGGCCTTCTGTCACATCCGCTTGGCCGTACGGACGGGCTGCCGTCGACGGCACCTCCCCAAGATCGGGCAACAGAGGCAAACCGCCTGGCCGGAAACAGGTGGCGGGGTCATGTCAGGACGGCCGGACGCCCGGAACGCCGGTCGCGCTACCCGTTCACGCGGTCACGTTGCGTGCGCATCGGGTGGGTGGAGAGGCCGTACCCGGCATCCCGAAACGGGTGCCGACTCGCGGGGGGGCGGAATCAGAGCAAGGGGGTGAGCCAGCGGCGGAGGAGTTCGGTGTAGCGGGTGGGGGCGGAGTTCCACAGGGTGGCGTGGCCGGCACCGGGGAAGGGCTGGAGGCTGACCACGCCGGGGCGGGCGGCGGCGAGGCGCTCCGCGGCGCCGTAGGGGGCGAGCTCGTCGTCCGGGCTGTGCAGGAGGAGGGTGGGCACGCGCAGGTCGGCGCCTGCGGCGATGCGGGAGAAGTCGGCGAGGTCGACGCCGGTGCGGCCCTCGGCGGCGAGGACGCCGAGTGCGGCGGCGGCGCCGGTGTAGCCGGCCCGGGCGGCGCCGCGGCGGGCGGTGGCGGGCAGGTCGAGGACCGGCGAGTCCAGCACCAGGCCGCTGACGGCGTGGGCCCAGGCGGAGCGGGCGGCGGTCTGGAGGGCCATGGTCGCGCCGAGGGACCAGCCGTACAGGATGACCCGGCCGGCGCCGCTGTCGAGCGCGAGCCGGACCGCCGACTCGATGTCGCGCCACTCGGTCTCGCCGAAGTGGCCGAGCCCGTCCGGAGAGGCGGGGGCGCCCTGGTCGCCGCGGTAGGTGACGGCGAGGACGGGAAGCCCGAGACGGTCCAGGACGGGGAGGACCGGGAGGGTCTGCCGGCGGTCGGCACCGGGGCCGTGGATCAGGATCACCCAGACACCGCGCTTGCCGTCCAGGCGCCAGGCGGGGAGGGCGCCGAGTTCGCCGTCGGCGGCGGTGTCGGTGAACGGGAGGCCGAGCGCCTCGGTGGGGTCGCCGAGATGGACGCGGGGGGTGAAGCGGACCTCGGTGCCGGGGACGAGGGCGCCCCGGTCGGCGCGGACCAGGCGGCGGGTGACACCGTGCTCGTCGCCGTGCAGGACGTCCTCGACGACGGCGTGGCCGTGGTCGTCCCATTCGACGGCCCAGCGGCCGGGGCGCAGGCTCTCGGGACTGCGGGTGAAGGTGACCCGGCCGGCGGCGAGGCTCTGCACGCGGACCGGGCCGGACTCCTGGACGGCGCTCGCCGGGTGGACCATCCGTTCGGAGGCCCGGCGGCCTATCACCAGGACGGCGGCCCCGGCGCCGACGGCGGCGGCCGCCACGGCGGCCGCGGTTCCCCAACGCATATCGCTCCCCGCTCTGCTGGTCTCGGACCGGACGGTGTTCGTACACCAGTTCATCGAGGGGCCTCGCGGGCGGCCACCGGACTGGGCCGTCCGGGTTACAGCGGTGCGGGCGGGAACGGGACGGGGAAGCGGGTGCCGATCCGGCGGGGGGGCTGTCTGCGTCGCACGGGAACGAACGGTAGGGGCGGGGCGTGACGGACCCCAGCCGCCGAACGCACGAAGCGGCCCCGGAGGCCCCTTCGGGCCGCTGGACGATCGCCCAGGGGGTCATGCCCCTGCGGGCGGCCTGATCGGAGGTAGCGACGGGGCGCGCGTGTGACCAACCCCTCCGTGACCTCGGTTGACGCCCGGTTCGGCCGCGTGATGGGATCCTGGGGCCAAACGGAGGCATGCAGAGGAAGCCGGTGCGAGTCCGGCGCGGTCCCGCCACTGTCACCGGGGAGCACGCTCGGATTTTTGCCACGGCGGGCCGTCAGAAGCCGCTGGAAGGCCCGGGGGTGCGTTCGACCCGGAAGCCAGGAGACTCTCGCCCCCGCTACGTCGATCCAGGGCGCGGACCCTGAGTGAGGACACGCACGCGATGCAGGCTGCCCCGCCCCGCCGGACCCCACGCGGCCTTCCGCCGAACCTGTCGCGCCTGCCGATACTTTCGCACCCGTCGTGCGCCCGCTGACCCGCGCCGCCGCGTTCGCGCTGGGCGCCGTCGCGGGCTACGCCGCCGACACCCGCTTCGGCGATCCCCGGCGCGGCCACCCGGTGGCCGCCTTCGGCGCTGCGGCGACCCGGCTGGAGCGCCGGGTGTGGCGGGACGACCGGGTGACCGGCGCCGGGTACACGGCGCTGTGCGTGGGCGCGGTCACCGCCGGCGCGGTGGCCCTGGACCGTACGGTGGGCCGGCGTCCACTGGGCCGGGCCGCATTGACGGCCGCCGCGACCTGGACGGTGCTCGGCGGCACCTCGCTGACCAGGGAGGCGCGCACCATCGGCCGTTCGCTCGCCGCGGGCGACCTGGCGGCCGCGCGGGAGCGGCTGCCGCACCTGTGCGGGCGGGATCCGAGCGCGCTGGACGGGCCGCAGATCGCCCGGGCGGTGGTCGAGTCGGTGGCGGAGAACACGGCGGACGCCGTGGTGAACGCACTGGCCTGGGGCGCGCTGGCGGGCACGCCGGGGCTGCTGGCGTTCCGCGCAGTGAACACCCTGGACGCGATGGTGGGCCACCGCTCGCCCCGGTACGCCCGGTTCGGCTGGGCGTCGGCCCGGCTGGACGACCTGGCGGGCTGGCCGGGCGCCCGGCTGACGGCGCTGCTGACGGTGGCCGCCGCGCCGGAGCCGCGGACGGCCTGGCGGGTCTGGCGGCGGGACGGCTCGGCGCATCCGAGCCCGAACGCGGGCCAGGCGGAGGCGGCCTTCGCGGGAGCGGTGGGCGTCCGGCTGGGCGGGACCCTGCGGTACGGCGAGCGGGTGGAGCACCGGCCGGTGCTGGGCGCGGAGCTGCGGCCGGTGACGGTGGACGACATCGAGCGGGCCTGCGCGCTCTCCCGGCGGGTGGGCGTGCTGGCCCTGGGTACGACGGTCGCGGGGCATCTGGCGATCCGGTCGTTGGCGGCTTCGAGGCCACGGACGGCTTCGAGAAGGAGGGGGACGGCATGAGCAACGCGCTGCTGGTCGCCGGGACGACCTCGGACGCGGGCAAGAGCGTGGTGACCGCGGGCATCTGCCGCTGGTTGGCCCGTCAGGGGGTCTCGGTCGCGCCGTTCAAGGCGCAGAACATGTCGCTGAACTCCTTCGTCACCGCCGACGGCGCCGAGATCGGCCGGGCGCAGGCGATGCAGGCGCAGGCGGCCCGGGTGGAGCCGGAGGCGGCGATGAACCCGGTGCTGCTGAAGCCGGGCGCGGACGGCCGCAGCCAGGTGGTGCTGCTGGGTCGGCCGGTCGCCGAGGTGGGCGCGCTGGACTACCGCGAGCGCAAGCCCGTCCTGCTGGAGCGGGCGCTGGAGTGCCTGGCGGATCTGCGCAGCCGCTACGACGTGGTGGTGTGCGAGGGCGCCGGCTCACCCGCCGAGATCAACCTGCGGGACCGGGACATCGCCAACATGGGCCTGGCCACGGCCGCCGGGCTGCCGGTGGTGGTGGTCGGGGACATCGACCGCGGCGGCGTCTTCGCCGCGATGTACGGGACGCTGGCGCTGCTGTCGGCGGAGGACCAGCGGCATGTGGCGGGCTGGTTCGTCAACAAGTTCCGCGGCGACGCCCGGCTGCTGGCGCCCGGCCTGGAGATGCTGCACGGGCTGACCGGCCGCCCGGTGCTGGGCACGCTGCCGATGCTGCCGGGCCTGTGGCTGGACGCCGAGGACTCGCTCGATCTGACGACCGTGGTGGACCGCACCGAAGGGCGCGGGCCGCTGGGCGCGGACGTGCTGCGGGTGGCCGTGGTGCGCTTCCCCCGGCTGTCGAACTTCACCGACCTGGACGCGCTGGCGCAGGAGCCGGGCGTGCTGGTGCGCTGGGCGACCCGGCCGGAGGAGTTGGCCGACGCCGACCTGGTGGTGCTGCCCGGCACCCGGGCCACCGTGGCCGACCTGGCCTGGCTGCGCGAGCGCGGCCTGGAACCGGCGCTGAGGGCGCGGGCGGCGGCCGGGCTGCCGATCCTCGGGGTGTGCGGCGGCTACCAGATGCTGGCCCGCTCGATCGAGGACGAGGTGGAGTCCAAGGCCGGCTCCGTCGAGGGCCTGGGACTGCTGCCGACGAACGTGCGGTTCGGCGCCGAGAAGGTGCTGGCGCGGCCGGTCGGCGAGGCGTACGGGCAGCGGGTCGTGGGGTACGAGATCCACCACGGGGTGGTGGCGGTCGAGGGGGGCCAACCCTTCCTGGACGGCTGCCGGGTGGGCTCGGTGTGGGGCACGACCTGGCACGGCGCGCTGGAGAACGACGGGTTCCGCCGTGAACTCCTGCGCGAGGTCGCCGAGTTGGCGGGCCGGGCGTTCGTGCCGGCGCCGGACACCTCGTTCGCCGAGGCGCGCGAGGCCCGGCTGGACCGGCTGGGCGACCTGATCGAGGAGCACGCGGACACCGACGCGCTGTGGAAGCTGATCGAGGGCGGGGTGCCGGCGGCCGGATCGCTGCCGTTCCTGGCGCCCGGGGCACCTGGGGAGTATGCATGAGTGACGTCCGCTATCCGTTCACCGCGATCGTCGGCATGGCCGACCTACGACTCGGGCTGCTGCTCAACGCGGTCTCCCCGGCCGTGGGCGGCGTGCTGGTGCGCGGGGAGAAGGGCACCGCGAAGTCGACCATGGTGCGCGCGCTGGCCGGCCTGCTGCCGTCCCTCGCGGCCGTCGACGGCTGCCGCTTCGCCTGCGACCCGTCGGCTCCGGACCCGCAGTGCCCGGACGGCCCGCACCTCGACGCCGGCTCGCACCGACGACCGTCCGAGCTGGTCGAGTTGCCGGTCGGCGTGGCCGAGGACCGGATCGTCGGCTCGCTCGACCTGGAGCGGGCGCTGGCCGAGGGCGTCAAGGCGTACGAGCCGGGGCTGCTCGCCAAGGCGCACCGCGGCGTGCTCTACATCGACGAGGTGAACCTGCTCCAGGACCACGTGGTGGACCTGCTGCTGGACGCCGCCGCGATGGGCCGCTCCTACGTCGAGCGCGAGGGCGTGTCGGTGCGGCACGCGGCCCGCTTCCTGCTGGTCGGCACCATGAACCCGGAGGAGGGCGAGCTGCGGCCGCAGCTGCTCGACCGGTTCGGCCTGACCGTCGAGATCGCCGCCACCCGGGACCCGGTCGAGCGCGCCGAGGTGGTCCGCCGCCGGCTCGCCTACGACGCCGACCCGGCCGGCTTCGCCGCGCGGTTCGCCGAGGACGAGCGGGCGCTCGCCGAACGCATCACCGCCGCCCGGGAGTTGCTGCCCAAGGTGGAGCTGAATGATGTGGCGCTGCGTCAGATCACTGCGGTGTGCGCCGCGTTCGAGGTGGACGGACTGCGCGCCGACATCGTGATGGCCCGCACCGCCGTCGCGCTCGCCGCCTGGGACGGGCGGACCGAGGTGCTGGAGGAGGACGTCCGCAAGGCCGCCCGGCTGGCGCTGCCGCACCGGCGGCGCCGCAACCCCTTCGACGCGCCGGGGCTGGACGAGGAACAGCTGGACCGGACGCTGGAGGAGCACGCGCAGCCGGCGGACGACGCGGGCGAGCCCGAGGGCGAGGGCGGCGGCGAGGGTCAGACCGAGGGCGACGGCGACGGGCCCGAGGACGACGGTCCCGGCCCGGACGGCGGCCCCGGCGGCGGCCCGGACGGCGGCGGGGCCCCCGAGCCCTCGGACGCCGGGCCGGAGGCGTCCGCCGCCACCGACACCGAGCAGCCGGCCCAGCAGCCCGTACCGGCCCAACACCCCGCCCCCGCCCGGGAGTCGGCGCCGGTCGCGGCCGGCGATCCGTACCGGACCAGGCTGTTCACCGTGCAGGGCACCGGCCACGGCGCCCAGGGCCGCCGCTCCCCCGCCGAGACCTCCGGCGGGCACACCGTGCGCGCCCGGCGCCCGCAGGGCACGCTCAGCCGGCTGCACCTGACCGCCACCCTGCAGGCCGCCGCACCGCACCAGGCGGCACGCGGGCGGACCGGCCGGGCGCTGGTGCTGCACAAGGACGACTTCCGCGAACAGGTCCGCCAGGGGCGGGAGTCCAACCTGGTGCTGTTCGTCGTCGACGCCTCCGGCTCGATGGCCGCCCGGCAGCGAATGACCGCCGTCAAGGGCGCCGTGCTGTCGCTGCTGATGGACGCCTACCAGCGGCGCGACAAGATCGGCATGATCACCTTCCGGGGCGCGGACGCCGAACTGGCGCTGCCGCCGACCTCGTCCGTGGAGGTCGGCGCGGCCCGGCTGGAGTCGCTGCCCACCGGGGGGCGGACCCCGCTGGCCGCCGGGCTGCTGCGCGCGCACGAGGTGCTGCGGGTCGAGCGGCTGCGCGACCCGAGCCGCCGCCCGCTGCTGGTCGTGGTGACCGACGGCCGAGCCACCGGCGGGCGTGACGCGCTCGCCCGATCCCAGCGCGCGGCCGCGCTGTTCGCGGCGCAGGGCACGGCGAGCGTGGTGCTGGACTGCGAGTCCGGCCCGGTCCGTCTCGGCCTGGCCCGTACCCTGGCCGGACTGCTCGGCGGCACCGCCGTCAGCTTGGACGAGCTGCGCCCCGAGGGCGTCGCCTCGCTCGTCCGCGAGAACCGACCCTCGACGATGCGAAAGGCGGCCTGAGCGCCATGCCCAAGGGAGTGCCCGAGAACGTCCCCGCCGACGGCCTGACGACCCGCCAGCGCCGTACGCTGCCGATCACCGCCGTGCACACCGGCCCCGGCAAGGGCAAGTCCACCGCCGCGTTCGGCATGGCGCTGCGGGCCTGGAACCAGGGCTGGCCGATCGGGGTGTTCCAGTTCGTGAAGTCCGCCAAGTGGAAGGTCGGCGAGGAGAACGCGCTGCGCGTACTCGGTGCCTCCGGCGAGGGCGGGACGGTCGCCTGGCACAAGATGGGCGAGGGCTGGTCCTGGGTGCAGCGCGACATCGAGAGCAGCGAGGAGGCGGCCAAGGAGGGCTGGGAGCAGGTCAAGCGCGACCTGGCCGCCGAGTCCTACCGCTTCTACGTGCTCGACGAGTTCACCTACCCGATGCACTGGGGCTGGATCGACGTCGAGGAGGTGCTGGCGGTGCTCAAGGACCGTCCGGGCAGCCAGCACGTCGTCATCACCGGCCGGTACGCCCCCGAGCCGCTGACCGAATTCGCCGACCTGGTCACCGAGATGACCAAGATCAGGCACCCCATGGACGCCGGCCGCAAGGGCCAGCGCGGTATCGAGTGGTAGGCCGTTGAGCACCGTCCCCGGTCCGAGCACCGTCCCCCGCCCGAGAGCCGTCCCCCGCCTCGTCGTCGCCGCGCCCTCCTCCGGCGCCGGCAAGACCACCGTCGCCACCGGCCTGATCGCGGCGCTCGCCGCACGCGGGCTGGCGGTGTCGCCGCACAAGGTCGGCCCCGACTACATCGACCCGGGCTACCACGCGCTCGCCGCCGGGCGCCCGGGCCGCAACCTGGACGCCTTCCTGTGCGGGCCGGAGCGGATCGCCCCGCTGTTCCTGCACGGCGCGGCGGGGGCGGACGTCGCGGTGGTCGAGGGCGTCATGGGCCTGTTCGACGGGGCGTCCGGGCGCGGCGAGCTGGCCTCCACCGCGCACGTCGCCAAGCTGCTGAAGGCGCCCGTGGTGCTGGTCGTGGACGGCTCCTCGCAGTCCCGGTCGGTGGCCGCGCTGGTGCACGGCTTCGCCTCCTGGGACCCGGAGGTGCGGCTGGCCGGGGTGATCCTCAACCGGGTCGCCTCCGACCGGCACGAGCACCTCCTGCGCGAGGCCCTGGAGGAGGGCTCGGGCGTGCCCGTGCTGGGGGCGCTGCGCCGCTCGACGGCAGTCGCCACGCCGTCCCGCCACCTCGGGCTGATCCCGGCCGTGGAGCGCTCGGCGGAGGCCCTCAAGGCCGTCGCCGATATGGGGGAACTCGTCGCCGCCTCGGTCGACCTGGACGCCCTGCTCGAACTCGCCCGGACGGCACCGGAGCTGGACGCCGAACCGTGGGACGCCTCGGCCGAGGTCGACCCGGTGTCCGGCACCCCGCGGATCGCGGTGGCAGGCGGCGCCGCCTTCTCCTTCTCGTACGCCGAGAACGCCGAACTGCTCACCGCCGCGGGCGCGGAGGTGGTCCCGTTCGACCCGCTGCACGCCTCGGCCCTGCCGGCGGGCACGTCCGGCCTGGTGATCGGCGGCGGCTTCCCCGAGCTGTACGTCCGGGAGTTGAGCGGCAACGCCGCGCTGCGCGGGGCCATCGCGGCGTTCGCCGCCGGCGGCGGCCCGATCGCCGCCGAGTGTGCCGGACTGCTCTACCTGGGGCGGGAGTTGGACGGCCTGCCGATGTGCGGCGTGCTGGACACCGGCGCCCGGATGACCGAGCGGCTCACCCTCGGCTACCGGGAGGCCGTCGCCCTGCACGACTCCCCGCTCGCCCGGGCCGGCACCCGGCTGCGCGGCCACGAGTTCCACCGGACGGTCTGTGAACCGGGCGCGGGCAAACTCCCCGCCTGGGGCTGGCGACTGCCCACCGGGCCGCGCACCGAGGGCTTCACGGACGGCAACGTCCACGCCTCGTACCTGCACCTGCACTGGGCCGGAACGCCGTCGCTGGCCACCTCCTTCGCCTCCGCCGCGGCCGCTCACCGGGCGGCTGCGGAGACGTAATCGCCCTCAACGACGGCTCCGGCTCGGGCTGGTCGAGCATCGCCCGCCGCCTGCGGGAGCCACCGCCCAGTCCTGCACGGCCTGAGGGCCGCCGACCCGCTACGCTTCGGTGTCCTGAGGATGCCGAGGCGAGGCGTAGACGAGGTGGACGACGCGGGCCACCTCGTCCACCACGTACCGCACTCGCCCGCCGGCGGTCACCTCGTACTCCCACTGCGGCAGCTCGACGCCCCCGAACACGCGGGTCGCCAGACGGCCCCGCAATCGATGCTGCCGATCCGGATCCCTCATGGACAGCGGGTTCACCCGGAGCGCCTCGAAACAGCGACGGGCGTTCCCGGCCGCCTCCGCGCACAGCTGCCCCCACCCCTTGGCAGCCTCCGTCGTGCCGAATCGCAGCCGCCACTCCTCACCGACGGGTGGGGGCGCGACATCATCACCGCGCTTCGGGCTCACGGCTCCACCACCTCGCCGTGATCATCGCCGGGAAGGGGCCTGGAGAGCTCTGCCGCCAACTCCGGATCCGCAAGCACTCTCGCGGTGGCACGCCATTCCACTATCACCCGGTGCAGGCTGGCGTGCACGTCCAGCTCCACGGCATCGCGAGTCGCGCCGACGAGGTCGACAACGAACTCACGCACCTCCTCAGCCGACAGGTGCCGGGCCCAGGGGAAGACGGCGGGGAGGGCGAGGAGTACCGCCCGCGTGCCCTCATCACTGCCGATCAGCGCAGCGAACAGGCGCGCGGTGACGTCCGCGGTCTCCTCGCGCTGGCGGTCGTGGCGCCCGGTGGTGAGGTACAGGTCCTCCCCGTCGCGGCGCGTGACACGCACGCGCTGGACTCGCTCCACGCTGTCCGCGACGCGCTTGGAGTTCTTCGACAGGTCGGAGAACGACACAGTGGGAGTCGACATGACTTGACACTAATTCGGAATACGTTCCGAAGTCAATCGGAAAGGCCGCCCGCCCACACTCTGCGCCCCTCAGGACGCGCCGTTGCCGAAAGCGCCGGCCGGCGGGTCGGGGCGGTGGCAGGCGGCGCAGCGCAGGCGGGTGTAGATCGCCACCGGGCCCATGCACACGTCCTCGCGGCCGTCCGCCGGGGACTCGGAGCCGGCCGGCCCGCCGCAGTCCAGGCAGGTGCGCTGGGCGCGGGCGGCGATCGAGCAGACACGGCAGACCAGGTGGGTCGGGTGTTCGGCGTGGACGACGACGGGCCGGGGGCCGCCGTGGAGCAGGTGGACACACCACGTGCAGGACTTGTCCGCCTGCGACGCCAGCATCCGGGCCCGGGTCTCCTGTTGCCACTTGGCGGCCTTCCGCAAGGGGACCGTCACCGACGGCCCCCACCCGGACGCGGCGAGCCACTGGGCCGCTCGGCACCGGCCGCCCGCAACTGGTCCCCGACGGCGATGTCCCTGGGCCTCCTGTCCTTCATCGGCCTTCTCCTCCGCTCCGGGTTCCCACCGTTGCAACGCGCCCGGGGAGGTCATGGACACGCGGATCGCCGGCCCCCTACGGCCGCATGCCATGCACGAGGGCGGGGAGCATCGAACCCCACGCTTGAAACGCGAGGGCGTGGGAGATGCGGCGGTGCTCGTCAGGGGCAACGACGTCCAGAAGCCGCTCCTCGTCCACCCAGTGCAGCGCGCGGCGGCGGGCGACCGATTCGACCTGGTCGGCGGCGACTTGGCCACCGCAATGCACGAAGTGGAAGGGGCGGGCCCCGACGTAGTCCACGACGAGGATGCAGTGCAGGGAGCGGACGAGGCCGCTCGCGGCCTCGAGGTGGCGACGGGCGGCCAGGTGCGGCGGCTCGCTCCGGTCGGCGCCGCCACCAGGGAGGGCGAGGGCGGTCCGACGCGCGGTCTCGACGAGCAGGATCTCCCCGGCCTCGTTGAGGACGAGAGCCTGATGGTGGGTCCGGGGGCGCACGCACAGGGGGTTCAACATCCGTGGCTCCGTCTTGTCACGCCGCGTCGCGCGTGCGCGGCCGGCTCGGGTGCTGGACGGGGACGAGGCGGGGGCTGCCGGACGGCCGGACGTGCTCGGGCCGGGTGGTCCACTCGCAACCACCGCGCTCGAGGCGGAGGTAGACGAGGGCGCCGAGGGTGTCCATGTAGACACCCTCGGCGGGGTTGCCGACGGCGTCCTTGTGGGCGAGGTCGTGGACGATCTCGCCGAGTTGGGGTTGGTAGAGGGATGCGGGCATGGGGGCTCCTTGATAGCTCTACGCACTTGATTCATCACGAGCTGTAGCCATGGTGCCCGCGGTGGAGTTACGATCGCCAGAGTCTGACCTTGACGGTTCCATCTGGTTAAGGGGGGTCACCTGTCATGGACTTCAACGAGCCTGACGCGACCGCATCGCCACTCGCCCGATTCGGCGCAGAACTCCGCAGGATGAGGCGGGCAATGGGGTGGTCGCAGACCGAACTCGGGCGGCGCATGGGCTACTCGAATGGGATGGTGTCGTACGTCGAACGGGCGAAGAAGCCCGTAACCCATAACTTCGCGGTTAGAGCCGACGAGGTGTTCGATACCGGGGGCACCTTCTACGAGCTGTGGCGCCGATACTCGCGCGCCAGCCTCCTGGAGGGATTCCCCGAGTTCGCCGAGGCCGAGGGTCGATGCCGGAAGCTCCGCACCTTTGAACTGAGCGTCATGCCAGGTCTTTTCCAGACCAAGGAGTACGCGAGCGCACTGGCCGCTGCCGCCGTCCTCCGAGGCAGCATCACCGAAGAGCAGGCGGCAGAGCGGGTGGAATTCCTCGCCAACCGTCAACGGATCTTCGAACAGAAGGCCGCTCCGGTCGTCCACGCGGTACTGGATCAAAGCTGCCTGGTTCGACCCGTCGGCGGCCATGACGTGATGCGCGCGCAGCTCGACCACTTGGAGAAGCTGGCCCGCCTCTCCAACGTGACGATCCAGGTAGCTCCGTTCAGTCTTGCGGAGCACGTCCCGTTCACGATGCCCATCGTCCTGCTGACGCTGCCGGACCGATCCGTGGTCGGCTATGCGGAGTCCCAGGCACGGGGCCATCTCGAACGGGGACGCGAAGCGGTCGCCGCTTGGGAAAGTGACTACGATCAGCTGCAGGTGGAGTCCCTGTCGAAGACGGCTTCACTCAGCATGATCCGCGCTGTTCGAAAGGAACACGAATGATGCACGTCGACCTGGCCAGCGCACAGTGGGTCAAGTCCAGCTACTCCAACAACGGCGGCAACTGTGTCGAGGTTTCACCCGACTTGACCGGCCTGATGCCCGTGCGCGACTCCAAGGACCCCCAGGGCCCCGCACTCCTCTTCCCTGCCGACGCCTGGCAATCCTTCCTCTCCGCCCTCCGCAGCGGCGAGTTCGGCGCGCTCTGACCATGGTCGAACCCGACGCCATCGGCGCCTACTGGGACGCCGCCGCCGCATCGTTCGACGATGAGCCCGATCACGGGCTGCAGGCCGGGCCGACGCGCGCCGCGTGGCGTCGGCGGCTCGCGGACTGGGTGCCGGCCGGCTCGGCCGATGTGTTGGATGTCGGGTGCGGCACCGGGTCGTTGTCGTTGCTGCTCGCGGAGGCGGGGCATCGGGTGACCGGGGTGGATCTGGCGCCCGGGATGGTGGCGCGGGCCCAGCGGAAGCTGGCGGAGGCCGGTCGGCCGGGGCGGTTCCTGGTCGGCGATGCGGCCTCGCCGCCGACCGGCGAGGCCGCGTTCGACGTCGTGCTGGCCCGGCACCTGCTGTGGACGCTGTCCGCCCCCCGTGCCGCGCTCGCCGATTGGGTGGGCCGACTACGACCCGGCGGGCGGCTGGTGCTGGTCGAGGGCCGCTGGCGTACCACCGGCATTCCGTACGTCTCGGGCGCCGAGCGGCTGCCCTGGAACGGCGGGGTGGGGGCGGCGGAACTCGCCGCCGCCGTGCGGCCGTTGGCGCGCGGCCTGCGGGTCGAGGTACTGAGCGGGGATCCGGAGCTCTGGGGCGGTCCGGTGGACGACGAACGGTACGCGCTGATCGCCGAGGTCTGAGTTCCGGCCACGCGCACTCAGCCCGACAGGGACTCCGTGTCGCCGTGGGCAATGAGGAGTTTCCTGAGCAGGACGTCGAGTTGGGCGCGCTCGTCGGCGTCGAGACCGGCCAGGATGCGCTCCTCGTTGCGGACGTGGCCGGCCAGGGCGGCGTCGATGAGGTCCTTGCCGGCCGGGGTGAGGCGGATGAGGACGGCGCGGCGGTCGTCGGGGCAGGGGTTGCGTTCGACCAGGCCCTTGGCGGACAGGCGGTCGACCCGGTTGGTGATGGCGCCGGAGGTGACCATGGCGGCCTTGAGGAGGGCGCGGGCGTTGAGCTCGTAGGGTTCGCCGGAGCGGCGCAGGGTGGCCAGGACGTCGAACTCGGAGGAGTCCAGGCCGCAGGAGTTGAAGTACTCGCGCAGGGCGCCGTCGACGCGGACGTTGAGGCGTCGCATCCGGCCGATCAGGCCGATGGCCTCGGTGTTGAGGTCGGGGCGGGTCCTGGTCCACTGCTCGACGATGTCGTCGACGGTGTCGCGCTGCTGCATGTCCTGTCGCCTCCCTGCTTCCCGCGGCCCGGGCCGGACCGCCGGCAACTAGCTTAACATTCACATACTTGACGTTCACTCACCTTTGGGCGTACTAATCATCTCAACGTTCAGATAGTCAACGTTGAGGGGGATGTCATGAGGGGAACACGCGCAGGAGTGGCCGTCACAGCGGCACTCGCCCCGGCGGCCTGGGGCACGACCTACCTGGTCACCACAGAGCTCCTGCCCGAAGGCCGTCCGCTGCTGCTCGCCGCCCTGCGCGCCCTCCCGGCCGGGCTGCTCCTGCTGCTGATCGGCCGCAAGCTGCCCAAGGGGCGCTGGTGGGGGCGCGCGGCCGTGCTCGGGATGCTCAACATCGGGCTGTTCTTCCCGCTCACCTTCGTCGGCGCCTACCGCCTGCCCGGCGGCGTTGCGGCCACCATCGGCGCGATCCAGCCCCTGCTCGTCGCCGGCCTCTCGATCGGCGTGCTCGGCGTACGGCCCGGACGGCGGGCGCTGCTCGCGGGACTCGCCGGGGTCGGCGGCGTCGCCCTGCTGGTGCTGAAGAGCGGCGCCCGGCTGGACGGCGTCGGGATCGCCGCGATGGTCGGCGCGATCGCCCTGATGGCGACGGGGACCGTCCTCACCCGGCGCTGGGGGCGGCCGGAGGGTGCCACCCTGCTGGACCTGACGGCCTGGCAGCTCCTCGCCGGCTCCGCTCTCCTGGTCCCGCTCGCCGGCTTCGTCGAGGGCGCACCGCCGGCCCTGAGCGCCACCAACCTGGCCGGCTTCGCCTATCTCGGAGTCTTCAGCACCGCGCTCGGGTACGTCCTCTGGTTTCGCGGCATCGAACGCCTCGGCGCCGGCCCGGCCTCGTTCCTTGGACTGATCAACCCGGTCGTAGCGACCGCGGGCGGCCTCGTCGTCCTCGGCCAGACCCTCACCGGATGGCAACTCCTCGGCCTGCTGCTGGCCCTGAGCGCCATGTTCGCGGGCCAGGCCCCCGCCCGGCAGCCCAAACCCGCCGTACCCCCTCTCACCCCTGTCGCCCCCGCCACCCCTGTCACCCGCTGACCGGCACAAGGAGTCACGCCATGCACTACGTCGTCATCACCCGCACCGACCACACCCCCGACGCCGCCCTCGGCCACTACCTCGCCAACGTCGGCGCCACCATGGAGCCCTACCAGGGCCGCCTGCTCGCCTTCGACGCCCCGGCCCGTCTGGAAGGCGAGACCGCCTACACCAAGACCGCCATCCTCGAATTCCCCACCGAGGCCGACGCCCGCGGCTGGTACGACTCCCCCGTCTACCAGGCCCTCGCCGCATGGCGTACCGCCACCATGGGCCACCCCGTCACCATCGCCGCCGTCCCCGGCCTGCCGGCTTGACCCGCACCCCCAGCGCGGCCGCCCCCCCCCCCCCCCCCCCCCCGGGGGGGGGGGGGGGGGTTCGTACGGGGCCCCCTAAACGCCCAGAAAGCGGGCGAGCACGGGGTGGCCCCGGGGGGGTGGCACCCA
>NZ_JBIUUS010000017.1:71177-209184 GCF_044742585.1 Kitasatospora sp. NPDC087861
CTGCCGGCTTGACCCGCACCCCCCGCGCGCCCCCACCCCGCCACGCTCCCCCCGGCGGGGTGGCTGCGCGTCAGCATCCGGGCCGCCTTCACCGCTCTGACGGCGGGCCTGAGCGGGGACGCCGCGGTGTGGTCAGCCAGTCGCGCGGATGTAGATGTCGGCGGCGCCCGGGGCTCCGCCGGGGATAGTGGCGACGTAGATGCGGCGGGTGGCCTGGGGGTGGGTGGGGGTCGGGGTGAGAGTGAGGGAGGGGGCGGCGGTGGGGGCGGGGGTGTCGTCGGCGAGGTCCGGGCCCGGGTCGGCGTCGGGGTCGGCGTCGGGATCGGGGTCGGCGTCGGCGGCCTGGAGGCCCGGAGGTGCCGCGGGTGCCCTGGGCGCCGGGTCGGCGGTGGCGGCCGGTGATGGCGTGGGAGTAGGGGTGGGCGTGGGCTCGGGGTCTTCGGGGAGTTCAGGGGCCTCCGCCGGTTCGTCGCCGCCGAGGGCGGCGGTGAGGTCGGGCGGGAGAGGTGCGGTGGCGCCCGGGGCGGGGAGGTCGTAGGTGCGCAGGAAATCGCCGAGGCCGACATCCTTGCCCGCGATGCGGTAGTGCAGGTAGGCGATGGGGGTGCCGTCGGCGGTGCGGGTGTAGATGGCGCCGACGGGGACGTAGTAGAGGCCGGCGCCGGGGTGCTGGGAGGGGTGGAGGCCGGCGAGGCGTTCGGCGCGGTCGCGGTCGGTCTCGCGGCCGGTGCCACCGACGGTGAGCGAGTTGACCCCACGCACCACCAGGGCGGCCGCGACCGACACGCAGAGCACCAGCCCGACGGCGACGGTGCGCCGCAGGACGGGTCGGCCGTGCAGGGCGGGCCAGGAGTCGGTGACCGTACGCTCGGGTGGAATGCCGTCCACGGTTCTCGTTCCCCCGTTCGATCAGGACGTCACTGTGCTCGACGAGGGACCGTAGCCCAGAGTTCCTCAGCCCAGGTAGGCGGGGGCCACCGCAGCCTGGGTGACCCGCCGGGGAGCGCCGCCGCCGTCGGCCGGGACGGTCCACAGGTCGGCGCCGTAGTCGCCGGGCATGGCGTAGAGGAGCGTGCCGGTGTCCGACCAGACGGCCTGGTCGTCGATGTTGCGCTGCTCGGCGGTGGCGGTCTCGGTCATGGTGGCGAGGTCGAGGACGTACAGCCGCCAGGGCGCGTCCGGCGACGCACCGGGGACGCGCTTCTTGTACGCGATGCGGGTGCCGTCCGGGGAGAGCGAGGGGCACTCGACGTTCTCGTGCAGGGTGGTGAGGCTGTGGGCGGCGAGGTCGCCGTGGACGAGGTAGGTGTGGCCGCCGGTGGCGAGGGTGGCGTAGAAGGCGTTGTCGTCGGCGAAGGTGACGCCCCAGATGTTGATGTCGTGGGCCTGGTACGGGTGGCCGTCCTTGATCACGTCGAAGGTCTCCAGGTTGTCCCGGAGGTTCCAGTCGCGGACGTCGACGATCGAGGTGCGGGTGGAGAAGTCGGTGCCCGCGTAGGAGTCGCCGCTGACGAAGACCGTCCAGGCGGCGAGGTGCCCGGACGGGGAGACCCGGGAGCGGGTGGGGATGCCGGCGGCCGGGAAGGAGCGCCGCTCGCGCAGGTGGTCGTCGAGGACCACGGCGCGGTAGGTGTCCTCCAGGGCGCCGTGCTGGGACTGGAGGCAGATACCGGTGCCGGCGGCGGCGTAGAAGCGCAGGCACTGGACTCCGGAGGCGGTGCGCGGGCCGTCGGGCCGGTCGGCGGGGACGGCGGTGAGCTCGTCGCGGTGCGGGCCCCAGGCCATGTTGCGGAACACCAACTCCCGCCCACCGGAGGGTCCTTGCAGGGTGACGGCGCCTTCGGCGACGGCGGGGCCGCCGGGCTGGGCCTGGTCGCGCTGGGCGGTGCGGTCGGCCGCGTAGAGGACGGCCCCGGTGCCGACGGCGCCGAGCAGCAGCACGGCGACCAGCAGCACGATCACCCTGGTCCGGTTCTGGAGTCGGTTCACGAGGGCTCCTCGGAGGCGGTGGCGGCGGGATCGCGCGGGGTGTCAGGCTCGCGCGGGGCGGCAGGATCACCCGGGGCAGCGGGATCACCCGGGGCGGCGGGTTCGCGCAGGACGGCGGCCGCGCCGAGCACGCACACCGCGAGCGCCCCCGCCGACCAGCCCAGCGCGCCGGTGCCGCCGACCGCGCTCCACAGCGCACCGAACAGCAGCGAGCAGGCGAACCGGGCGAGCGCCTGCCCGGTGCCGACCAGGGCGAGCCCGGCGCCGCGCTGCCCGGCCGGGACGGCGTCGGCCGCGGCCGCGGCGAGCACTCCGTCGGTGGCCGCGTAGAACGCGCCGTGCAGCAGCAGGACGCAGACGACCGCGGGCACGCCGCTGACCGGTGAGAGCAGCAGCCCGTACGCGAGCAGCAGGACCGCGTGCCCGGCGAGGAAGAGCCGGCGGCGGCCGATCCGGTCGGCGAGTGCGCCGAGCGGGACGGCGAGCAGCAGGAAGGCGGCGGCGGTGCCGAGCGGCAGCAGCGGGAAGAGGCTGGTGTCGAGACCGAGCCGGCGCTGGATGAGCAGGTAGAGGAAGGAGTCGCTGACGGTGGTGAGTCCGAGCAGGACGGCGCAGAGCGTGAGCCGGCGCAGCCCGGGAAGCCGCAGCAGGGCGAGACTGTCCCGCAGCGAGGGGGCAGCAGTTGACGGACCGTCAGCCACCTGCCGGTTCGGCACGAACAGCAGCAGGATCAGCACGCCGAGCGCGGCGACGCACGCGCTGACCGTGAACACCGCGTCGTAGCCGTGCCGTTCGCCGCCGTCGGCGAGCAGCGGCCCGCCGGCGAGACGCAGCACCAGGAAGGCGGTCAGCGGGCCGAGCAGGGCACCGGCCGTGTCCATCGCCCGGTGCACGCCGAACGCCCGTCCGCGGTGGGCGGGTTCGGTGGAGAGCGAGATCATCGCGTCCCGGGGCGCGGTGCGCAGGCCCTTGCCGGTGCGGTCGACGGCGATGACGGCACCGATCAGCGGCACGGTGTGGACGAGCAGCAGCAGCGGCTTGCAGAGCGCGGACAGGCCGTAGCCGACGGCCGCGACGGCCTTGTGGCGGGCGGCGCCGTCACGGCCGCGGCGGTCGGCGAGGTGGCCGCCGGCGAGGCGGACGAGCGCGCTGAAGCCGTTCTGGATGCCGTCGAGCAGGCCGAAGCCGAGCGGGGAGAGGCCGAGCCCGGTGAGCAGGTAGAGCGGCAGCACGGCGCTGACCATCTCGGAGGAGACGTCGGTGACCAGGCTGACGGCACCGAGGGCGAGCACCGTCCCGGGTACGGCGCGCAGGGCCCCCCGCCGCCCCGGCCCGCCGGATGCGGGGGCCGGGGCGGCGGGGGCCTTGGAGCTGCGGGAATCCGCGACGTACACGGGCGTCAGTTCCAGATGCCGGCGATGTCGGTGGCGTTGGCGGCGTTGCCCGCGTGGGTGCTCAGCCCGGCGAGGTCCTCCAGGGTGCGCAGCACGTTGTAGTGGTTGTAGCTGGTGCCGGTGCTGCTGCCGGGGGTGACGTGGGCGCCGTAGACGAGGGTCGGGATGCGGTTGCCGGCGAGGCGGTTGTCCTCGTCGAAGGTGACCACGAGCAGGCTGTTGTGACTCTTGGCCCAGTCCGCGTAGGCGGCGAGGTTGGTCTGGAGCCAGGTGTCGCCGGTGCCGACGGAACAGTCGTGCATGTCGTTGCAGAGGTCCGGCACGACGAAGGAGACCTTGGGCAGGGTGGTGTAGTCGGTCGGGAAGGCGTCCATGCCGTAGGCGCTGGAGGCGGGTACGTTGCCGAAGCCGAACCACGGGTTGTGCTTCTGCGCGTAGTTGTCGACGCGACAGTCGGTGGCGCCCTGGGAGGGCAGGCCCTCGTTGTAGCTGGCCCAGGTCTGGCCGGCGGCGAGCAGCTCGGAGCCCAGGTTGGGCTGCTGGAGGGCGCCGACGTCGACGCAGCTGTCGTCGGTGACGCCCTGCGCGCTGCCCGAGAACAGCATGTAGTAGTTGGGCTGGCTGGGGTGGGTGAGCGCGAAGGACTGGGTCAGCGTCGCACCGCCGGCGACCAGCGTGTTGTTGATGTACGGCGCGCTGGAGCTGCCGATGACCTGCGAGTAGGCGTGGTTCTCCATGACCACGACGATCACGTGGTCGGGCGAGGGCAGCCCGGCGGCGGTGTCGGCGGCCGCGCTGCCGCCGGCGGCCCACAGGCCGAGCGAGCCGCCGACGAGACCGAGTCCGGCGGCGAGGGCGGTGAGGGGGCGGCGGAGCGGGCGGCGGGGGCTGGTGGTTCCGAGGGTGCGGAGTTGTGCGAAGGCCATCGGGTCCTCCGTGCGTCGGGGCTGCCTGGATGGAGCGCCCAGAACAGTAGGATCGCGCCGGTGTCGTGTACCGCACAAGAAGGATGAAGAACAGACGAACAGCTGCCGCCCGCCGGCGATGCGCGTCACAGCCGCCCCGATTGACCCGTTCCGGCCGGGCGTGGTGGGATCACGGGGGCTTGTGACCACGGGGGCCCGTGGGGGCTCGTGGCGAAGGAGCGGGACGTGATCGGACTGGTCGCCCTCAACGGGGCGGGCCGCCTGCTGGCCGGGGAGATCCACACCGCCTGGCCCGACACCACCCACGTCTACAAGGCCTCCGTCTCCTCCTGCTTCGGCCCGACCGAGGCCCTGAACCACGCCCTCGACCGACACGACCTGGTGGTCTGCCTCGCGTCCGTCGCGACCACCGTGCGGCTGTTCTCCGACGCTTCGCACCAGGGCTCGCGCCGGCCCGGGTTGGTCAGCCTGGACCTGGGCCTGCGCTACGCCGTGCCGCTGACCGACCGTGGCACCGGCGCCGAGGAGCTGGCCGAGGAGCTGGCCGCCCTGCTCGGCGTCCGGGCCGTCCTGACCGGCGGCCCGCCGCCCGCCGAGGCCCCGGGCCGGGCTCTGGCGCCGACCCTGGCTCCAGCCCTGACGCCGACCCTGGCCGGGCACCTCGACGGGCTTGCCTCCACCGCCACCCGCGGCCCGCGCGGAGCGGCGGCCTCGCAAGCGGTCGCCGAGGGCCGGCCGGTCCGGCTGGAGAACGACCTGGCGTACCCGCTGCCCGCCCTTCCGCCCTCGGTCCGTCCCGACGCGCCCGCCGACGCCCCCGTGCTACGGGTCACCGACCGCAGCTACCCCGGCGAGGACGTGCTCCTGGTCCACCCCCGCACCCTGGTCGTCGGGGTCGGCGCGGGCGGCGGTGCCGAGCAGAGCGAGCTGATGCGGCTGCTCATGGACACGCTGGAGGAGGGCGGCCTGGCCCGGTCGTCGGTGGCCCGGTTGGCCACCGTGGCCGGCAAGGCGGACCACCCGGCGGTGCGCTGGGCCGCCTTCTGCCTCGGCGGGGTACCGGTGGACGAGCACCCGGCGGCGGCCCTGGCCGCGGTGCCGGTGCCGACCCCGTCGGAGCTGGTCGGCGCGGCCGTGGGCACGCCGAGCGTCGCCGAGGCGGCCGCCCTGGCGAGCGCGCCCGGCGGCGAACTCGTCGTCACCAAGCGGAAGTCGGCCGCGGCCACGGTCGCGATCGCCCGTACCGCGCCGCGCGGGCGGCTCGCCGTCGTCGGGCTCGGGCCCGGCGAGCAGGACTTGCTGGTGCCCCGCGCGCTGGCGGAACTGCGGCGCGCCTCGGCGGTCGTGGGCACGCCGGGCGCGGTCGAGGCGGTCGCCGGACTGCTCCGGCCCGGGACCCGGCGGATCGTGACGGACGACTGCACCGAGGCGGCCCTCACCCTGGCCGCGCACGGGCACGCCGTCGCGCTGGTCGCCCTCGGCGACGGCGCCGCACCGACCGTGCCGCCCGGCCCGTACGACGTCCACCGCGTCCCCGGCCTGCCCGCCCCACCGGTCCCCGGCCTGCCCGCCCATCCGCAAGGAGACCCCGCGTGACCGCCCCCGAACCCGACCTTCGCCACCACGGCGACGCCGAGGTGCGCGCCGACGGGTCCGGCCTGGTCGACCTCGCCGTCAACGTCCGCACCGGCACTCCCCCGACCTGGCTGCGCGAACGGCTCGCAGCCACCCTCGGCGACCTCGCCGCCTACCCCGACCAGGGCGCCGCCCGCGCCGCCGTGGCCGCCCGGCACCGGCGGCCCACCGCCGAGGTGCTGCTCACCTCGGGGGCGGCGGAGGCCTTCGTGCTGCTCGCACGCGTCGTGACGGCTCGTCACATCGTCGTGGTGCACCCGCAGTTCACCGAGCCCGAGGCGGCGCTGCGGGACGCCGGGCACCAGGTGCACCGGGTGCTGCTCTCCCCCGACGACGGGTTCCGGCTGGGGTCCGTCCCGGCGGAGGCCGACCTGGTCGTCCTCGGGAACCCGACCAACCCGACTTCCGTCCTGCACCCCGCCGACGCCGTCGCCGCGCTCGCCCGCCCCGGGCGCACCCTGGTGGTCGACGAGGCGTTCATGGACACCGTGCCCGGCGAACGCGAGTCCCTCGCCCCGGTCCGGGACCTGCCCGGCCAGGTCGTCGTCCTGCGCAGCCTCACCAAGACCTGGGGCCTGGCCGGGCTGCGGATCGGCTACGTGCTCGGGCCGGCGCCGCTGATCGCCGCGCTCGGCGCCGCGCAGCCGCTGTGGCCGGTCTCCACCCCCGCGCTGGCCGCCGCCGAGGCGTGCAGCGCACCGGCCGCGCTCGCCGAGGCCGAGCAGGCGGCCGCCGACCTGGCGCTCTGGCGTGAGCACCTGCTGAAGGGGCTGGCCGGATTCCCGTCGGTGCGGGTGTACGGCGAGCCGGCCGCCTCCTTCGTCCTGGTACGGCTGCCGGGCGCGGCGGTCGTCCGGGAGCGGCTGCGCGGGCGCGGCTTCGCCGTGCGGCGCGGGGACACCTTCCCCGGGCTGGGCGAGGAGTGGCTGCGGATCGCCGTCCGGGACGAGGCGACCACGGACCGCTTCCTGGACGCCCTCGCGGCGGTCCTCGGCTCGGCCTGACCGCCCGCTGTCTGCTGACCCCCCGGTGGCCGCTCAGCCCAGCCCGACCTCGTCCCCCACCGCGATCCGGCCGGGCACCAGCACCTGCGCGTACACGCCCGCGCAGGGCAACGCGGGCATGCCCTCCAGCGGGACCAGCCGGTTGTGCTCGGCCGGTCCGCGCAGGGCGGACGTGCTCCGGGGCAGCGGGCCGTGCCGCAGGGTGGGCACGGCGCAGCGCGGGGTGGGCACCACGACGCGCAGCCGCAGCGCCGGCCCGATGGTCAACTCCCGCCCCACCCAGGCGTTCTCGACGTACCCCTCGCCCTCGGTGCGGATCACCAGGTTGGGGCGGTAGCGCTCCGCCTCGGCGCCGGTCGCGGCCAGCGTGGAGGTGGTGATCAGGTGCAGCGGGGCGAAGTCGAAGAACCCGCCGGCCGGCGCCGCCCGCCCCAACTCGTTGACGGTGACCTCGACTTCGGCCTCGATACCGTGCGCCAGCACCTCGTCCGGGACGGCCCGCTCGATCGTCGCCCCGGGCGGGCACTCCGCGACCAGGGCGACCTTGCGGCCGAGTGCCTCGGACAGTTCCGCCTCGTCCACGTGCCGTCCGTCCGGCCCGGTGATCGCCACGCCGTCGCCCGTCGTCGCGGTGGCGGTGACCGTCGCCGTGTAGCCCAGCAGGCCGGCCCACCGGCGCGGGTTCTTGGCGCTGGCGATCCTGCCGGTGCCGAGGTCGAGCAGGGCGCGGGCGCGGTCCCGGTCCACGCCGCGCGCATCCACCTCGGCCGCCGCCAGCTCCTCCCCCAGCAGCGACTTCACCGGGTAGCGCCGCAGCCGTTCGACCGTCCCGAGCCTCATGCCGCGGCCGCCCACTCGCGCAGGGTCGCGAAGTCGCCCTCGCGCAGGCCGAGTCGGGGGTTGATGTGCAGGGCGAGCGCCGGGCCGGGGTGGTGGGCGGCGATCCACTCGTCGTCCTGCGGGCCGAGTTCGTCGTCCACCCAGACGAACGGGCGGCCGCCCGCCCAGGCCACCACGTCCCGGGTCTTCCAGTGCAGGCCGTCCGGGTCCGCCCCGAAGAGGTCCGTCCAGCGGATGTACGGGAGCTCGGGCAGACCGATGTGCGGGCCGATGTGGGTGTTCGCGTCGGCCATCCAGGTGGTCGCCCACACCAGTTCGTAGGGCAGGGCGAGCAGTTCCGGCCCGTGCGCCGGGTTCAGCCACACCCGCAGCGGCTTCGCCTGCGTGTCCGAGCGGTGCGCCTGCCGGTCCGCCCACCAGGCCGGGAGCATGCGGTAGGTGTCGTAGCCATCCGGCCGGCGCGTCTTCGGCGCGGCGTAGGGGTTGAGCGGTCCGTCCACGTCGAGGAGGAGCAGGGGCAGCGTCATCCCTGAATTCTCCGGCTGACCCGGCAGATTGACCACCGAATTGACCACGGGATCAATGACCGGATCGACGACGGGATCGATGACCGGATCGACGTTCAACGAGTGGATCGACCACCGGCGTGCGGACTCACGGCCGGGTCCACAGGTTGCGGGCGGCCAGGAACGGCCGCCGGGCCTCCCCTCGCGTGGAGGGGAGGCCCGGCGGGGTGCTCAGGGGAGGGCGGCTCAGACGAGGCCGGCCTTCTCCAGGGCGGAGCAGCAGGTGTTGACCAGGAGGCGGGTCACCACGTAGGGGTCGACGTTGGCGTTCGGGCGGCGGTCCTCGATGTAGCCCTTCTGGTCCACCTCGACCTGCCACGGGATGCGCACCGAGGCGCCGCGGTTGGAGACGCCGTAGCTGTAGACGTTCCACGGGGCGGTCTCGTGCTTGCCGGTCAGGCGGGACTCGATGTCGGCGCCGTACTGGGTGACGTGCTCCAGGACCTTCTCCTGCGAGGCGCCGAGCGACTCGCAGGCGGTGATGATCGCGTCGTAGTTCTCGCGCATCGCCTTGGTGGAGAAGTTGGTGTGCGCGCCGGCACCGTTCCAGTCGCCGCGGGCGGGCTTGGCGTCGAGGGTGGCGTCGATGCCGAACTCCTCGGCGGTGCGGTAGAGCAGGTAGCGGGCGACCCACATGTGGTCGGAGACGGTCAGGGCGTCGACCGGGCCGATCTGGAACTCCCACTGGCCGGGCATGACCTCGGCGTTGATGCCGCAGATCGCCAGGCCGGCGTCGATGCAGCGGTCCAGGTGCAGCTCGACGATCTCGCGGCCGAAGACCTCCTCGGCGCCGACGCCGCAGTAGTAGCCGCCCTGCGGGGCCGGGAAGCCGCCCTCGGGGAAGCCGAGCGGGCGGGAGCCCTTGAAGAAGGTGTACTCCTGCTCGATGCCGAAGATCGACTCCTGAGCGGCGAACTGCTCGGCGATCGGGCGCAGCAGCGCACGGGTGTTGGACTCGTGCGGGGTACCGTCGATCTCGTTGACCTCGCACAGGACGAGGATGTTGTCACCGCCGCGGATCGGGTCCGGGAAGGTGGCGACCGGCGCGAGCACACGGTCCGAGGCGTGGCCCTCGGCCTGGTTGGTGGAGGAACCGTCGAAGCCCCAGGTGGGGATCTTGTCCGCGTTGGCCAGGACACGAGTCTTGGAACGGAGCTTCGCAGTCGGCTTGGTGCCGTCGATCCAGATGTACTCGGCCTTGATTGCCACGGCGGTGTACCTCGCATAGCTGGGTGGTGGGTGCCCGCGTAGCGTCGCAAGCCGCCGTTTCCCGGTTGTTCCTCTCGTGTAACGCGCATGTGAACCAACCGTCCGCGTTGGCACGGTCACGGTGCGGGAGTGCCGGGGACGGCACTCCCGCACCGCGGGGCGCCGAGGCTCAGTGCCGGCGGGCGTGCGCGGCCCGGCGGCGCCGGGTGGCCCACAGCGCGCAGGCCCCGCCCGCGACGAGCGCGGCGGCCCCGGCGGCCAGCGGGCCGGTGGCGCTGCTGCCGCCGGTGGCGGCGAGGCCGGCGGCCGGGGCCGGCTTCTCGGCCTTCCCGGTGCTCCCGGGCTTCCCGGTGGCGGGCGGCGGGGCGGCGGCGCCGGTGGTGGTGTCGGCCACCGGCTGGGCGGCGGGGGCGGTGGTGGGCGCGTCCGTGGCGGGGGCGGTGGCCGGGGTGGTGGGCGGCGCGGTGGGCTTCTCGCAGCTCACCGAGGCGACGGTGATCGTACCGGTGACCTTGGCGACGTTCAGGTTCAGCGGGTTCACCTCCACCTGCACCTCCAGCGCGGAGGCGGCGGCGGTGGTCGAGGTGGTGGTCTTCTTGGAGAGCTCCACGGAGACGCTGCCGATCAGCGGCACGTCCACCTTGGTCGGCCCGTACAGGCCGATGGTGACGGGCTTGCCGAGCACGGTCAGCCTGGCGGGCGCGACGACGTTGGCGGTCGGCTGCCCGTCGACCGGGCAGGTCGCCTCGGCGCTCATCGCCTCCAGGCCGAGCAGCGTGGTGGCGGGCAGGCCGGGGGCGTGCACGTCGGCGTTGACCAGTTGGACGGAGGCGGCGGCGCCCTTGGCGTCGGCGTGGGTCACGGACTTGCCGATGTCGGCCTTGACCAGGGTGACCGGGCCCTGCTGGTCGACGCCGTCCACCTTGGCCGTGAGGACCGAACCGTCGCGCTGCGCGGGCGTCTCCACCTTGTTGAGCGCGATGTTCACCGGAACGTCCACCGCCTTGTTCAACAGGCTGACGTCCAGGGCGAGTTCGGCGGTGACGGCACGCGCCTTGCCGGGCGACGCGGCGGGCGTCCCGGCGGGCGCCCCGGATCCGGTGGGCGCCGGGGCGGCCCCCGGAGCCGCCGGGGCGGCGTAGGCCGGTGGAACGGTGAGCAGGGTGCAGGCCGCGACGACGGCGGCGGCGGCGGAAACGATTCGGCGAGAAGGCCGGGAAGACATGGCGGTACCCCCACAGGTGCTGTTGCTCCGGAGCGCGCCCAGGACGTCACCCGCGACAGGCGGGGAGGGGCCGGTGCTCCGAACGGTGAGCCGCCAGTCTTCTCGAACAATCCGTCACATGAGTCACACAGAACGTCATTTCACTCGTTGGAGTGAGATTGACGCCTACCACTGACTCCGGTCTGCTAGAGCGCGCCCGGCCCCGCTACGGCAGCCGCCAGTCCACCGGCTGGGCCCCCTGCCGCGCCAGCAGTTCGTTCGCCCGGCTGAACGGCCGCGAGCCGAAGAAGCCGCCGCTCGCCGAGTACGGGCTCGGGTGCGCCGACTCGATCGCCGGGATCTCCCCGAGCAACGGCCGCAGGTTACGGGCGTCGCGCCCCCACAGGATCGCCACCAGCGGACCGCCGCGCGCCGTCAGCGCCCGGATCGCCTGCTCGGTGACCTCCTCCCAGCCCTTGCCCCGGTGCGCGGCGGGCTTGCGCGGCGCGGTGGTCAGCGCGCGGTTGAGCAGCAGCACGCCCTGCTGCGTCCACGGCGTGAGGTCGCCGTTGGACGGCTGCGGCAGGCCGAGGTCGGCGCCGTACTCCTGGAAGATGTTGATCAGGCTGGCCGGGATCGGCCGCACCTCCGGCCCCACCGAGAAGCTGAGCCCGACGGCGTGGCCCGGGGTCGGGTACGGGTCCTGCCCGACGATCAGCACCCGCACGTCGGCGAACGGCTGCTGGAAGGCCCGCAGCACGTTCGGGCCGGACGGCAGGTAGGTACGGCCTGCGGCCAGTTCGGCGCGCAGGAAGTCGCCCATGGCGGCGACCCGCCCGGCGACGGGTTCCAGGGCGGCGGCCCAGCCGGGCTCGACGATCTCGTTCAGTGGACGCGGTGCCATGGTGGCCACCCTATCGGCCTACACCGACAGCGCGTTCAGCGGATGATCATGTGAACGAAGGCCCACGAGGCAAGTGAGCGACGGCCCACGAGGCAGGTGGGCGCCGGCCCTTGAGGCAGGTGGGCGAAGACCCCCGAGGCAGGCCCGCGAGGCAGGTGGACGCCGGCCCGCGCGACAGGTCGACGACGGCTCGCGACAGGTGACCGACGCCCCGCGCGATCACCCGACCGGGCGGCCGCGCAGCACCACCAGCCGGGGATCGGCGAGCACCCGGACATCCGCCCGCGGATCCTCCCCGTAGACCACGAAGTCGGCCGACGCGCCCTCCTCCAGCCCCGGCCGCCCCAGCCACTCGCGCGCGCCCCACGTGGCCGCCGACAGCGCCTCCGCCGGGCTCAGCCCCGCCTTCACCAGCTCCGCCACCTCGTCCGCCACCAACCCGTGCGCGAGCGAGCCGCCCGCGTCCGTCCCGACGAACACCGGGATGCCCGCGTCGTGCGCGGCGCCCACGGTGGCGTAACGGCGCTCGTGCAGCCGGCGCATGTGGGCCGCCCAGGCCGGGAACCTGGCCTCGCCGCCCGACGCCAGGCCCGGGAAGGTGGCGATGTTGACCAGCGTCGGGACGATCGCCACGCCGCGCTCGGCGAAGGCCGGGATCAGCTCCTCGGTCAGCCCGGTGGCGTGCTCGACGCAGTCGATGCCGGCCGCCAGCAGGTCCGGCAGCGACTCGGCGGCGAAGCAGTGCGCGGTGACCCGTGCGCCCTCCTCGTGCGCCGCCGCGATCGCCTCGGCCAGCGCGTCGCCGGGCCAGCAGGCGGCGAGGTCGCCGCGCTCGCGGTCGATCCAGTCGCCGACCAGCTTCACCCAGCCGTCGCCACGCCGGGCCTCCGCGCGGACGTACGCGGCGAGGTCACCGGGCTCGATCTCGTGCGCGTAGTTGCGGATGTAGCGGCGGGTGCGGGCGATGTGCCGCCCGGCGCGGATGATCCGGGGCAGGTCCTCGCGCTCGTCGATCCACCGGGTGTCGGCGGCCGAGCCGGCGTCGCGGATCAGCAGGGTGCCGGCGTCACGGTCGGTGACCGCCTGCTTCTCGCTGGTCTCCGCGTCGACAGCGCCGTGCGCGTCCAGGCCGACGTGGCAGTGCGCGTCCACCAGACCGGGCAGCACCCAGCCGGTGACCGTCCGGACGTCCTCAGCGCCGGGCGGGCGGGTGAAGCTCACCCGGCCGTCCACCACCCAGAGTTCGTCCCGGACGTCCTCCGGACCGACCAGCACCCGACCCCGAACGTGCAGCACCGCGCCATCGCTCATGGCCGCACTCTACCGAGGGGCGGGTTCCGGGTGAGCGGCGAGAATGCGGCAGACTCGTTCTCGTCCCCACCATCCCCCGCAGCGAAAGGCCATCTCGACGTGAGCCCCTTCCTGGATCTCCCCCCGCTCAGCGCCGCCGAGTTCGCGGCGATCGAGGACCAGGTGGCCGCACTGCTGCACACCGGCGCCGACGTCATCGTCACCCAGGGTGAGGCGCTGCTGCCGCTGGAGGCCGCGATCCGCGGCGCCGCGCACCCCGGTTCCACCGCGCTCAACATCGTCACCGGCCCGTACGGGCAGACCTTCGGCAACTGGCTGCGCTCCTGCGGGGTCGAGGTCGTGGACCTGGCCGTCCCCTTCGACAGCGCGGTCAGCGCGCAGCAGGTCGCCGACGCGCTCGCCGCCCACCCGGCCGTCGACTTCGTCTCCCTGGTCCATGCCGAGGCCGCCACCGGCAACACCAACCCCGTCGCCGACATCGCCGCCGCCGTCCGCGCGCACGGCGCCCTGCTGATGCTCGACGCGGTCGCCTCCGTCGCCGCCGAGCCGCTGCTCACCGACGCGTGGGGCGTCGACCTGTGCGTCATCGGCGGCCAGAAGGCCATGGGCGGCCCCGCCGGGGTCTCCGCCGTCTCCGTCTCCGAGCGCGCCTGGGAGCGGATCGCCGCCAACCCGGCCGCCCCGCGCCGCTCCTACCTCTCCCTGCTGGACTGGAAGGAGCGCTGGACGGACGCCGGACGCACCGTACTCCCGCACGCCCCGGCCCAGTTGGAGATGCTCGCCCTCGGCGCCTGCCTCGACCGCATCACCGCCGACGGCCTGCCCGCCGTCATCGCCCGCCACCGTGCCGCCTCCGCCGCCACCCGCGCCGGCGTCCGCGCCCTCGGCACCCTCACCCCGTTCGTCTCCGAGGACGCCCACGCCGCGCCCGTCGCCACCACCCTGCGCACCCCGGCCGGCGTGCACGCGGCCGAACTCGCCGCCGCCGTGCTCCGCCTCGACCCGGCCCTCCCCGTCCAGCCCGGCGGCGGCCCCCTCGCCGCCTCGATGCTCCGGGTCAACCACTACGGCCCCGCCGCCTCCCTGGCCACCGTCCACGCCTGCCTCACGGCCCTCGCCACGGCCACCGCCACCGACCCGGCCCCGGCCCTCGCCGCCGCCGAGGCCGCCTGGACGGCGACCGTCCAGGGCTGAGCACGCAAAGGCGGCCCCCGTTCGCACGGGGGCCGCTCCGTTCACGCGGGCGGAATCGGCCGCCGATGCCGACCAGCCCCCTTCCGCAGCAGCGCCAGAGGCCTGTCCTCCTGCGGCTCGATGAGCTCCCCGTCCCGCCGCACAAGCAGCGGATACGCCTCCGCAAAGTCGTCCGCGACGGCAAGCGGCTGCCAGGCCCGGCCGTCCCACTCGACCACCAGCCGCGGGAGGTCCTCGAAGGGGTGCAGCTCCCGGCGGTCCTCGGGAACGAGCGCCAGCGCGTCACGGGTCCCTGGCGGCCGGTGACGGTCGGCGCGGGCGGCGTACCACTCCACGAGCGGTTCATCGTCGGGAAAGACCACGTTCTGATCCTCCTGCTCAGCGTCGGTCCGAGGGCAGCCCGTTCCGCCCCACCTCCACCGGCGGCTTGCCCTACTTCGGCTCCTGGTTGAGCACCGACAGCCGCTGTGCCGATCGGAGTCGCAGCGCGGCCGGTTCCGCAAGCTGTTTGGTCGCCCGTCTCGCCAGCACTGCCCGCAGATCCGCCCAGAGGCCGAGGAAGTCCCGGCCGCCGAGGTCCGGCGGCAGAGCGGAGCGAAGCGGGGCCGAGCCGCCTTGCGCAGCAGCTTTCGGCCATCGCCTCCCGACACAGTTCCCCCGGCGTTCATCTGTCCGGCACGCCGATCTCACCGGGGACCGGCAGGCTCCGGCCAGGGCGAAGTTGGCTATACAACTCCGCCCGGCAAGCCGCCGAGGAGGAGACCACCATGACCGAGCTGCCGCCGTACTGGCTGCGCGACAACTGCCCGTGCGCCGAGTGCCGGGACCCCCGGAACGGGCAGAAGCTGTTCCAGATCAACGATCTGGAGGAGGGGCTGACGATCTCCGCGAGCACGGAGATCGACGGCCACCTGGAGGTGCTCTGGTCGGACGGGCACCGCTCGCGGTACCCGGTGGCGTGGCTCGACGCGGAGCAGGACGGCGACGGGCGGACGGAGGCCGACAAGCGGCTCTGGGCGGCGGCGGACTTCGCCCGCGGCCTCCCCGAGGCGCAGTGGTCGGCGTACCTGGCGGACCCCGCCGAGCAGGCCGCCGTCCTCACCGCCGTGCGCCGCAGCGGCTTCGCGGTGCTGCGCGGGGTGCCGGCGGTGGAGCGGCAGGTCCTCCGGGTGGCCGGGACCTTCGGGTACGTGCGGGTCACCAACTACGGGGAGCTGTTCGACGTCCGGGTCGAGCCGGACCCGAACAACCTGGCCTTCACCAGCGTCGCGATCGCGCCGCACACCGACAACCCGTACCGGGACCCGGTGCCGACCCTCCAGCTGCTGCACTGCCTGGAGAACTCCGCGACGGGCGGCGACTCCGGCCTGGTGGACGGCTTCACGGCGGCCACGATCCTCCGGGAGGAGGCGCCCGCGGACTTCGCGGCGCTCACCGGCACACCCGTCCCGTTCGTCTTCCGCGACCGCCGCACCGAGCTGCGCGCCGACCGCCCGCTGATCGAGCTGGACGCGCTCGGACGGATCCGCGAGGTGCGGTTCAACAACCGCTCGATCGGCACCCTGCGCGGCACCCCCGAGGAGCTGAACGCCTTCTACGCCGCCTACCGCCGCTTCGCCGCGATCACCCTGCGCCCGGAGCTGCAGCTCACCTTCCGCCTCGACCGCGGCGACTGCCTGATCTTCGACAACTCCCGCCTGCTGCACGCCCGTACGGCCTTCCAGCAGGACGGCCACCGCCACCTCCAGGGCTGCTACGCCGACCTCGACTCCCTGGCGAGCACCCTCGCCGTGCTGCACCGCCGCACCGCCGCCCTGGACGCGATCGCCGAACTGTTCGCGGGCGAGGGCGCCGGGGAGTACCTGGGCGAAGAGGTCACCATGGCCGAGCACATGCTGCAGGCCGCCGCCGCTGCCGAGGCGGCCGGGGCGCCGCCGCACCTCGTCGCCGCCGCGCTGCTGCACGACGTCGGGCACTTCCAGGGCGCCCTGCACGGGCGGGACCTGATGGGAGGCCAGGACAACCGCCACAGCGACACCGGCGCAGACTGGCTGGCGCGCTGGTTCGGCCCCGAGGTGACCGAACCGGTCCGCCTGCACGTGGCCGCCAAGCGCTACCTGTGCGCGGTGGAGCCGGGCTACCGGCAGCAGCTGTCCGAGGCCTCGGAGTACACGCTGCAGGTGCAGGGCGGCCCGATGGACCAGCGACAGGCCGCCGCCTTCGCCGAACTCCCGGGCGCCGCCGACGCGCTGGCCGTGCGCCGCTGGGACGAGCAGGCGAAGGTGGCCGGTGCACCGACGCCGGGCTTCGAGCACTACCGCCCGCTGCTGACCGCACTGATGGGCTAGGGCCCAGAGTCGGGAGGCCCCGCCCGGGCAGGGCTGATGGGCTAGGGCCGAGTCGGGAGGCCCCGCCCAGGCGGGGCCTCCGTTCAGTCCTGTTCCCGCGCGTGCCGCGAAAGCGCCGACGTGGCCAGCGAGTTGTGGATGCTGAACGCCACCGTCCCGGGCAGGTAGCGGTCCTGGGACCACTCCACCGGGGTGCCGGTCGGGTCCGTCGTACGCCGCCGCTCGCGCAGCAGCGGGCCGCCGCGGCGGCAACCGAGCAGGCGGGCGTCCTCCGCGTTGGCGGCCACGATGTCGATGGTGTGGTCGGCGTCGGTGAACAGGATGCCGTGCTCGCGCAGGACCTCGGTGTGCGAGACGACGTCGGGCGGCAGCTCGGCGACGATCTCGCCGACCCGCGGCGGGTAGACGGTGCGCTCGACCATCACGGGCGCGCCGGAGAGGGTCCGCAGCCGGACGGTCACGTACACCTCGGCGCCGGGCTCCAGCCGCAGCTGCTCGCGTTCGGCGGCGTCGGCCGGGCGGCGGACCAGCGAGTCCAGGATGCCGCCGGGCTCCTCGCCCATCGAGTACGCCCAGTGCGTGAAGCTGAGCAGTTCGGAGAAGCTCTGCACCCGGGCGCCCCCGAGCACGACACGCCGGGTGCCGCGGCGGGAGGTGACCAGGCCGTCGGAGCGCAGGACGGCGAGCGCCTGGCGGACGGTGCCGCGGGAGACGCCGTACTGCTCGGCGAGCGCGCCCTCGGCGGGCAACCGGCCGGCCTCGCCGTACGCACCGGTGGTGATCGCCTCACGCAGGTCGGCGGCCACCTTGCGGTAGAGCGCACCGGAGGCGCCTTCCACGACCGGCGCCGGGCGCTGCTCGGCGGCCGGACGCTGCTGGGCCGCAGAGCGCTGCTGAGCCGCCGGGCGCCGCTCGGCCGCCGGGCGCTCGGGCTCAAGTGCCACGTCAGTCAATGTCCCTCCTGGGGCGGTGTCCTACGCAGCCGTACCGGCACGGACAGCCCGACCTTATCCCGCTGCGCCTTTGAAGCATCGCACCGAACGGATCACGCTCCGATGGCCTGATTCCACCGTTCCCGCAGCCGACCCCGGTTCTGGGCCGTCCGTTCACCTTCCCGTCACCGGACTCCGGCGTACTTACCTCCGTCAGCGAAGTTGGCTAGTCAACTCGGACGGTCTCGAACGGCTCCGGATCACTCCGAACGGCACCGGGCACACCAGAACGGCTCCGAACGGCCACTCGCACGATCCCCCGATCAGACAACCCCCGCAGCTCACCCCCTTGCAGTACACCCGATCAGGAGACTGACCCGTGTCCGTGCACCGCGCCCGTTCCGCCGCCTTCGCAGCGGTCTTGACCGCCGCCGCGCTGTCCCTCACCGCCTGCGGCTCCGCCGGCTCCTCCTCCGCGAAGTCCGGCGACGCCGCGGGCGGCAAGAACGCCAAGACCGCCACCTCGGTCGCCGACTTCGGCGGGATGGACGGCCTGGTCGCCGCCGCCAAGAAGGAGGGCAAGCTGCACGTCATCACGCTGCCGCGCGACTGGGCGAACTACGGCAAGCTGATGGACGACTTCAAGGCGAAGTACGGCATCGAGATCGAGGACGAGAACCCGGACGGCGCCAGCCAGGACGAGATCAACGCGGTCACCTCCCGCAAGGGCCAGGACCGCGCCCCCGACGTCCTCGACCTCGGCTCCGCCTTCGCCATCAGCGCCGCCAAGCAGGGCCTGCTGGCCCCGTACAAGGTCGTCGACTTCGACAAGATCCCGGACACCATGAAGGACCCGGCCGGCCTGCGCTACAACGACTACGGCGGCTACATGTCGATCGCCTGCGACGCCAAGAAGGTGGCCGCCTGCCCGAAGACCTTCGCCGACCTGCTGAAGCCCGAGTACAAGGGCATGGTCGCCCTGAACGGCAACCCGACCAAGGCCGGCGCCGCGTTCGGTGCCGTCTACGCGGCCGCGCTCGCCAACGGCGGTTCGCTGGACAACATCCAGCCCGGCATCGACTTCTTCGCCAAGGTCAAGCAGGCCGGCAACTTCAACCCGGTCGAGGTCACCCCGGCGACCATCGAGAAGGGCGAGACCCCGATCAGCATCGACTGGTCGTACCTGAACGCCGGCTACGCCGACAAGTTCAAGGACAAGGGCATCGACTGGCAGGTGTCCATCCCCTCGGACGGCTCCTACGCGCAGTACTACAACCAGGCGATCAACAAGGACGCGCCGCACCCGGCCGCCGCCCGCCTGTGGGAGGAGTACCTGTACAGCGCCGAGGGCCAGAACGGCTTCCTGGGCGGCTACGCCACCCCGGCCCTGTTCGACGCCATGAAGACGGCCGGCACCCTGGACAGCGCGCTGGCCGCCAAGCTCCCGTCGGTCGAGAAGCCCTTCACCACCTTCCCGACCCAGGAGCAGACGGACGCGGCGAAGAAGACCGTGACCGAGAACTGGGCCAAGGCGATCGCGGGCTGACCTGACGATGACCACGGCTCCCACCCCGGTGCCGGCCCCCGCCTCCGCCGCCCAGAGCGGCGGGGGCGCCCCCGGCCCCGCAACCCCCGCCAGCACGGCCGACGCCGCGAAGGCCACCACGGCCACCGCCGCGAACGCCACCGCCACCACGGCCACCGCCGCGAACGCCACCGCCCCCACGACCACCACCTCCGGCGCCAAGGCCTCCAAGGCCTCCAAGGCGCCCCGCCCCGGCCAGGCCCGGACCGGCCGCGGCCGCGCCTGGCTGGCCGCCCTCCCCCTGCTGCTGTTCTTCCTGGTCGGCTTCGGCCTGCCCGCCGTCGCAATCGCCATCGGCGCCTTCACCACCTCGTCCGACGCCCCCGACGGCGGCGGCACCTTCACCACCGACAACCTCACCAACTCGCTGCAGGGCGCCTACTGGACCGCCCTGTGGGGCAGCGTCAAGCTCTCGCTGCTGACCGCGCTGATCGCCACCGTGGTCGGTCTGCCGCTGGCCCAGGCCGTGGCGACGTCCCGGTTCCGGATGTTCCGCGAGGCGGTGATGTCCGCCTCCGGCGTGCTCGCCAACTTCGGCGGTGTGCCGCTCGCCTTCATGTTCGTCGCCACCCTCGGCAACGCCGGTGAGGTCACCAAGCGGTTCGGCCTGACCTCCCACGGCTGGAGCCTCTACACCTTCTCCGGCCTCTCGGTGGTCTACCTGTACTTCCTGGTCCCGCTGATGGTCATCACCGTCACCCCGGCCCTGGAGGGCCTGCGCACCCAGTGGCGCGAGGCCGCGTACAACAACGGCGCCACCGTCGTGCAGTACTGGCGGCACGTGGCGCTGCCGGTGCTGGTGCCCTCGCTGCTCGGCGGCTTCGTGCTGCTGTTCGGCGCCTCCTTCGCCGCGTACGCCACCGCCGAGGCCATGGTGGGCAGTTCGGTGCCGCTGATCTCGATGCAGATCGGCGACGCACTGTCCGGCAACGTCCTGGTCGGCCAGGGCAACCTCGCCCTCGCCCTCGGCCTCGACATGATCGTGGTCGCCTGCCTGGTGATGGCCGTGTACCTGCCCCTTCAGCGCCGGAGTGCCAAGTGGCTCGCCTGATCAACCGCATCCGTCTCGGCCGCGGCCTCGTCCTGCTGCTCTGCGGCGTCTACTTCGCGGTGCCGCTGGCCTCGTCGGTGTACTTCAGCATCGACGACAACAAGGGCGGCACCACCTTCCGCGCCTACACCGACCTGCTGAACGCGCCCGGCTTCACGGACAGCCTGGTGCTGAGCCTGGAGCTGGCCGGCGTCACCGTGGCGGTGCTGCTGCTCCTGCTGGTCCCGGCGATGCTCGCCGCCCGGCTCGGTGCGCCCAGGCTGCGCCCGGTGATCGAGGTGATGTGCTCGATGCCGCTGGTCGTCCCGGTGGTCGCGCTCACCACCGGCATCATCGGTGTGCTGCGCTGGGGCCCGGACTACCTGCAGGACACCCCGCTGTTCCAGACCATCGTGGCCATCCAGGACCCGACGTTCCCGATCGTCCTGGTCGTCGCCTACGTGCTGATGGCGCTGCCGTTCGCCTACCGCGCGCTGGACGCGGGGCTGCGCGGCGTGGACGTCGCCACCCTGGTCGAGGCCGCCCGCAACTGCGGCGCCGGCTGGCTGCGCGCGGTGTTCACCGTCGTCCTGCCGAACCTGCGCAGCGCGCTGCTGAACGCGGCGGTGCTCACCGTCGCCCTGGTGCTCGGCGAGTTCACCACCGCCTCCATCCTCGGTTTCGCCCCCTTCTCGGTGTGGATCAACTCCAACGGCAAGAGCGACGGCCAGATGTCCGTCGCCGTCTCGATGCTCAGCCTGCTGATCGTCTGGGTCGTCCTGCTGCTGATGTCCGCCGTCGGCCGGGGCCGCAAGGCCGCACGGTCCTGAACCACCCCACGCTTTCCAGGAGTTACCAGCCATGACCACGGTTACCGCCCCCGTCACCGGTGTCGCGCTCGCCCCCGGCAGCGCCACTGTCGAGTTCCGGTCCCTCCGCCGCTCGTTCGGCGCCACCACGGCCCTGGACGGCCTGGACCTGACCGTCCACCCCGGCGAACTCGTCGCCCTGCTCGGCCCGTCCGGCTGCGGCAAGACCACCGCGCTGCGGATCCTGGCCGGCTTCGAGCAGCACGACTCCGGCGAGGTCCTGGTCGACGGCCAGGACATCACCGCGATCCCCGCGCACAAGCGCGACGCGGGCATGGTGTTCCAGTCGTACAGCCTCTTCCCGCACCTGACCGCGCTGGACAACGTCGCCTTCGGGCTGCGGATGCGCGGCGCCGGCAAGGCCGAGCGCCGCAAGCGCGCCCAGGAACTGCTGGAACTGGTCGGCCTGCCGCACCGCGCCGAGCACTACCCGCACCAGATGTCCGGCGGCCAGCAGCAGCGCATCGCGCTCGCCCGCGCGCTCGCCCTGCAGCCGCGCGTGCTGCTGCTCGACGAGCCGCTGTCCGCGCTGGACGCCAAGGTCCGGCTCCAGCTGCGCGAGGAGATCCGCCGGCTCCAGCAGGAGCTGGGGATCACCACCCTGTTCGTCACCCACGACCAGGAGGAGGCGCTGTCGATGGCCGACCGGGTCGCGGTGCTGCGCGCGGGCCGACTGGAGCAGTGCGCCGCGCCGTCCGAGCTGTACGGCCGGCCGGCCACCGCCTTCGTCGCCGAGTTCGTCGGCACCATGAGCCGCATCCCGTGCACCCGCACGTCGGAGGGCGTCGAGGTGCTCGGCCGCCGGCACGCGGTGGACGGCGAGCTGCCGGCCGACGGCGAGCTGCAGGTGCTGGTCCGCCCGGAGAACGTCACCCTGACGCCGGCCGAGAACGGCCCGGCCCTGGTGGTCGCCGCGTCCTTCCTGGGCGCCGTCACCCGGCTCACCGTCCGCCTCGACGACGGTACCGAGGTCAAGGCCGACCTGCCCACCGAGGCCACCGCCGCCCTGCCGGCCGGCGCGCGCGCCGAACTCGTGCTGCCGGAGCGCCCGGTGCTGGTGGACCGCCGCGCCTGACCGCCCCGTCCCGGCTCGGCGCCTGACCGCCGTGCCTGACCATCCCGTCCAGGCGGCGGCGCCCGATCGGCGCGCCGTCTGAAACCCTCGTATCTCCACCTGATGAACCACCGAAGGTACCGCCATGCCTGAGACCCCCCTGCCCGCCGCCGTCCTGTTCGACATGGACGGCACCCTGGTCGACACCGAGCAGCTGTGGTGGCAGACCGCCGCCGAACTCGCCGACGAGCTCCACCACCCGCTCACCGACCGGGACGCCCCCGAGGTGCTCGGCCAGGCCGTCGAGCACACCGCCGCCCACCTGCACCGGGTCAGCGGCACCACCCTCTCCGAGGCCGAACTCGCCGACCGGCTCGGCGAGTCCTTCGCCGGCAAGGTCGCCGCCGAGACGGTGCCGCGCCCCGGCGCCCTCGCCCTGCTGGCCTCGCTGCGGGACGCCCGGGTGCCCACCGCGCTGGTCTCCGCCTCGCCGCGCCGGGTGGTCGACCTGGTCCTCTCCGCCATCGGCCGGGACTGGTTCGCCGTCACCCTCGCCGCCGAGGACACCGCGCGCACCAAGCCCGCGCCGGACCCGTACCTCGCCGCCGCCGAGCGCCTCGGGCTGGACCCGGTCACCTGCGTCGCCGTCGAGGACACCCCGACCGGGGTCGCCTCCGCCACCGCGGCCGGCTGCGCGGTGCTGGCCGTGCCGTCCACCGCGACGCCGATGCCGGACGGCGCCCGGATCACCCTGCTCGCCAGCCTGGAACAGGCCGACCTCGCCCTGCTGGGGAAGCTCGGCGCCGCTCCGACCGTTTGACGCTGACATGCCCTATCTCCTGCTCTCCCTCGCCATCCTGAGCGAGGTCTGCGCCACCAGTTGCCTCAAGCTCACCGAGGGCTTCACCCGCCTCTGGCCGAGCGTGGGGGTGGCCGTCGGCTACGTGCTGTCCTTCGCCCTGCTGGGGCGCGCGCTCAAGCACATACCGGTCTCGGTCGCCTACGCCGTCTGGTCGGGGGCCGGGACGGCCGCGGTGGCCGGGATCGGCGTGATCGCCTTCGGCGAGTCGCTGGGCCGCCTCCAGTGGCTGGGGATCGCCCTGGTGATCGTCGGGGTGGTCGTCCTCAACCTCAGGAGCAGCCACTGACGTCCTGACGGCCCGTCCGTCCCGAACATGCTGGTCAACTCCCCTTTCGGAGCGGGAAGTCGGGTGGGCCGACTGCCCGCTCCGACCGGTTCGCTACCGTGGCCCCATGACGGATCCCCGCCCCCACCACTACCGCTTCGTCCACCGCGAACTCCCCCGCCAGATCCTCGAATTCGGCCTGCGGCTGACCGTCCCGGACGGCGGCGGCAGCCTCCTGCCCGTCCTCACCGGCATCTGGGACGACCTCGGCCGGACCCTGTCGCCCGAGGACCGCCTGCCCAGCCACGGCCTCGACTGCCGCCACCTGGAGGCCGACGGCCACCCGCTGCTGCTGGTCGTCCTCCCCACCCCGGTCGGCGCCACCGAGGCCCACTTCGTCGCCGCCGTGCATCCCAAGGGCACCAAGGACGTCCGCTACGTGACCCTGGAGCACGCGCTCAGCCCGCTCGACGGCAGCCCCGGCACCGTCCTCGGCGAGTGGTCCGCCGAGGGCCACCTCAACCACGGCCAGGGGCCCTCCCCCGTCGCCGAGCTCTTCGTCGCCGCCGTGGCGAAGCTCGTCACCCCGAAGAAGCGCGGCTTCTGGCGCCGCTGACCCCCGGGGCGGCTGCCCGTCCGGCGGCCGCCGCCCGCCCCGTACAGAACCCGTCAGCATGGCGGAAAGCCGCCGTCAGAACGGATCGCCTGCGTACCGACTGCGGCTATGCTCGGCCGGTCACGCCATCGACACACCGGGGGAGAAGTGGCCGACTTCACGGTCAGCACCGAGTTCCTCGCCAAGCTGGCCAAGGATCTCAAAGGCTGCGGCGACGAGCTCGACCAAGGACTCAAGGCGCTCAAGGAGGCGAGCCGCAGCGGACTGGGCTACGACTTCCTCGACGAGGCCTGCGGGCACTTCCAGAGCAAGTGGGAGTACGGGCTCAAGAAGGTCCGGGAGTGCGTCAAGGTGCTCGACGAGGGGCTGGAGAAGGTGCAGCAGACCTACGACGGCACCGAACAGAGCATCACCAAGGCCCTCACCCCGGCGGGGCAGTCGTGACCGACCCCGCGCCCGACTGGTCCGGCCTCGGCTTCAACCCGGCCCCCGGCGACGCCGCCGCCGTCACCGGCCTCAGCGGGAGCCTGCGCCGGGTCGGCCAGCACCTGACCGACGTCCACACCACGCTCTCGCAGCTCTCCGCCAACCAGGGCCAGTGGACCGGCGAGGCCGCCAAGTCCTTCGCCGGCCAGTTCGGCAAGCTCCCCACCTACCTGCAAGACGCCGCCGACTCGATCACCGCCGCCTACCAGGCCCTCGACGTCTGGTACAAGGCGCTGACCGAACACCAGCCCAAGGCCGCCGAGTTGGCCCGCGCCGCAGTCGCCGCCAAGCAGCAGAAGGAGCAGGCCGACCAGGCGCACACCGCCGCGGCCGCCGCCCCCGACCTCAAACTCGCCGGACAGACCTTCCCCGACGACGCCGGCCTCGCCGCCGCCGAACAGCGCTACACCAAGGCGAAGAACCATCTGGACGCGGCCGCCAAACTCGTCAGCAGCGCCGCCGCCGACCTCACCGGCCTTCAGAGCCAGGCCCACGAACTCGCCGAAGGCCACAAGGCGGACGCCCGCAAGACGGCCGACGCCATCCGCAAGGCCGCCGACAGCAAGGCCCCACCGGAGCCCGGCTGGCTCAGCAAGGTCGGCAACTGGCTGAAGAACCACGGCGCGGACATGCTGACGGTCGCGGCCGGCATCTGCGGCGTCGCGGCGATCTTCTTCCCCGCCTTCGCGCTGCCGGCCATCCTGCTGAGCGCCGCCGCGGCGGGTACGCACGCGACCAAGTACGCCCTTGAGGGCAAGCTGTTGCCGCCGCAGAAGAACATCAGCAACTGGCTGACCCTGGGCGGCGACGTGCTCGGCGCGATCCCCGGGGTGGGCGTCGCCAAGTCCGGCTTCACCGCCGCCCGGGAGGCGAGCGCCGCCGGCGCGGGCGTCCGTGGAGCCGTGAGCGCCGGAACGACCGAGGTCCGGACCGCCGCCCGCGCCGTCGACCCGGCCAACCCGATCTTCACCACCGCGATCGAGAAGCCCGCCATCACGCTCGGGGTCTCCAAGGCCACCGCGATGAACGTCTCCGATGGCGTCCAGGCCGTCACCACCGTCGGGCTCAACGCCCCGACGGCGTACGCCCTCACTCAGGACAACCCGAGCGACGGCCTCACCAGCGCCGTCAACTACACCACCGGCGGCAACAGCGTCATCGGGTCGGTCGGCGTCGGCACCGGCGGCGGCAAGGCCAACGCCGTCATCGGCACCGTGTCCACCGTCGGCAACCTGCTCGGCATGGGCGGATGGGCGGCCGGCTATGGCCGTTGAGACCACCGAGGTTCCGCCGCTCTGGCTCACCCTGCCCGCAGGCTTCACCACCCTCGACCTGGACGAGGACCTCGGCGACCGGATGGCCCGCACGGCGGAGAGCCTGGACGCGGCCTTCCCCGGCGCCCGGCCCGAGCAGAAGCTCAGCACCGTGATCGCCGCCGAGACCGCCTTGCAGGCCCAACTGCGCGAGGGCGCCGTCCACGTCTCCAGCTGCCTGGTCCGGGCCGAGGACGACGAGCCCATCCACGGCATGCTCACCGTCTTCGTCCGCCCGCAGGACCTCGGCGCGCCCGGCAGCTACCCCGCCCGGGTCGCCGAACAGCTGGCCGAGGCCTGGCCGGACGCCGACGTCGGCGTGGTGGAACTGCCGATCGGCCGCGCCGCCCTCGCCGCCCGCGACCTGTCCGTCCCGGTGCCCGGCGCGGTGTTCGGCGTGCCCGAGTCCACCGTCAACACGGTGCGCCAGCTCGAACTGCTGATCCCGCACCCGTGGAGCCCGCACGTGGTCGCCGCCGTCTTCACCACCGAGGACCTCGAGTACTGGGACGAGTGGCTGCCGCTCCTGGCCACCGCGTTCCGCGGCATCGCCTTCCACCCGCCCCGGAACGAGAGCGCCGACGCGCTGCCGCCCCACCAGTGGGACAACATCCGAAAGGCCTTCGGATGACGGCCACCACCGACTCGGCTCCGCCGAAGGCCGAACCCCGCCGGGGCTCTATCCCGCTGACGATCGCCCTGGCGATCGCCGCGCCGCTGTCGATCGTCGGCCTCACCGCCGCCTACGGCGCCTACGGCTGGCCCGCCGGCCTCGCGGTCCTGGTGCTTGCCACCGCCGTCCTGTCGACAGGCCTCGGCCGACTGGCCGGCGGGACCCGCGGCTGCCTCGCGGCCCTGCTCGTCCCGATCGCGCTCCTCGTCGCGGCGTCCGCGACGAGCAACGTCCGCGCCGACCTGGTCCTGAGCTCCGGGCCCACCGTGACCGCCCGCGTCGTCGACAAGGAGCGCACCGCCGGGACGCGCGACCCTTCCTGGGACTACAGCCTGGCGTCCGTCGACGGCTCCCCCGTGCCCGGCGGCCGCCTCAACCAGCGCGACCAGTCCCTGCGGGTCGGCGACCAGGTCACCGTCCGCTTCGACCCCGACGGCACCGCCCGGCCCAAGCGCCCCGAGCAGCTCGACCTCGGCACCGACCTCTTCTGGGCCGTGGCCGTCCTGCTCGCCGCCGCCCTCGCCGTGGCCTGCCTCGGCCTCTCCAGCCGCCCGGCCGGCCCGCTGCGGGACCGCCTCGCCGCCCGCTCCCGCACCGGCCGCGAACGGGCCGGCCGCCTCGGCGCCGCCCGTACCGCACTCGCCTGGAGCGCGGTCACCGCGCCCTGGCTGCTGGCCTACCTGCTCGCCCGCCAGTACGTCGGCAGTCCGCTGACCACCGGACTGTTCGCGCTGTACGTGCTCGCCGTCACGGCCTGCTCCTGCTGGCTCGTCACCGACAAGAACACCGTCAAGCCCGGCGTCACCGTCCTCGCCACCGGCTCCGCCTGGTTCGTCCTCACCCTCTTCCTCTGATGCGTGACCCAGCTCACACCAGCTTGCTGAAACCTCGTCATCCGCCCCACCGTCTCACCCCTCGCACTTTCCGACACACTGACGGTCACGCACGGGGGATGACACCATGGCGGATGACGGACCGAAAGCCGGCGGCCCGGAGTTCAAGATCCGGCCGGGGGACCTGAAGGCGGCCGCGCCGACCTTCGAGACTCAGAGCAAGGCGCTCAAGGACGCCCTCGACAAGCTCAAACACAGCCTCGCCGACGCCGGCAGCCCGTGGGGCGACGACAAGCAGGGCAAGGAGTTCGCCCAGGCCTACAACGGCCCGCACGACCACGTGCTCTCCGCACTCGACACCCTGGTCAAGGGGCTCACCAGCATCCACGACGGGCTGAACGCCCACGCCGACAACCACACCGACGCCGACAACCACGTCCGGAAGAACCTGACGCCGTGATCGGCCGCCCTGCACGGAGGGAGTCGGCGCATGGGTGAATCCACGGCGGAGAAGATCGTCCGCAAGGTCACCGGCATGTGGTGGCCCGACGCCGACCCGGACAAGCTCCGCACGGTCGCCGCCGCCTGGGACACGATGGCCACCGCCATCGACAACGTCACCGCGCCCACCAACCAGGCCGCCGCCGCCATCGTCGCCAACAACCACGGCCCCGCCATCGACGCCTTCGGCAAGTTCTGGGGCAACTACTACGGCGGCAAGGACAGCGCGGGCCAGGGCAAGGGCTGGCTCCCCGACGCCGCCGCCGTCTGTCGCGCCCTCGCCAAAGCCCTGCGGGCCTTCGCCGACGAGGTCGACAAGGCGCTCAAGAAGCTGAAGGAGGAGGCCGCGATCGTCGGCGCCACCCTGGTCGCCGGCACCGCCCTCGCCTTCTTCACCGCCGGCATCTCCGAAGCCGCCGCCGGCACCGCCGCCGCGGGCATCATCGCCACCGCCGCAGGCCTCGGCGTCGCCGTCTCCGAAACCATCGCCACCATCGCCGCCACCGTGCTGGTCGGCGCCGCCTTCGGCGCCGTCGAGGCCATCACCGTGGACATCGCCGTCGCCCAGCCGGTCCGGATGTCCTTCGGCGACGGCGGGTTCAGCCTCACCGAGGCCGTCGACTCCGCCGAGACCGGCGGCATCATGGGCGGCGCCGGCTCCGCCCTCGGCGCCGGCGGCCGCGTCGTCGCCACCGCCGCGGAGGTCTCCGACAACGCCTCCGTCGCCCTCGCCGCCGCCGGCAAACTCGCCGGCGCCGCCGACACCCTCCCCGGCCGCATGGTCACCGGCGCGGGCCTCACCTACGGCTACGACGCCACCTTCCAGACCGGCCCGGTCATGCCCCTCGACCTCGTCCTGGGGGCCGTCGGCGGCGCAACCGGCCCGAGCGGCAAGGGCGTCGACACCGCGAAGCGGATCGCCGACCTCAGCGGCGAGGGCCACGCCCCGGGCCGCCACGTCAGACCCGACGACACCGCCCTGCAGACCAGGCTGGGCACCACGATCTTCAATCAGGACGGCACCCCCAGGGTGTACGGCCCGACCTCGGTGAACGCCGGCCACGTGAAGTCACGGGACCACATCGACCCCTTGACCGGCACCACGGCGGACGGCGAACACGGCGGCGTCCACAAGTGCGGACCCTACGCGACCCGTTACGAAGATCCGGCGGACATGGTCACGGTCGACAAATACATGCGCAAGTACATCCGGGAGCACGGCGGCCCGCCCAGGGATCCAGTGCCCATCGAGGACATCCTGGGCCCGGACGGGCACAAGCACTTCACCGGATTCTACAAGGACCCGCAGAATCCAAGCCAGTATCTGCCGGTCGATTTCGAAGGCGGGGAGGTTGTCGCCATCTACAGACAAGACGCGAACGGCCACTACGATCTGGTGACGTCGTACGCCAACCCCGCGCGCGGAAAGCACCCGTAAGGAAACCTATGGACCCCGATCTCGCCGGATTCATGCGCATGTACCTCAGCGTCGAAGTCGCCTACAGCACGCTGGCCAGTCTCAAAGGAACCATCCGGTCAGCGAGCTGGTGCGACGACGTGCAGCAGAGGTTCGGACGAATGCTCGCCGAACGGAACATGACCCGGGGCGAATACTGCGAGAACACCTGGATCGATTTCGATACCGACGAGGAGATGTACGAGTATCTGGAGAAGCTCCACGCCTACCTTTTCCTCGACCAAGGTGATTTCCCTCTCCCCCCCGACTGAGGAATCCGTGGACCCATATCTGGCAGGATTCTTCGAGTCCTATCTCAACATCGAGACCGCGGGCTATGTAGCGAGCCTCAAACGGACTATCGCGGTCTCAAGCCCTGCCTGGCGTGAGCGACTGAAGGAGATCTTCGAACAACTTCTCACGGAACGGTCCACCACTGCAGGCAGGTTCTGCGACTTCACATTCATCGAGTTCGAGACCGACGACGACATGTACGTCTACCTGACGAAGGTCCACGCCTACCTCTTCCTCGACGCCGAGGAAGTCCCGATCCCGCCCGATTGAGGCTCCCGCACCGGAGGGCGGTTCCGGACCCGTCGGGGCCGCCCAACCGCTCCGAACTACGCGAGCACAGCGCCTCGACGTCCGTGGGAAGAGTTACGGGATCGAGGTTCGCCCGCTCCGATCGCCGACGACCTCTCGAATCTCGATGTTCTGGTCGACGCGATCAAATCCCATCTTCGCGCGAAAGGTCACGACATCAAGTGAGTTCCGACGCTGTGCAGTCGATGGTTGATCGCCTCAGCCTCGCTGATGCCCGGGTCGATGTCGGTTTCGAGCGGCAAGAGCGCCGACACCGCCCCGTAGGTCCTCCCGGGCGCCACGCCAACCCCGTACAAGGGAAGCATCCGTGAGGACAATGATGGACCGCCGGCTGGCAGGATTCTTCGAGCAGTACCTCAACATCGAAATGGCCCACGGCTATCTGGCCCGTCTCAAGTGCACGATCCGGGGATCTGGTTGGTGCGGGGACGTCCAGCAGCGATTCGAGCGGATGCTCACGGAGCGGAACATGACGCGGGGCGAGTTCTGCGAGACCACGTGGATCGATTTCGAGACCGACGAGGAGATGTACGCGTACCTGGAGAAGGTCCACGCCTTCCTCTTCCTCGACCGCGGAGAGGTCCCACTGCCGCCCGACTGAGGCTTCATCATTCGTGGGCGGCCCCGGCCGGGCCGAGGCCGCCCACGCTCCGAACTAGCTGAGCTCGCCGGCCTTGATGCTCGCGACGAGGCCCTGCCAGGCCTCCGTAGTGAACTGGAGGTTCGGGCCGCTCTCGTCCTTCGAGTCGCGGATCGCGACCCCCGAGGACAGCCGCAGCGCCTTCACGCAGTTGCCGCCCTGCTCGCTGCTGTGACTGGACTGGCTGCTTCCTTGAGCATGCTGATCGATCGGTCGTGGCCGGCCGCCGTGCCGATCAGATCGGCCCACGTGTCCTCGTAGCCTCGAACGCGCTCACGATCATCTATCACCGTCGCGGAACCGAGCGCCTCAATATGCACGATCGGGCCGACCTTCGCGTCCTCGAAGCTCAGCATCGTGAACGAGTCCGTCATCGCGGGGTGGAATCCACTGCGGAAGGGAACCACCTGCAACTTGATGTTGGCGGCCGTGGCCAAGCCCGCCAGGTGTTTCAGCTGTTCTCGCATCAGCTCCGGGCCTCCCAACACGCGGCGCAGCACGGCCTCGTTGACGACGACGTTCAGGCGGGCCGGATCAACCTCCCGCGTCAGGATCGCCTGCCGCTTGAGCCGGATCTCGACTTGCCGATCGATCTCCTCCTGCGGCCGACGCGTATGCCGCAGCAACTCCCGCATGTACGACTCCGTTTGGAGCAATCCCGGCACATACTCCGACTCGTACGTCCGGACATGCGCGGCAGCGTTCTCAAGCCCCAGCCACGCCGAGAAGCCCGGCAGGAGTCGTCGAGGTGCGGGGCGACTTGGCCACGCTCTCCTACCAGGGCGTCCTCCGCCTGCGCCGCCTGCACGAGATCACCCCCCTGGACAGGCGGTGACGACGGTCGATGAGCGCACCGAACCCCGCCACCCCCCGCCTTGGCGACGTCCTCCACGATCGCAGGACCAGACGTACCGGCGTCCTCATGGACGTCATCGGCGGCCGCTACTACCTCCGTCCGCTGCGCGGCGAATATCCTCTTCCTCCTGATTCGTCTGCCTCGGCCCGGTCCCCATCACCCGCGCCGTCACAGCCGTCATCCGGCGCCGCCGACGGTGACACCCCGCCGGAAGACACTCACGAGCGCGGCGTAGCGTTCCCCCCGATCGCACGTACGACGGGGGGGCACCATGGCCTGGCTCAGGAAGTACCGAGGGACGGCCGCGCTGGTGCTGGCCGTGCCGGTGGGGACGTGCGGGCTGGTGCTCGCGGGCACCTACCTCAACGGGTTGGCGGCCGCGGCGCTCGGCCTGGTGCTGGTGGCCGGGTGGACGGTGGGCATGGTCCGGCTGACCGGGCGGCTGTTCGGCTGCTTCGTGGCGTTCTTCGCCGTCGTCCTGGGCGGGGCCACCACCGCGGCGGTGTCCCTCGCCCGGGACGACGTGGTCCTGGGGCTGTCCGGCGTGGACACCACCGCCCGGGTCACAGCGGAACGGGACCACCCCGAGGGCAAGCATCCGAGTTCGACATACGAGGTGGCGGGCGAGGACAGCACAGCGCTCGGCGAGCTGGTCCTGAACCTGCACGCGCTCGCCGTCGGCGACCGGGTGACCGTCCGCTACGACCCCGCGGGCCGGGCGGCGGCGCACCGCCCGGAGGACCTCCGCCTGCCCCGGGATCTCGCGATCGCCGTCGGCCTGAACGCCGCGCTGATGCTCGCCGTGGGCTGGCTGGGCCGCGAAGCGACCCGGAGGCGCAGCGGCATTCCGGCCGGCCCCTCGGCCTGACCCGCCCCACGGCCTGATCGGCCCCAAACCCCCGCTCACCATCGACCAGCTGCGCGGCATCGCGCTGAGCCCGCACGGGAACCGGTGAACCGGGAGCAGGAAGTCGGCCGGGCCAACTTCCTGCTCCGACGGCGGCCGGTCAGCCCAGCAGGCCCGGCAGTTCCGCCACCGAGCCGAGCACGTGGGTCGCCCCGTCGGCGCGCAGGCGGGCCTCGTCGTGGGCGCCGGTGAGGACGCCGGCGACGACCGACGCGCCCGCCCGCACACCGGTCAGCATGTCGTAGCCGGTGTCCCCGGCGACCGCGATCTGCCGCACCGAGTCAACCCCGGTGCGCAGCAGCGCGGTGAGCGCGAGGTCCGGGTACGGGCGGCCGCGGCCGGCCTCGGCGGGGCAGAGGGTGAGGTCGGCGATGGACTGCCAGCCGAGCGCGGTGAGGATGCGGTCCTGGGTGGCCCGGGAGAAGCCGGTGGTGAGGACGACCTTCCGGCCCTGGCCGCGGAGTTCGGCGATGGCCTCGGCGGCGCCGGGCAGGGCGGCGCAGTGGCCGGCGTCGACGAGGTCGTGGTAGGCGGCCTCGAAGGCGGTGTTGGCCTGCTGGGCCTTCTCCTCCTCGCCGAACAGGTGCCGGAAGACGGAGATCTTGGACTCGCCCATGGTGGCGCGCACGTGCGCCAGCATGGGCTCGTAGGCGGGGCTGCCGGCCTCGACGCCGAGCGTGGCGGCGGCGGCGCCGAAGGCCTGCTCGACGAGACCGTCGTCGGCCACGGTGGTGCCGGCCATGTCGAGGACGACCAGGCGGATATCAGGAGACATGTCAACTACCCTTACAGATTTGCGAGTTCAGCGGTGGTCTCGGCGATGGCCGGGGAGCAGGTCATACCGCGGCCGCCGGGGCCGGTGACCAGCCAGACGCCGTCGCGGACGCGTTCGCGGTGGACGACCCGGGTGGTGTCGACGCACTGGGCGTACACCCCGGCCCAGCGGCGGCGCACGCGCGGCAGCGGGCGGCCGAGCAGTTCCTCGGCGACGCCGACCAGGTGGTCGTACGGGTCCTCGACGACGTCGAAGCCGAACGGCTGGTCGTACTCGTGGGTGTCGCCGATGGTGAGGCCGCCGTCACGGCGCTGGACCATGAGCAGCTGCATCTTGTGCTCGGCGGCGACGTCCGGCTGCGGCTGGGTCTCGCGCAGGCGGTCCAGGGCGCTGCCCGCGAAGGCGGGGTAGTAGCGGAAGCTGTCGCCGTCGGCGACGGAGGTGGTGAGGGTCTCGCCGAGCGGGTCGGTCTGCATCATCTGCAGCCGGACCCGGCGGACGGGCAGGGCGGGGGCGAGTTCGCGGACGAGGCCGCCGAGCCAGGCGCCGGTGCAGAGGATGACCAGGTCGCCGGTGTGGACGTCGCCGTGGTCGTCGCGGACGGCGTTCTCGCCGATCACGTCGCGGACCTCGCGGCCGGGCAGGAAGGTGTAGCGGCCGGTGGCCTGCAGGGCGGCGCGCAGCGCGGGCTGGGCGGTGCGGGGTTCGACGGCGGCGTCGCGGTCGCACGACAGGGCGCCGAGCAGCTTGCCGCGCAGGGCCGGGTTGGCGGCCCTGGCCTGGTCGGCGTCGAGCAGCCGGTAGCCGCGGGCGGCGGCGTCCGGCAGCGTGAGCGCCTGTTCGGCGACGGCGAGTTCGGCCTCGGTACGGATCGCGGTGAGCGACCCGTTGGCGCGGAAGCCGAGGTCGGGGACGCGTGCGCCGATGCCCTCCCACAGTTCGCGGGCGCGCAGCGCGGTGTCCAGTTCCTCGCCCTGCGCGCGGCCGCTGACCCAGACCAGGCCGAAGTTGCGCACCGAGGCGCCGCGCGCCTCGGTCTCGCGCTCCAGGTGGACGACCTCGTGGCCGCGTTCGACGGCCTGCCAGGCGTGCATGGTGCCGAGCACGCCTGCTCCTACGACGATGACTCTCATGCGGCCAGGCTGATGCGGCCAGGTGTCCGAGGGGCGTCCGGGTGACGTCCCGCAGATGAATCACCTGAAAAGTTGTACAGACAACCTGGCCGGATAACCCGGACAGACAGCCCGGCCAGACGACCCAGCCCGGTAACCCGGCCGGGCAACCCGATCAGAGACCCCGCCACCGGGCCGTCACCGCAGCACCCGCGCCCGCAGGTAGTTGCGCCGCCCGAAGTTCGGCTCGTCCACCGCCGTCAGCTCCTCCACCTGGAACCGGTACAGCGCCGCCGCCCCGCCCCCGGTGAGGAACTGCCGCCGGACCTCCTCGTCCTGCGCGAAGGACGGGTACCGCCCCTGGTAGGCAGCCAGCGCCGCCTCGGCCTGCCGCCCCCAGGCCTCGCTCGCGCCGCCGGTCAGCTGCAGGCCGCGCAGCTGCTCGCCGAAGACCGGCGGCGGCAGGAAGACGGTGGCGGCGGCCCGGGCCTCCTCGGCGAGGTGGTGGCTGTGCCGGGTGGAGCGCTCGCTGACGAAGTAGAGAACGAGGTCGTCGTCGTACGCGAAGAAGGCCAGGTTGGCGTGCGGGCCGTGCTCGTGGCCGGCGGTGGCGAGGGTGAGCACCATGGCCTCCGAGAGCAGGCCCTCGACGCCCTTGTGCGGCGACTCGCCCGGCCAGTCCCCCTGCGTGATGTCGAGTCGGTACGGCATTGGCACTCCCTCCGCTGGCACGCCCGGCGCTCCCGCGCCCCGGCACGACTGAGCCGGGCGGGTTCCCCGCGAAGGGGCCCCACGCCCGGCTCACATGCTCTACCCGCCACCCCGGCCAGACAAGGGTCGGACGGGCTACGGGCAGGCTACGGAATCAGTGCCGTCGGGTCTCGTACGAGGCGTGGCCGCGGGCGACGACCGGCAGCGTCCCCGGGCCGAGCAGCGGGCGCAGCGCGCCCGCCCGCATCCGGTCCACCAGAGGTCCGCAGCGCCCGACGAGCGGCGCCAGCACCAGCGCGACCAGGAGGCCGACCAGCGCGCCGACGGCCACGTCGTGCGGGTAGTGCACGCCGACCCAGACCCGGGAGGCGCCCATCAGCACCGCGAAGATCCCGGCGATCCAGCCGAGCCGCCGGTCGGCGAACCAGAGCGCGGTGGCGGCGGCGAAGGCGATCACGGTGTGGTTGCTGGGGAAGGACCAGTCGCCGACACCCGGGCAGGTCTCCAGCGAGACGCTGCCGGGGATCTGGGCGCACGGCCGGACCTCCTCGACCATGCCCTTGAGGACCGAGTTGACGCCGTACGCGACGACCACGATCACCGGCGAGGCGAGCACCCGGGCCATCACCACCGAGTCGGCGCCGCGCGCCCGCCACCAGGCGTAGAGCATGAAGACCGCGAACAGGCCGAGGCCGATCGCCGACCAGACCTTGATCAGCTCGTCCAGCCAGTGCGGGGCGTCCTGAGCCCACCCGTTCACCCGGGTGTAGAGGGAGCCGTCGATGCCGCTGCCGTCGTACACGGCCAGAGCCCGAGAGGACATCACGCGTCACCTCCGTGACGGCGCGCCTTACGGGCGCGGAACAGTTCGAGAACAATGGGGAGCACGGAGACAACTACTACCAGACCGATGATCGGGAGCAGATATTTGTCGATGCTCGGGATCGACGATCCGAGCCCGTACCCGGCGAGCACCACGCCGACGGTCCAGATCGCACCGCCGGTCACCTGCCAGAAGGTGAACGAGCGGGCCGGCACTTCGAGCACGCCGCAGAGCGGGTTCAGCACCGTTCGGACCACCGGGATGAACCGGGCGAGCACGATCGCCTTGCCGTGGCCGTACTTGCCGAGCAGCTCCTCGGCCCGCTCGACGCCCTCCAGCAGGCTCCTGCGCTTGGTGCGGCGCAGCAGCGCGCGGCCGCCGCGCTTGCCGATCAGATAGCCGACCTGGGCGCCGGCCAGCGCGCCGACCAGGGCGGCGGGCAGCACCTGGTAGAGCTCCAGCTGCGGGCCCTTGGTGGCGCCGGGCACGCAGAGCAGGCCGGCGGTGAACAGCAGCGAGTCGCCGGGCAGGAAGAAGCCCACCAGCAGACCGGTCTCGGCGAAGAGCACGACGGCGATGCCGAGCGCGCCGAAGGCGGCGAGCAACGAGGACGCGTCCAGCGGGTTCACCGCGAGGTGAGCGGCCGGATCGGCGAGGAACTGAAGCAAGGCTGGCGGACCTCCCGTACGTTGGAGGGCGGATCGCAGCGAAACCCACCCTGACCGTCTACAGTGACGTAGACGGTCTACATGACTGTAGACGAAACCTGGAGGAAGCGCCGCCATGTCCGACGTACCGTCCGCCCGCCGGCCCGCCGGGGAGCTGGAGGCCGAGGTGCTGGCCGCGCTCTGGTCGGCCCGGCAGCCGATGACCCCGCAGGACGTCCAGACGGCGCTCGGCGGAGACCTCGCCCGCACCACCATCGCCACGATCCTCGCCCGGCTGCACGACAAGGGCACCGTGGAACGCACCCGGGCCGGCCGCGCCTACGCCTACACCCCGACCGTCCAGGACACCGCGGGCCTCGCCGCCCGCCGGATGCACACCGAGCTCGGCCGCGAGGCCGACCGCTCCACCGTGCTCGCCCGCTTCGTCTCCGACCTCTCCGCCGAGGACGAGCAGCTGCTGCGCGACCTGCTCGGCGACGGCGCCCCAGGCCTCGGCGACGGCACCTCAGGGCTCGGTGACGGCGACGGCGCCCCAGGCCTCGGCGACGGCATTCCCGGCTTCGGCCACAGCGCCCCCAGCCTCGGCGACGGAACCCCCGGGGCGGCCGGATCGTGATGATCGCCGTCTGGGCCCCGCTGCTGCTGCCGTTCCTGGCCGCCCCGCTGGCCCGCCGCCTCGCCGACGCCCTGCCGCCCCGGGCCGCCGCCTGGATGCTCGCCGGGACGGCCGCCGTCCTGGCCGTCGGCACCCTCTGCTCGCTCGGCCTGCTCGCCACCGCCGGGCTGCTCCAGCTGCCGCCGGTCGCCGCCATCGGCCACCTGTCGCTGCCCTGGCTCACCGCCGCCGCACCCAGCGCGCCGCCGGCGGCCGCCGCGGCCGGCCTGGTGCTCGCCGCGCTGACCGCCCAGGCCGTCCGCACCGCCCGCCGCCACCGGCTGGAGCTGCGCGCGGCCCGGGCCGCCCTCCCGGCCTGCCCGGCGGCGGCCGACGACCGGCATCCGGACACGCGCCCCCGGCACGCCACCATGCGCCGGGCGCGCACCCCGCAGGCCGTCCTGGCCTGCGCCCACGCCCTGCTCCAGCCGGGCGAGCACCCGCTCGCCGTCCTCGACGACGAGCGCGCCGACGCCTTCGCCCTGCCCGGGCGGCTGCGCCGACCCGGCCGCCCCGGCGAACCCGGCCGGATCGTGGTCACCTCCGGCATGCTGCGCGCCCTCACCGGGCCCGAGCGGGCCGCCCTGATCGCCCACGAACGGGCCCACCTGACCGCCCGCCACCACGTCTTCCTCGCCCTTGCCGAGCATGCCGCCGACCTCCACCCGGCGCTGCGGCGGCTGCGCGCGCCCCTCGGGTACCACCTGGAGCGCTGGGCCGACGAGGTGGCGGCCGCCCGGGTCGGCGACCGCGCGGTGACCGCCCGCGCGGTCGGCCGGGCCGCCCTGGCCGCCAGCCACTCCCCCTGGCCGACCCGGCCCCGGCTGGTCCCCGCCGCCCACTCCGGGCCGGTCCCGCGCCGGGTCGCCGCCCTGCTCCAGCCCCGCCCGGCCACCACCGGCGCCCGGCTGCGCCCGGCCGCGATCGCGCTGGCCGCCTGCCTGGCCCTGAGCACCGCCGCCACCCTGGAGGCCACCGCCGACCTGCACCACACCGTCGAGGCGGCCCAGCGCGGCACCGGCGCGGAACGCTGACCCCGGCACCCACGACTCCGGCGACGCCAGGGCCCTCGACCCGACGGCCGAGGCCCGTCCGATCCCGCCGGCCCGCCCTTAGCCATCACACCTCGACCTGTCCACGGTCGTACCGTCCGGTATGCCGAGTTGGCAGACCCCATCCCCAGATACCCACCGCCCCCGTACTCTTTCGTCAGCGCGTCGACCCCGGCGCGTCCTCGAACGGCGGCGAGGAGCAACGCGAGTGCGGCAGACCGGACGGCAGTCCCGACGACCAGAACGCCGCACCCCGCCGACCGCGGCCGAGCTGGCCAGAGTCCACGAGCGCACCCTCGCCGAAGCCGCCGCCCGCGAACTCGCCCAGCCCCTGTCCCCCGACCCCGCCACCCCCGGCCGGCTCGAACCCCGCCCCGAGATCGGCGACTCCTGGGCCCGGCTGCGCCGCCTCGGGCTCGACCCCGACGCCGGCGCCGCCGCCGTCCACCTCGGCCCCGCCGAGATCGAGCAGCGCCGCCGCGCCAGCGGCCTGGACGCGGTCATGCCGGTGCTGCGCGACACCCTGCTGGAGCCGGTCGGCCAGACCCCGCTGATCCTCGCCATCGCCGACGCCGAGGGCCACGTGCTGTGGCAGGAGGGCGAGCGCGGCCTGCGCCGCAGCGCCGACCGGATCGGCTTCCTCACCGGCGCCCGCTGGATCGAGGAGAGCGTCGGCACCAACGGCATCGCCGTCGCGCTGCGCGCCCAGCGCCCGATGCACGTCCACTCCGCCGAGCACTACCTGCGCAGCCACCACTCCTGGACCTGTGTGGCCGCCCCCGTGCGCGACCCGGGCACCGGACGGCTGGTCGGCGCGATCAACCTCAGCGGCCCGGCCCGCAGCATCCGCCCGTACCTGCTCCAGCTGACCGCCACCGCCGCCCGGCTCGCCGAGACCGAGCTGCGCGCGCACCGGCTGGAGGCGTTGAACCAGCTGCGCACCCTGGCCGCCCCGATGCTCGCCCGGGTGGCCGGCCCGGCCCTGGTGGTGGACGCCGCCGGGTGGACCGCCGCCGCGGCCGGCCTGCCGCCGCTCGGCCGGCTGCGGGTGCCGGTCGACGGCTGGGGCACCGCCGCCGTGCACTGGGTGCCCGGCCTCGGCGAGTGCGCCCTGGAACCGCTCGCGGACGGCTGGCTGGTCCGGCCGGTCCGGCCGCCCGAGACGGACGGCTCCGGCACGGTGACCGCCGAGCAGGCCGAGGGCGCCCGGCTCCGGCTCGACCTGCGCCGCCACGACCGCCCGGAGCTGACCGTGCAGGGCGCTGCCGACGGCTGGTCGCACCCGCTCAGCCCGCGCCACGCCGAACTGCTGCTCCTGCTCGCCACCGGCCGCGAGGGCAGCACCGCCGCGCAGCTCGCGGAGGCGCTGTTCGGCGACCCGGGCCGGACGGTGACGGTGCGCGCCGAGCTGTCCCGGCTGCGCCGCTACCTGGGCAGCCTGCTGGCCCACCGGCCGTACCGCTTCGCCGAGTCGGTGCTGGTCACGGTGGACGGGCCGGAGGACCCGTACGACCTGCTGCCCGCCTCCTCGGCCCCGGCCGTCCGGCGGCTGCGGGCCGGGCTGGCCGCGGGGACGGTCCGGCTGCCCGGCACGGCGTCCGTCCCGCAGCCGCGCGCGCCCGGGGACGCCCCGACCGCGCCTCAGCCGCCCGCGAGCAGCGCGGCCAGCTGGTCGTCGGTCGGGCCGCAGGCGCGCTCCGCCTCGACGGAGACCAGCGCGTAGGTACGGTCCAGCCAGGCCTGCACCCGGGGCTTGGAGGCCTCCAGCAGGGCGCTGCCGTGCGGCGATTCGAGCGCCAGGTGCAACGTCGAGCCGTGGCACGGGCAGTACGCCGGCCACAGCTTGACGTCGCCCTGACCGCTCAGCGTGTGCAGGCCGTCGCGCAGCAGCTCGCGCGAGAACACCCAGTCGGCCTCGTCCGAGCGCCCCAGGTGGAAGGTCAGCACCACCTCGTACGGGCGGGCGGCGTCGAACCGGAACCGGGTGCGCACCTCGCCGACCACCTCCTCGCCCAGCGAGATCCGTAGGGTCAGCACCTCCTCCACCGCCGCCGGAGCGGCGGTGGAGCCGTCCCCATCGCCGCCCGTGGGGGTGGCGGCGAGGGGTGGACTGGAGGCTGCGGACAGCGGGTCGGGCGGCATGACGGTCTCTCCGGGACGGCGTGGGATGACCTCAGCCTGGTCCACCGCGGGCCGGGCGGGCAAGGGTTGCAAGGAGGTTGCAATATCCTCCGTTCGAGCGAGCAGACCCCTGACCGACCTTGTCAGACGGATCGTCAACTTCCGTATGTCGAACGGCTGTCCACGCAATGGATGGAAACCGTCCGGGATGCGATCACCCGCTGGTACGCTCTCCCCTCCCGGCACGGGCCCCACCCGGCCCCCGGCCGACCGACCCCGGGCGGCCGATGCCGACCCGGCCTCGGCGCGTGGGAGAATACCGCGACCGCAACGGCGACTTCGGGGAGGGAGGGGTCCGGTGGCTGTGCGCGAGGACGCCGCACGGGACGTGCAGCACGAGCCCGTACGGCACGGCCGGCACGGGCGGCCGCGCCCGTTCGGCGGCCGGTTCCGGCTGCCCACCCTGCGCTTCTCCGGTGCCGCGATGGCGATGTCCACCGTCGTCGGCATCAGCATCGCCACCACGCTCCTGCTCAACGAGCAGCAGGGCGTGGGCCGGCGGGCCGGGGTCGCCCGGGTCGGGACCACTCCGCCACCCACGCCCACTCCGGGCGAGCAGGCCCAGGCGGCCGCCGACCAGGTCCCGGCCGGGCAGAACCCCACCGATCCCCCGGCCACCGGCCGGCCCTCGGCGCCCCGGCCCGCCGAGTCCCGGTCCCCGTCGCAACACTCGGGGGCGGCGTCGAGCACGGCCTCCGGATCGGCCTCGCCCAGCGAGTCCGGCACCCGGTCGGCGGTCCCGGAGGAGACCGGCGGACAGGCCGCCGCCGATCGCGGCTCCGGCCGCGGGCCCGGCTCCTGGCCGGCCGACACCGGCACGCCCGCCACGCAGGCCGACGCCGCCGCCGGGCCCTCGCCGTCGGCCCAGCCCGGCGTGCCCGCCACCGACCAACCCGCCGCGACGCCTTCGACCTCCCCCTCGCCGACCGTGCCGCACGCGCCCGGGCCCCGCCCGGTGTCCGGCCCGGCGCCCGCCCCGGGCGGGTCCACCGCCCCGTCCGGCCCCTCCGACGGCACCGGCACCGGCACCCCCGCCCCGGGCGCCGACCCGGACACCGCGCCGGACGTCGACCAGGCCCTGGTCGGCGTCGCGACCGTCACGCCGCTCGGCCGCGACGGCCTCCGGCACCAGCTCGACCTCGCCGTCGCCGAGCCGCTGACCGCGCTTCAGGCCGAATTCCGGCTCTCCCCGGGCGAGTTGGCCCCCGGCAGCGGCACCGCCTGGACCGATCTGCCCGGCGCGGTCGTCACCGCCCAGCAGGACCGCGGCACCCTGGTCTACCGCTTCACCACCCCGGCCGGCACCGACGTCCCGCCCGGCCGGTACGCCTTCGGCGTGCGCGGCACCCGCCCGACCGCCGGTCCATCCGGCCCGTCCGGCCCGTCCGGCCTGGTCCGCAAGCCCGTCGCGCTGGAGAGCTGGAGCGCCGCCGCCTTCGGCATCGACCACCCCCGGGCGGTCGCCGCCCTCGGCTCCTTCGGCCCGGTCGCGCCCCAGCCGGCCGAACCGCAGGCGCCCGGGCTCCCGCCGACCACCGCACCGCGCACCACCGCATCGCAAGACACTGCGCCGCAGAACACCGCGCCGCCGGCCATCGCACCCCGCTGAGGCCCAGCCGTACCGTCCGACGATCCGACAGGTCACCGCCCCGGACGGGCTCATCCCGGCACCCCCGTTCGTTACTGTGGGCAGCACCCGGCCCGGCGGCCCCGACGGCCCCGGCCGGTCGCCGTTCCGCACCCGAGGAGGAGTCCGTGTCCACCGTCCTGACCCAAGGCGGCAACGCCCCGCTGACCGCCGCGCGGGTGACTGTCGAGGTCACCGCACCCAAGGCGCTGGACGTCTCCGGTCTGCTGCTGACCGACGCCGGAAAGGTGCGCTCGGACGACGACTTCGTCTTCTTCAACGCCCCGCACGGCCCCGGCGTCAGCCACCGCCCGGCCACCGCCGGAACGCCGGACGCGATCACCGTCGACACCCTGGCCGTCCCGGCCGACATCACCAAGATCGTGGTGACCGCCAGCCCCGCCGACGACTCCGCCACCTTCGCCGGAATGGAGCCGACCGCCACCGTCCGCGACGCCGACACCGGGCAGGTCCTGGTCACCTTCACCCCGCCGCAGCTGGGCCGGGAGACCGCGCTCATCGTGGTCGAGGTCTACCTGCGCGGCGGCGCCTGGAAGGTGCGCGCGGTCGGCCAGGGCTACGCCAACGGCCTGGCGGGCATCGCCACCGACTTCGGCGTCACCGTCGACGACGCCCCGGCCCCGGCCACCCCGGCCCAGACCGCGCCCATCCCGCCCGCGCCGCCCGCCGCACCCGTCGCTCCCCCTGCGACCCCTGCGGCCCCGGCGGCCCCCGCCCCGGTCCCGGCCCCCGTCGACCCGCGGATCGCCCTCGCCTCCACCGAGCCCGTACCGCCAGCACCCCCGGCCGCACCGCCGGCGCCGCCCGCCCCCGCCAAGGTCACCCTGGACAAGGGCCGGGTCAGCCTGGTCAAGGGCAGCTCGGTCTCCCTGGTGAAGAACGGCCGCCCCTTCCTCTCCTCAGTCCGGATGGCACTCGGCTGGGAGCCCGCCGGCCGCGGCCGCAGCGTCGACCTGGACGCCTCCTGCCTCGCCTTCGACGCCCGGCGCAAGAAGCTGGAGACGGCCTGGTTCATGAAGCTGACCGTCTTCAACGGCGCGATCGCCCACTCCGGCGACAACCTCACCGGCGGCGGCGCCGGCGACGACGAGTCGATCACCGTGCACCTGGACGGCCTGCCGGCCGAGGTCACCGGCCTGGTCTTCGTCGTCAACTCCTTCTCCGGCCAGCGGTTCACCGAGGTGAAGAACGCCTACTGCCGCCTGCTGGACGCCCGGACGGAGGAGGAACTGGTCCGCTTCGACCTCACCCACTCCGAGCCGAGCACCGGCGTGGTGATGTGCAAGCTGGTCCGCCAGACGTCCGGCGAGTGGGTGATGACCGCGCTCGGCGAGTACGTCGACGCCAAGACCGCCCGGGCGATGGCCGATCCGTCCGCCGCCCTGCTCTGACCCACTCCGGCCGAACGGCCCGACGTCACGGTCACGCCGACGAATTCACCCTCCTGAGGCATCAAGTCGTCCACACGGCGACTCGATCTACCTCTAGGGGGGTGAATCGCGCTCTCCCGCGCACTCGTTGAGGGAGAGACCGTGCCACGCTTCCTGTCCCGCCTGGTCATCGCCGGCAGCGCCGTCGCACTCACCGCCGGCCTGATCACCCCGTCCGCCGCCGAGGCCGCCGCCAAGCCGTCCGGCCGTGCCGGGGCCCTCACCTGGGCCGCGCTCGGCGACTCCTACACCGCCGGCGTCATCGAGGCCACCGGCGGCGAGACCGACCCCCACGACGGCTGCGCCCGCACCACCCTCTCCTACCCCGAGGTGATCCGCCGCCGCCTCGGCCCGCTGCTCGACCTGCGCAACGCCAGCTGCAGCGGCGCCACCGCCAAGGACGTCTACCAGACCAAGCTGACCCCGCTCGGCCGCCCGCTCCCGCCCTTCGGCACCGACCCCGACGCCCCCTTCCCGCCGGTCCCGCCGCAGATCGACACCGTCTCCCCCGACACCGACCTGATCACCGTCGGGGTCGGCGGCAACACCCTCGGCTTCGCCGAGATCCTCAAGGCCTGCATCGAACTCGGCGCGGGCAACCTCGGCAAGGGCACGCCCTGCAAGGACAAGTACGACGCGAGCCTGCCCGGGCGCCTCAACCAACTGCGCGGCGACTACGACCAGATGCTCGGCGCGCTGCACGCCAAGGCCCCGTTCGCGCGGCTGCTGACCGTCGGCTACCCGCACCTCATCCCCGAGGACGCCACCCGCTGCCGGTACGGCGACCTGCACCAGTTCGCCACCTTCACCACCGGCGACCTCGCCTGGGCCCGCACCGCCATCCTGGAGCCGCTCAACGCGGTCATCGCCCAGGAGACCGCCGCCCACGGCGACACCTTCGTCGACCTCTACCCCTCCACCGCCGGCCACAGCGTCTGCGACGACGACCACTGGCTGGACGGCGTGCTGACCAGCATCATCCCGCTGCACTACGCCCTGGTGCACCCCAACGCCAAGGGCCAGGCCCACGCGGCCGCCCTGGTCGAGGACGCCATCCTCGGCTGACCACGCCCGGACGATCCGCACCCGGCGGGCGGAGTCCCGAAATGCAGTTGCCCAGCCCGCCGGGTGCGGATCATGCTGAGCGGATGCTCATCCGCGAAGCCACCCCCGAGGACTGGCCGGCCATCTGGCCCTTCTTCCACGCCATCGTCGCCGCCGGCGAGACCTTCACGTTCCCGCTCGACCTGGACTTCGAGCAGGGCCGGGGCTGGTGGCTGCTCACGGCCCCGAACCGCACGGTGGTCGCCGTCGACGAGGCCACCGGCGCGGTGCTCGGCACCGCCAAGATGAACCGCAACCACCAGGGCAACGGCTCGCACATCGCCAGCGCCAGCTACATGGTCGACCCGGCCCACTCCGGCCGGGGCATCGGCCGGGCCCTCGCCGAGTACACCATCGCGTGGGCCCGTGAAGCCGGTTACCGGGCGATGCAGTTCAACGCCGTGGTCGCCTCCAACGAGCACGCGGTGAAGCTCTACGAGTCGCTCGGCTTCACCGTCATCGGCACCCTCCCGGAGGGCTTCCACCACCCCACCGAGGGCTACGTCGGCCTGCACGTCATGCACCGGCCCCTGTAGGGAACTTCGCTACTCCTCGATCGCCCCGCCGACCCGCCGCAGGTGCTGCCGGAAGCTGTACGACGGGTCGGCGGCCCGGCGCTCCAGGTACGCGTCGAAGGCGGTCTGCCGGCGCAGCGTGTCGCCGGCGGCGATCCGCTCGGCCTGCGCCCGCTCGGTGCGGGCGATCGCGGCGGCCGTCTCCAGTACCTCCCCGGCCCGGGCCGCACCGTACGCCTCCAGGAACACGTCCACGCTCCCGTAGTGCCGCACCGGCAGCACCCGCCCGGCGACCCGGCCCCCGGCCGTCACCGCCACCACCCCCACCGGCGCCGCCCGCAGCTCCACCCCCAACCGCACACACGCATCCGCCACCACCGGCGTCGACAGCCCCGCGAACTCCTTCAGCATCCCCAACTCCTCGCGCCAAACGCCCAGTTCACCAAGCTCCGATCCTAGTCCGAAACTCAAACCCACACCATCGAGTGAAATCAAACCGTGCACGGCATAACCCGGTTCGGCACTCGCTAGCGTGACGTCCATCTGAAGGAGGGGCATCATGAGTGCTGTGGCGCATGAGCAACCGATCACGGACTCCCCGTCGCAGGCCGACATCCTGCTGGAGAGCTTCCTGAGCCTGCACTCCCCCGAAGGCTTCCGAGCCGAGCTCATCGAGGGAGAGATCGTCGTGGCACCACCGCCGGACGGCGATCACGAGGACCACATCAGTCACCTGATCAAGCAGGTGATCCGGCATTCCACGACCGACATGAGCGTTTCCGGCGGCAAGGGCCTTCGACTCGTGAGTGGCGGTCTCTGCCCGAAGAACCACGTCATCCCCGATGCCACCTTCGCCCCCGAGGATCTCCGCCTCTTCCGGGGCGCCCCGTCCTGGATGGAGCCGGACGGTGTCGCCATGGTGGCGGAGGTGACGTCCGGCAAGCCCGACCAGGACCGCATCGCCAAACGCCACTGCTACGCCCGCGCCGCGATCCCGCTCTACCTCCTCGTCGACCGCGAGAGGTCGCAGATCAGCCTGTTCGGCAAGCCCCACCGCGACGAGTACACCGAGGTCCATCTGGCCGCCTTCGGCGAGCCTCTCGCGCTGCCCGAACCCTTCGGCTTCGAGCTGGACACCAAACCGTTCCTCTGACGCGAAAACGGCCCGCCCCCCTTCCACCGGGGGTGCGGGCCGTTCGACGTGGCGTCAGGGTCAGCCGCGGGTGGCCATGGCGCGCAGGAAGAAGGTGAGGTTCGCCGGGCGCTCGGCGAGGCGGCGCATGAAGTAGCCGTACCACTCCTGGCCGTACGGGAGGTACACGCGCATGGTGTTGCCCTCGCCGGCGAGGCGCAGCTGCTCCTCGGGGCGGATGCCGAACAGCATCTGGTACTCGAAGGAGTCCCGCTTGCGGCCGTTCCACTGGGCGAGCTGGCCGGCGATCTTGATCATGTTGGGGTCGTGCGAGGCGATCATCGGGTAGCCCTCGCCGGCCATCAGGATCTTCAGCGCGCGGACGTACGCGAGGTCGACCTCGTGCTTGCCCTGGTACGCGACCGACTCGGGCTCCTTGTAGGCGCCCTTGCACAGGCGCACGCGCGAGCCGGGGCCGGAGAACTCGCGGCAGTCGGCCTCGGTGCGGCGCAGGTAGGCCTGGAGCACGACGCCCAGCCAGGGGAAGTCGGCCCGCAGCTCGCGCGCGATGGCGAGGGTGGAGTCGGTGGTGGTGTGGTCCTCCATGTCGAGGGTCACCGTGGTGCCCGCGTCGGCGGCGGCCTCGCAGATGCGGCGGGCGTTCTCCAGCGCGATCTTCTCGCCGTCCACCGGGAGGAACTGGCCGACGGCCGACAGCTTGACCGACACCTCGGCACCGGCCGCGAGGCCGGTCTCCTTGAGCGCCTTGAGCAGGTGCTCGTAGGCCTCGGCGGTGCCGGCGGCCTGGGCGGCGTCCTGGGTGTCCTCGCCGAGGTGGTCCAGGGTGACCTTGCGGCCGGTGGCAACCAGGTCGTCGCAGGCGGTGACGGCGTCGTCGAGGGCCTCACCGGCGACGAAGCGCTCGACTATCGCGTGGGTCGGCGGGAACTTCTCGACCACGGTGCGGACCTGCGGCGACCGGGAGGCCGCGAGAAGGGCGGAACGGAGCATCGTGACTCCTGGAGCTGGTGCTTCTAAGGGTGGCAGAAAGGGGCCGGGGCGGCGGTACGGGAGTGGGGCCCGCCGCCCCGGCGGGCGACGCCCGGCTGCGGGGCCGGGCGTCAGGTGACCGATGTGGTCGGGAGGGGCACTCAGCCCATGTGCGGGTAGCGGTAGTCCGTCGGCGGGACGAAGGTCTCCTTGACCGAGCGGGTCGAGGTCCAGCGCGCCAGGTTCTGCTTGGCGCCGGCCTTGTCGTTGGTCCCCGAGGCCCGGCCGCCACCGAAGGGCTGCTGGCCGACGACGGCGCCGGTCGGCTTGTCGTTGATGTAGAAGTTGCCGGCCGCGAAGCGCAGCTTGTGCATGGCGTCCTGGGCGGCCGCGCGGTCCTGGGAGATGATCGCGCCGGTCAGGCCGTACGGGGACACCGACTCCATCTGGGCCAGCATCTCCTCGTAGTTCTCGTCCTGGTAGACGTGCACGGCGAGGATCGGGCCGAAGTACTCGTCACGGAAGTACTCGGACGCCGGGTCCTCGCAGACCAGGACGGTCGGGCGGACGAAGTAGCCGACCGAGTCGTCGTACGTCCCGCCGGCCAGGACCTCGACCCCGGGGTCGGCCTGGGCACGGTCGATGGCGGCCTTGTTCTTGGCGAAGGCGCGGTCGTCGATGACGGCGGACATGAAGTTCGCCAGGTCGGTGACGTCGCCCATGGTCAGGCCCTCGACCTCGGCCGCGAACTCGTCCTTGAGGCCGGCCCAGATCGAGGCCGGGACGTAGGCGCGGGAGAGCGCCGAGCACTTCTGGCCCTGGAACTCGAAGGCGCCGCGGGTCATCGCGGTCTTCAGCACGGCCGGGTCGGCGGACGGGTGGGCGACCAGGAAGTCCTTGCCGCCGGTCTCGCCGACGATCCGCGGGTAGGTGCGGTACGAGGCGATGTTGGTGCCGACCTCACGCCACAGGTGCTGGAAGGTGGCGGTGGAGCCGGTGAAGTGGATGCCGGCCAGCGCCGGGTGCTTGAGCGCCACGGCGGAGACGTCCAGGCCGTCGCCGGTCACCATGTTGATGACGCCCTTGGGCAGGCCGGCCTCCTGCAGCAGCTGCATCAGCAGGTGCGCGGAGTACTGCTGGGTCGGGGACGGCTTCCACAGCACCACGTTGCCCATCAGCGCGGGCGCGGTCGGCAGGTTGCCGGCGATCGCGGTGAAGTTGAACGGGGTGATGGCGTAGACGAAGCCCTCCAGCGGGCGGTGGTCGCTGCGGTTCCACACGCCGCCCGAGGAGATCGGCTGCTCGGCCATGATCTGGCGGGCGAAGTGGACGTTGAACCGCAGGAAGTCGACCAGCTCGCAGGGGGTGTCGATCTCGGCCTGCTGGGCGGTCTTGGACTGGCCGAGCATGGTGGCGGCGGCCAGGGTCTCGCGCCAGGGGCCGGCCAGCAGGTCGGCGGCCTTGAGGAAGATCGCGGCACGGGAGTCGAAGGAGAGCGCCTGCCAGGCCGGGGCCGCGGCCAGGGCAGTGTCGATGGCCTCCTGCGCGTCCGCCTGGGTGGCGTTGCGCAGGGTGCCGAGCCTCGCCGCGTGGTTGTGCGGCTGGACGACGTGGATCTCGGCGCCGCCGCCCATGCGGCGCTCACCGTTGATCGTCATGGTCAGCTGGACCGGCTCCTGGCCGCCCAGCTCCTTCAGCTTGGCCTCCAGGCGGGCCCGTTCCGGGCTGCCCGGGGCGTAGCTGTGGACCGGCTCGTTCACCGGCGCGGGGACCTGGGTCACAGCGTCCATAGAGCGCACGCTCTCCTTCGTTGTTGCGGGGGGGATGCCGGCGCGGGTCGCACGCCGGCCACAGCACGAACGCTATTCCTGCCCCCGGGGCCACTTGATTGGCCGGAAGGCTAAATTCCCCCGTACGGCGTTGTCCGGCCCGACGAAGGGGTCACGGCGCGGTCACGGCGCGCCGTTGACGGCCCGTCGCGGTGGGAGCCGCCGTCACCGGGCGGTCCCAGTCGATCCGGTGGCCGTGCACCGGGCGGAGCATCTTCTCCGGGCTCATGAAGGTCCGCATCGCGATCGGCGCGAGCAGCCGGAACAGCGCCCGGCCGACCGGACCGGAGGCCTTCTGGTCGTTGGTGCGCGCCGCGTTGGCGGCGATCTTCTCGACCCGGGGCCGGCGCAGCGCCTCGTACGCGGCGAAGGCGGCGGTGTGGTCGGGCAGGTCCCGCAGGCAGCGGGCGAGTTCGACGGCGCTCTCGACGGCCAGCGAGACGCCCTGGCCGGAGCTGTTGGAGGGCGCGTGCACGGAGTCGCCGACCAGCACCATCCGGCCGCGGTACCAGTGCGGGACGGACGGCATGATCTCCAGCCGCGGGAAGACCTCGACGGTGTCGGCGTCGGCCTCGCGCAGCACGTCCCGGGCGGGCAGGTCGTCGGCGTGCAGGTCGCGAACCCGGCGCAGCCACTCCTCCCGGCTGACGGCGCGGACCTGCTCGGCGCTCTGCTGCTCGGGCTGCGGGATGTTGCTGAACCAGGCCGTCCCGGCGCCGTCCGGCAGCCCCCAGTAGCCGAAGAAGGCGCGGGCGCCGTTGGCGAAGTGCATGGTCTCGCCGCGTCCGGCCCGGCCGGGCAGCCGGTGGGGGCTGTAGCCGCCGACGCCGAGCAGGCCGGTGTACTGCGCGCCGGGCGCGGCCGGGTCGATCAGCGTGCGGACGGTGGAGCGGGTGCCGTCGGTGCCGATCAGCAGGTCGCCGGTGGCGGTGCCGCCGTCGGCGAAGCGGGCGGTGACGCCGTCGGCGCCCTCCTCCGCGCCGACCAGCCGTTTGCCGTACCGGACCTCGATGCCGGTCTCCCGCAGCCGCCGCTGGAGCACCTCGTACAGTTCGGCGCGGCGCATGACCCGGCCGGGCGGCAGGTCGGCGAGGCCGGCGAACTCGGCCAGCACGCCGCCCTTGCCGTCCTCGATCAGCATCGGGCCGATCGGCTGCCCGATCGCCCCGACCTCCGCCGCCAGGCCGACGACCGCCAGGGCGTCGAGCCCGTTGGGCGCGATCATGAAGGTGCCGCCGATGCCCTCGGCCGAGGCGTCGTAGGCCTCGAAGACGACCGCTTCGATGCCGGCCTTGCGCAGGGCCAGCGCCATCACCGGTCCGGCGATCCCGCCGCCGATGACCAGCGCCTTCTTCGCGGTGCGGATTGCGTTCACTGCAGACTCCCGAAGATCTCGTGCCAGGTCCGGAGGAACTCCGGCTCCTGGAGCTGTCGGACGAGGTGCTCGACGAAGCGGCTCTCGGCCTCCAGCCCGCCGGCCCGGTACTCCTCCTCGATCAGGAACATCCAGGCCACGCCGTCGTCCAGGGCCGTCCGCAGGCTCGCCCGGATGCCCGCCACCTCGGCGGCCAGCGCGGCCAGGCGCTGCTCCAGCAGCTCCACGGCCTCGGCCGGCGGGAGCACCATGAGCAGCGACAGCGAGACCCCGAACGCGGGGTACTCGTGCTGCGGTTCGGCGACGAGTTCGCGCATCCAGTCGCGGAGCTCCGCCCTGCCCTCGGGGGTGACGGCGTAGACGGTGCGCTCCGGTCGCTGGGTGTCGCGGACGGTCTCCTGCTCGGCGACGAACCCGGCCTTCCGCAGCTGCTCCACGACCATGTAGAGCGAGCTGCGGTTGTACTTGATGTTGCGGTCCTTGCCGTGCTCCTTGAGCCGGCGCCCCATCTCGTACGGGTGCATCGGCTCGGCCACGAGCTCGGCCAGGACCGCGAGGGCCAGCGGGTTCGACACCTTGCGTCGCTTCGCCACGAGACGTCCTCATCTCTTGGTCAGTACCGACTATCCATTCCTGAATAGTCAGAGTCAACTATCTACGAAAGCCGGACCGAAAAGCTGTCCGCCCGGCTAAAATCAACCACACGGCCTTGTCCGAGCGGATGAAGGAGGCCCGATGACGACCCCCGGCCTCCCGCTCCGGCAGCTCCTGATGTCCCTCGGCGAACCCCTGGTCGAACTGCAGGCCGCCCCGCACGGCCTGGACGTCCCGGTCCGCGACGTGGCGATCCTCGACCCGGAGGACCCGCCGACCGCCGCCCCCGGCGAACTCGTCCTCGCGATCGGCGCCCGCGGCCGCGCCGCCCTCCCCGCCCTGCGCGCCGCCGGACGGGCCGGCGCCGCGGCGGTGGCCGTCAAGCTGGACGGCCCCGGACAGGCGGACGCGCTGCGCGAGGCCGCCACCGACGCGGGCGTCGCCCTGCTCTCGGTCCGCCGCGAGACCCGCTGGGAACACCTCGACTCGCTCGCCCGCGCGATCATCGCCGGCCCGGACGCCCCCGACACCCCCGGCGCCCCCGAGCCCAACGCGGGTGACCTCTTCTCCCTCGCCCAGACCGTCGCCGTGCTCACCAACGGCATCGTCTCGATCGAGGACACCTCCAGCCGGGTGCTGGCGTACTCCCGCTCCTCCGACTCGGACGAGGTCGACGACCTGCGCCGGCTCTCCATCCTCGGCTGGCAGGGCCCCGAGCCGTACCTGTCCAAGCTCCGCGAGTGGGGCATCTTCCAGCACCTGCGCAGCTCGGACGCCCCGATCGCGGTCGAGCCGCACCCCGAACTCGGCCTGCGCCGCCGCCTGGCGATCGGCATCCGGGCCGGGGCGCAGCCGCTCGGCACCATCTGGGTACAGGAGGGGGCGCAGCCGCTGGCGCCGCTCGCCGAGCAGGCCCTGGTCGGCGCCGCCCGGGTGGCCGCCGCCCAACTGGTGCGCCGCCGACGCGAGTTGTCCGCCGACGTGCGGCTCACCCGGACCCTGCTCACCGGCCTGCTGGAGGGCTCCACCGGCCCGCAGTCGCTCGCCACCCACCTGGGCCTGGACCTGCGCCGCCCGGCCACCGTGCTCGCGTACAGCGCGCACACCACCGAGGCACTGCACCGCTCCGACGTCACCGGCCTGATCTCGGTGCACACCGCCGCCCGGCACCGCACCGCGCTGCTCGCCCCGATCGAGTCCCGGGTGTACGTGCTGCTGCCCGAGCTCCCGTCCGCCCTGCCGATGGCCACCGTGCGCGGCTGGGCGGACGAGGTGGTGACGGCCGCCCGGGAGCACCTCGGGGTCCCGCTGCGCGCCGCGATCGGCTCGACCGTGGACGGCCTGGCCCAGGTGCCGGACTCCCGCGCGCAGGCGGACCGCATCCTGGACGCGATGGGCCGCGGCGGGGTGGACCTCGACGTGGCGGCGCTGATCGACGTCCAGGCCGAGGTGCTGGTCAGCGAGATGCTCGCGCTGCTGCAGGAGCGCGCCGGCCTGCGCGACCCCCGGCTGACCGCGCTCGCCGCGTACGACCGCCGGCACGGCACCCGGCTCGCCGAGTCGGTGCTGGCCTGGCTGGACGCGCTCGGCGAGGTCCGGGTCGCCGCCGACGCCCTGCACATCCACCCCAACACCCTGCGCTACCGGGTGCGCCGGGCCGAGCAGTTGACCGGCATCGACCTCGCCCAGCCGCAGCAGCGCCTGCTGGCGATGCTGCAACTGCGGCTGCCCGCGGACGAGTGACCGCGGGCAGCCGATTCACCTCACACTACGAACCCCGGGTCACTCGCCGTAGCCCTGGCCGCGCTTGTGCTCGTTCAGCCGGTGCCACGGGCCGGTGACGGCCAGCTGGATGCCCGGGGTCTGGATGTTGGCGAAGAGGGTCTTGCCGTCGTCCGAGAAGGTCACCCCGGTGAACTCGCTGAACTCCGGCTTCTCGGCGGTGCCGATGTTCAGCTCGTTGCGGGCGATCGAGTAGGTCAGCCCGTCCTCGGTGGCGCCGAACAGGTGCGACACGCCCTCGCCGTCCTCGGCGATCACGATGCCGCCGTACGGCGAGACGGTGATGTTGTCCGGACCGTCGAAGTTGTCGTGGTCGCCCCAGACGTCGGTGTTGACGCCGAGCAGCACCTTCAGGGTGATGGTGCGGCGGGTCGGGTTGTAGAACCAGACCTGGCCGTCGTGCTGCACCGGGCTCTCCGAGCGGGCGAAGCTGGAGACGAAGTAGAAGCCGCCGTCACCCCACCACATGCCCTCCAGCTTGCGGGCGCGGGTGACCTCGCCGTCCTTGAACTGCTTGCGGACCGAGACGGTCCTGGCGTCGCGGTCCTGGACCTTGACCCAGTCCGCGCCGTAGGTGGTGCCGACCTTGGTGGCGCGGGAGAGGTCGTCGACGAACTTGCCCTGGGCGTCGAAGACCTTGAAGGCCTCCAGCACGCCGGCGTCGGCGGCCAGCTTGCGCAGCTGGTAGCGGCCGTGCTTGAAGCCGGCCGGCGGGGTCCAGCGGAACAGCAGGCCGTTCGGGTTCGAGGCGTCCTCGGTCAGGTAGACGTGGCCGCGCTTCGGGTCCACCACGACGGCCTCGTGCGCGTACCGGCCGAAGGCCTTCACCGGCTGCGGGTCGCGGTTGTAGTCGTCGTCGAACGGGTCGACCTCGAAGATGTACCCGTGGTCCTTGGTGAAGCCGTTCTTGCCGGCCCTGTCCTCGGTCTCCTCGCCGGACAGCCAGGTGCCCCACGGGGTCACGCCGCCCGCGCAGTTGGTGGAGGTGCCGGCGATGCCGACCCACTGCTCGACCGAGCCGTTCCGCTTGGCGTGCACGATGGTGCAGCCGCCGGCCGCGCCCGGGTCGTAGACGTGGCCCTCGGTCAGCGGCACCGGGTACGGCCAGTTGGCGCGGGCACCGGACAGCTCGTGGTTGACGACCAGCAGGTTGCCGCCGCGCTCGTCCTCGAAGGCGGAGGTGCCGTCGTGGTTGCTCGGGGTGAACTCGCCGGTGCGCAGCTTGGTGACGCCGGCGCGGTTCACCACCTTGTACGAGAAGCCCTTCGGCAGCGACAGCAGCCCGGCCGGGTCCTGCACCAGCGGGCCGTAGCCGACGGCGGCGCGCGCGCCGTCGGCGACAGCGGCGGCGGCCGCGTCCGGCAGCTCGCCACCGGCCGGGGCGGCGATCGCGCCCGGGGCACTGGCCAGCGCCTCCGCGCTGCCGGCGATCAGCACGCCGGCCCCGACGAGGGTGGAACGGTTGACGAAGTCCCGGCGGGACAGCGACATGGCAGCAACTCCTGAGGAATCGGCCGCCGGACCGGGGTGGGCCCGGTGGCCGGCGAGCGGGGCGTCGAGGCAGGTCGTCGACGCCCAGCAGACTCCGCCGCAGGGATGAACCGGGTATGACGCCCACCTCACGCCGAGGCGGCCATTTGCCAACCGATGACCGACACATGACCTCCGCTTTGCCTCGGTCCGCCCTCGAACCCGCCCCGGCGCACCCGGCAGGTGGTCATCCGCGCGCCCGGCCGGTGGTCATCCTGCCCGCGTCGTCCGCCACTGCTCCCAGGCCGACAGCCACAGCTGCTCGGCGAGCCGCTGCTCCTCCCAGATCTCCGGCCCGCCGCCGCCCGGCCGCTCCCGCCACAGCTGCTCCCAGGCCCGCTGCGCCGGCAGGCTCGCCACCTCGCTGGCGAACACCGTGTACCGGACGACCTCCTCGACGGCCGCCGCGCCCTCCGGCGTCCCGATCAGCCAATGCGTCTGCCGGGACAGCCGGTTGAGGTGGTTGACCATCCCGGTCACCGCCACCGTGGCCTCCTCCCGGGTCTCGGTGGCCAGCCGCATCTGCTGACGCACCGCCACCTCCCAGCGCACCGCGTAGCCGTCCCCGCGCAGCCCGCGCGGACGCCGCGGGGTCCGCCCGGCCCGGACCTGCGCCTCGATCGCGGCGGACTCGGCGATGCTCTGCACGATCAGCTCCCGGTGCGCCTCCAGCCCGACGGCGGGCGGCAGTTCGCGCTCCTCGACCGGGACCTGCCGGGCCCGCCGGGCGGCCAGGTCGTCCAGCACCTCGGTGCGGCCGCGCAGGTACGGCTCGAAGTCCGCGATCCCGCCGAGATCCACGCCGCCGGGCGACACCCCGCGCCCGCACACCGTCACGGTCAGCCCGCCGATCCGCAGCCGCCCGGCCCAGACCGGGCCCGCCCCGCCGCCGGCCGGCGCACCCGGCCAGAGCACCGGCCGGTCCTCGTGCACCTCCACCGGGCACGGCTCGCCGTCCACGGTGATCCACTCGCGCAACGCCCGTACCCGGCCGGGCCCGTCGCCCTCGTCGACCCCCAGGTGGTCGTAGACGCGGTCGCGTTCGTCCTCGACCACGTCCTCCAACTCGGGCAGGTCCTCGCCGAGCTCGGCGCTCGGCCGGTAGGTGCGCACGGTCACGTACGGGCCGGCCGCCGAACCCCGGTCGCCGGACTGCACCTCGACCCAGGAGAGCTCGCCGCCGGAGGTCTCGAAGGCGGCCAGCGCGTCGCCCCCGCGGTCCAGCCCGGCGACCACGCCGTACACCGGGAAGTCGGCCGCCGCCAGGGTCCGGCGGGAGAACTCCTCCATGGCGGCGAAACGATCCTCCTGGCTCCTCGGGTCGGGCACGCGCGCACGACCCGTCCGCTCGGCGTTTCGCTCCGGGGGCCTGCCGCCGCTCTCCCGCATCATCCTGTGCCGCACCCCCGAGTCCTCGCGCCCGCATCGCCGACGCCACCTTACGTGCCGGGGACCTGCCGGGTCATCAGCTCGGGGGCGGGGCAGGGACGCAGACCGTGTCAGGACGCGCGGTTGTCAGCCGTGCTCCCTACCCTGGCGGCATGACAGCAGACAGCAGCTTCCCCGCCCGGATCAGCATCGTCACCCTCGGGGTCGCCGACCTCGACCGCAGCACCCGCTTCTACGAAGACCTGGGCTGGCGGCGGTCCTCCGCCTCCAGCCCGGAGATCGTCTGGTTCCGCACCGCCGACTCGGTGCTCGGCCTCTTCCCCACCGAGGAACTGGCCGCCGACGCGGGCGTGCCCGCCACCGGCGAGCCCGCCTTCCGCGGCGTCACCCTCGCGGTGAACCTGGAGTCCCCCGCGCTGGTGGACGCCGCGCTGAAGACGGCGGTCGAGGCCGGCGCCGTGGTGGTCAAGCCGCCGGTCCCGACCAGCTGGGGCGGCTACTCGGGCTACTTCGAGGACCCGGACGGCCACCTCTGGGAGCTGGCCCACAACCCGTTCTTCCCCTTCGCCGAGGACGGCTCCCTCGACCTTCCCTAGGGCCGCCGCAGGAAGCCACGGAAAGCCGCAGGAAACCGCAGGAAGCCGCCCCCGCGCAGCCCGTCAGCTCTTGGACCGCGCCTTGAAGGCCGCCTTGCGGGCCTCCTTGGCCACCGCCCGGTCCAGGTGCAGCTCCCCGACGGCCTCCAGGACGTCCGCCGTGTACGGGTGGTCGACCCGCCAGAGCTCGCCGAAGTAGGACGCCGGGTTGCCGGTCACCGGAAGGTCCGCGATCAGCTCGCGCAGCAGCCCGGCATCGCCGCCGCTGTCCAGCAGCTGGGCGGCGAAGGTGTCGACCACCGTCCACAGCGCCATCGCCCGCTCCGGCACCGGCACGTCCGTGGCGCCCAGCGAGGTCAGCCAGGCCCGGGCGGCACCGCCCAGCTCGGGGTCGTCCAGCACGTCCCGCACGGCCGGCTCGGCGGGCGCGCCCAGCAGGTCCAGCGCCGAGACGGCGAGCATCCGCCGCATCGGGGCGTACGCGTCCTCGCCGCGCGCCGCTGCCAGCAGCTCGCGCGCCGCCGCCACTGGCTCCCGGGCGGTGATCCAGACCCGCAGCTCCTCCTCCGGCAGCACGTTGGCGGACTCGCACACCGCGCGCAGCAGCTCGGCCGCGTCCCCCTGGGCCAGCTCGCCGACCAGCGGCGCGTCGTAGCCGTCCTCCAGCAGCCACTGCCGGATGCCGTACTGGCCGAGCGGGGTGAGCCGGACCAGCCCGAAGCGCGCCGACTCCTCCTCGTCCAGCGGTGCTTCGCCGACGAGGGCGGGCTCCTCGCCCTCGGCGCCCTCCTCCTCGTCGAACAGCTCCGGGTCGATCGGCCGGTACTCCAGCAGGCCCAGCTCGGCCAGGTCGCCCAGCATCGGGTCCAGTGCGACCATCACATCGGTGATGTCGCCCAGCAGCTCCTCGCTCGGCTCCTCGCCCTCCGGCACCACCAGCAGCGCGGCCAGCACGCCCAGCGGCACGGTCTCGTTACCGGGCTCGGCGAAGGCGGTGGTCTCGTACAGCACCTGCAACGCCTCGTCCAGCAGCTCAGCGGCGGCGTCCCGGGCCTCCTCGACCTCGTTCAGGCCGTCCTCGTCCTCCTCCGCGCCCTCTGCGGCCGCCGTGGCCTCGACACCGACACCGGCCTCGGCACCGGCACCGGCAGCGGCCCCGGCCTCCTCCTCCGGCAGCGAGTCCGCCTCCACGGCCAGCTCCCGGACGATCCCGGCGGCGGTGAGCCACAGCTCCAGGACGGTGTCCGGGTCCCCCTGCTCGGCGGGCTCCAGGTCCGGACCGGGCACGGCGACGTGTTCGCCGGCCGCGGTCGTCCCGATCTCCACCAGGTCCAGGTCGCAGGCCAGCGACCAGGCCCGCATCGCCTCGATCTCCGCGTCCTCCGGCACCTCCCCCTCCGCCGGGGCCAGGCCCAGCAGCCGCGCCGCGGGGGTCCGGTCCTCGTCCACGAGGTCGCCGAACTCGTCCACCGCCCGATGCGGGGCGGCCCAGCGGGCCAGCGCCAGCGCGTACCCGAACATCGGTACGGCCTTCGCCTGGGCGGCCAGTTCCTCCTCGGTGGGCAGCTTCACCGGCGGCACCAGGACCGCCGCGTCGTCGAGGTCCTCGTCGTCCAGCCCGTGCGCGGCGAACGCCCCGTAGAGGTCCTGAAGCTCCAGGTCGGCGGGCAGGACCGCCTCGGCCGCACTCTCTTCCGCCGAAGCCCCGGCGTTCTTCCGACGTCGTCCGGCCATCGTTGTGCGTTCTCCCTCAGCCAGTGGTCCGCCCATCAGCTCAGCGTCCCGATCCACAACCTCAGCGTATAGGCCGGGCACCCCCGATGCCCGGCCTCACGGGGCGCGCGCCGCAACCGTGCGCCCACCCCTTATCCTTCGACTCGGTACCGTGCACACCCCGTACGGGCCATCGGGCAACGAAGCCCTTCGCCCTCCCCGCCCGACCCCGGGCAGGAGGGGCCCACTTCAGCTCACCCGCTCCACCAGGGAGCCCCGCACCGCGGCCACCACCACAGCGCCTCAGGACGGGCGCGCCGGCACACCCAGCCGACCCCGGTGGTGCCCGGCTACAGGAGACCCCTGCCATGGCGGACCTCTCCCCCGCCGGCTCCGGCCTGCGCACCGCGCAGCTCGACGGACGCCGACTGTCGGAGGCCCTGCTTCCCCTGGAGCTCGCGCCGCGTGCCCAGCTCCAGCTCGCCGCGATCAGCCGCTGGAACGCCCTGCGGGGCGTCCGCGTCGGCCTGGTCGCCGCCGCCCTGCTGTTCATGCTCATCGGCGCCAATCTGGCGACGCCGATCTACCCGCTCCTCCAACAGCGCCTCGGCCTCGGCCCGCTCGACACCACGATCCTCTTCACGATCTACGTGTTCGCGCTGGTCCCCGTGCTCGCCGTGGTCGGCCACTGGTCCGACCACCTGGGCCGACGCGCCCTGATCCTGCCCGCCGTCGCGCTGGCGGCCATCGGCGACGTCGTGTTCGCCACCTCCGGCAGCTTCTGGCAGCTCGCCGCCGGCCGGGCCGTCCAGGGCATCGCCGTCGGCCTGTCCACCGGCGCCGCCGGGGCCGCCCTCGGCGACCTGCTGCCCGACCACCCGACGCTCGCCGCCAAGCTCACCCTGGCCTGCTCCGCCGGCGGCGTCGCGCTCGGCCCGGTGGTCGGCGCCCTGCTCGCCAACGGCGCGGACCCGCTGCTGACGCCCTTCCTGCTGCACGCCATCGCCCTGCTGGCGCTCTGCGTTCCGCTGGCCCTCGTCCACCCGCGGATGCCCGGCCGCAACCGCCCGCCGACCACCCCGCCCCGCATCACCACCCCGGCCCACCTGCGCCCGCGCCGACTCGCTCTGCCGCGCACCGGCCGCCGCGAGTTCCTGCTCGCCGCCTCGGCCGGCTTCATCTCGTACGCGGTGTTCGGTGTCTACCTGGCGCTCGCCCCGGCCTTCTCCGCCAAGCTGCTGCACACCTCCTCGCACCTGACCGGCGCGATCGTGGCCGCCCTGCTGCTCGGCTCGTCCGCGCTGGCCCAGCTGCTCGTCCCGCCCACCTCCGACCGCCTGGTCATCGCCCTCGGCATGACCGGCCTGGCCGCCGGCCTGGCCCTGGTCGTCGCCGCCCAGTACACCGAGACCCCGGCACTGCTGTTCATCGGCAGCGTCCTCGGCGGCATCTGCCAGGGTGTGGCCTTCCGCTCCCTCTTCACCACCGCCGTCGCCGCGATGGACCCGGAACGCCGCGGCTCCGAGCTGAGCTCCCTGTGGATCATCGTCTACCTCGGCAGCTCCCTCCCCATCGTCGCCGTCGGCGCCCTGGTCCAGCACTACGGCCTCCTCCCCGCCGTCAGCGGCTTCGCCGCCCTAGCCGCCACCCTCTGCGCGGCCCTGGCGATAGCCGTCGCCCGCAAGCCCAAGCAGGCCTGACCACCCCAGAAACACCGCCGCCCGGGACGAGGATTCGTCCCGGGCGGCGGCGTTCTCACCCCGGCCTACGCCCAGGGCTTCCATTTGCCGGTACCGATCTCAACGTCAAAGGGGTTCGGCAACCGAACGGTCTCACCGAACTTCCACTCCCCCAACACCTCGTACGTCCCCTCAGTCTTGTTCGGCACACCGAACAAGGTGACACCGGGCTGCCGTGGATCGCGATCCACCAGCAGGTAGTACGGCACACCCGCCCGCGCATACCCGCTCCATTTGGTGGGCTTACCGGATACCGGGCGCCGGTCATTGTGTGCGTTGGGATGCGCAGTGACCTCAGCCACCAAGCCGATCTCGCTTGGACTGAGATATCGATCTTCTGCCCTTGCCAACAGATCCACCTCAGCGGTCACCACAATGAGGTCGGAGCAGTAGCCATCCCCGATCTCCGCGAGATCGACGCCGACATGCTGCACCATCTGCCACGGGAAACCTCCACCCCCGAGTTCGGCGCGGAACAGCCATTCATGAATATCCCTGAGCATCAGGGCGTGGTTCACCGGCGGATATGGCGTCACAACGAACTCCCCACCGATCACCTCAACCCGCAGCACTTCGGGCAGCCCCAGCCGTTCGTCGAGCTCGCCCCGAACCCAGAGCGCGTAGGGCGATTCGGGCAAGGTCCACTGCCCGAACGCAACAAAAGACGACATAGCCCCACCTTGGCTGCCCGCTGGCGCACATACCGCTGCCGCGCAAAACTTTTCCCCCGAAGGGGAGGATTGCGCGGCAGCAGGTTGACGAAAGGCCCGCCGTCCGACGATCAGCAGATGGGGCGGAACATCGAGTCGTAGCGGGGCGCGTCCGGGAACGGCTGCATGGTGCCCATCCACCGGTAGCCCCACCGTTCATACAGAGCCCGCACCCTTGGGTGCTCCTCCTCGACCAAAAGGTGCGAACGCTCCTCGATGCGGTGGGACAGCAGTTCGTCGTGCAGAATGCGGGCGATCCCGCTCCCGCGCCACGGGGAGCGGACCATCACCTCACACAAGGCGAAGGTGCGGGTGTCGGTCTCCGCGAGGTCCTCGGCTGGCACCGGAGTGACCAGGCCGTTCCACCGGTACGAGGTTGTACGGGCGAAACCGTAGGCGTAGCCGACCGGCTCACCACCGACTTCGCCGAACGCGCAGCCCCAGCGTGGGGCGGCGGCGTGGGAGTGGAGGCGCTGGGTGAACCGTTCGATCGAGAAGAACGGATCGCTGGCGGCCTCTGCTGCGTAGACCTCGGCGTACACCGCGATGAGCCGCTGCTCGATGGCGGGCGAGTCCTCCGCGGTGCAGTAGGTGACTGTGAGCATTGTGGCGGCGTCCACGGGCGGCTGCTTCCTGTCAGGCGGTGTACATCGAGGCATAGCGTTCTACGAATGCTTTGGCCTCGGGAAGGTTGGCACCGGCCAGCTTGGAGCTGAAGCGGCCCAGACGTACGGCCCAGCGGGGGCAGTTGACCGACTTGTACAGGTCGAGTGCCTGGTGCCCGGTGGCGGTGGCCTGTTCGGGTCGGCCGGCCGCGAGGTGACACTCAGAGAGATGGACGAGCTTGGCGAAGCGGTTACGGCGAAAGCGCGGGTCGAGCAAGGCCATCCCCTGCTCTTCCTGATAGGCGGCTCTGTCGGGTTGGGCGAGATCCATGTGGGCCATGGCGGCGGCACCGAGAACTTCTCCGGGGCCAACGAAGGCAAGCCAGGCTGGTGGGGTGCTGGCGGCCCGGTCGAGGCAGATCTCGGCGCGGGCGAGGGCGCCCGCGCAGCGGGAGCTCTCGCCGGAGGCGGCATAGCCGAGGGCCATGCGACCGTGCAGGAGAGCGCTGAGGCGGTGGTCACGGCCTTTGCGGGTTACCTCCAGAGCGGCGCGGGCAATGGTGACGGTCTCCATGGCACGACCGAGTTCCCAGGACTGGCGGGACATGTAGGACCAGATGCGGGCCTGGAGCATGCGGTCGCCCGCCAACAGGCCCGCGCGCAGACCGGCATCGAAGTTGTGGGCGGCGCGCGGATGGTCACCGCTGTCGAAGGCGAACCACCCGGCGGACGCGTGGAGTTCGCCGATGACCTGGTAGAGGGCTTTCTCCACGTTCGGCCCGTACAGGCAACGGGCCATTGCGCCCTCGATCTGGCGGACGTAGTTCTCGGCGACGTCGGCGAGTTGCTCGCCGCCGTAGGCGTCATCGACGGCGTGAAGCTGGTCGATGCTCTCGCGGATCCGGCCGACATCGCTCATCCCGATGCGGCCAGCGGCCGGAAGCGGGGCGAAGGCGAAGCTGAGCAGGTTGCCGGTGGCGGCGAGGGCGAAGTCACGGCGGAGCATGGTGGATGACTCCTGGAGATCGGCGGGACGGTCTGGGAGGGGCGTGGATCCGGCTTCCAGAGTGGCCAGCTGCCGCGATCTGGAGCCGGTGAGTGCGAAGCCGAGCTGTTCGGCCGGCACCTTGAAGACCGTTATCAGCGCCGTGAGGTAGTGCAGGTGCGGGGTGCCTGACTCGCCTGCGAGCCAGCGTCGAATCTGTCGGTCGGTGGCGTTGCCAGGGCGCCCAAACAGGGATTCCTCGGCTGTGTTGATGGCATCGGCGAGCTTACGGGCGCTCAGCCCGTACTCGTTCATCAACGCCTTCAGGGCCAGGTTCGGATGGACTTCGGCCATGGCGCTCCTCGGTTCCGTACCGGTGACCGTACTCGGCTTGGCCAGCCAGTCAACACGGCACCACCTCAACGAAAAACGTCCGGGGCTGGGGTCGTGATGCTCCCGGAAACGTCCTATCTCATGATGCGTGATCACACGTTTACTTACTGTCATCAGCGCCCAGCCCGCCTCCAGGACACCCCTGGAGGCCCGCCTGAGAGGAATGTCCGCGATGAGCAACTCCGGCAACGAGAACGAGAGCGGCAACCAGCACGAGAACGACGGCGGGAACGAGAACCACGCCGAGTAGTCCCACCGACGTCCTGCCGGGGCGCCCGGGCGCCTCGGCAGGCACCTCCGCACCACCCAACCAGCAACTCCGAAGGCCGAAGGTGTACAGGTGATCGAGCAAAAGCCCCCCAAGCACCCGATGGGGACAAGCTGGGCTCGCTGGAGCGTGGACAGTCGCCAGCCCGATGCCGTGCCACGAGTTCGCGGCCACATCCTGGCCAATCTCGCCTGCTGGGGGATGCGCCCTGATGACGAGCAGCCTTTCACCGTCGGCCTGGTAGCCACCGAGCTCGTCACCAACGCCATCCGTTACGGCAATCCGCTCCTCGACCTGGTCGACGTCCTGATGTGGACCGACGACGGCACAGTGACCATCGTCGTGCACGACAGCACCCCGACCGGCCCCACCGAGACCGTGGCCGGAGAGGACGACGAGTCCGGACGAGGCCTGGCCTTGACCCGGGCATGCGCTCGGCAATCCGGCTGGTGCCGCCAGGAAGGCGGCAAGCGCGTCTGGGCGATCATCGGGCCCGACCCATTGACCGCAGCCAACACGTCTCCTGAACCCCTGGTTTCCGCCCGCGTTCCCACAGTGGGCACACCGGACGGACGGAAGTCGGTACCGGCCGCGTGAGCCCACGGCACGCGGCCGACATCACCACCTGAGCCCCGAAACCACCGTTGAGCAGAAGGAAGGACCTTGATGCATCGGAGTCCCGGAAAGGAACGATGGCGTTGAAGATGTCACAGCCCCTACCCAGCAAGGAATTTCACACTATCCAGATCATGGAAGCACGGCACCTTCGACTGGTCGAGACACCCGCTCCGCAGCTCTCCGCCGAGCATCAGTCGGCCATGGACCACATTTGGGAGAACGCCGTCCGTGCCAACCCGTCCCTGTTCGACGGCCCCGCCGTGGTGTGCACGGCGCTGGCGTGGGAGGACAAGGGCGTGCTGTGCTTTTCCTGGGCGCGAACCACCTACCGGTCCTTCGCCTTGCGTCGAGTTCCCGGCGCGCCCGCCGTGTCGTCCGTGTTCGTGACCGTCGCGCAGCCGACCGACGATGGCCGGCTGGTCGTGGGACGCATGTCGCCATCGACGGCGGCCCCGGGCCGGTGGCAGTTCCCCGGCGGCAACGTAGAACCGCCGACCGCAGGCCGGACGCTGGACGAGAACGAGCTGCGCCGCCAGGCCGGCAAGGAGCTGGCCGAGGAGATCGGCGTGCACGTGGCACCCGAGGATCTGACGCTGTGGACGGTCACGCGCGGCGAGCACGGCAACATCGGCGTGCACTTCCAGGCGCCGCCGCTGCCCGCGGAGGTCCTGCGCAAGCAGTTCGAGGCCCTGACCGAGTCGGAGGCGACAAACGGCCGCACACCGGAACTTGAGTGGATCACCGCCGTGGACCGCACTGGCGTCGAAGGGCTGGAGGGCCCGCTCGCGGACTACCTGGAGACGCTTCTCGCCCAGCACAGCCCTCGGACCGCCGGGAGGTCCGATGAGTGACCCCGGCCACGCCCTCGCGTGGGGCATCGAAGCCGCTCAAGAGCTGCGGTCGGCCGAACTGTCTGGCCTGGCCACGGTTCCCCTATCAAGGGCCTATCCCGGCCTGACGCTGGAACAGGCATACCGGATCCAGGCGGTGGCGATCGGCCACCGTCTGGCTGACGGCGCCCAGCCCCTCGGGCACAAGATCGGCCTCACCTCACTGGCCATGCAGCAACAGATGGGTGTGAGCGAGCCGGACTCCGGAATCCTCCTGGAAGACATGCAGGTCGCCTGCGGCGGCTACCTGCGCACGAGCACGCTGCTCGCCCCGCGCGTCGAGGCGGAGATCGCTTTCCGGCTCGGCCACGACCTGGACGGCCCCGCCGTCGACGGCCAGACAGCCCGAGCCGCCGTGGCCGAGGTGTTCCTCGCACTCGAAATCATCGACACCCGATACGGGGACTGGGGGATCACGCTGGAGGACAGCGTGGCCGACAACGCCTCCGCCGCTCGATTCGCCATCGGGACGGCCATCCCCTACAACGCCGGCATGGACCTCGGTGCCGTGTCCGTCGCGGTCCTGGCCAACGACGTGCTGACCGCCGGCGGCCACGGCCGCGATGTCCTCGGCGACCCGATGAACGCCCTGGTATGGCTCGCACGCCGCCTGCACAGCCTCGGCGCAGGCCTGCGCGCCGGAGACATCGTGTTGCCCGGCTCGGTCCACGCCAGTATCCCCCTGCGCCCTGGTACGGCGGTTGAGGCATCGTCGCCGTGCCTTCCCGTCGTGTGGTTCCGCGCCATCTGACCAGCCGTCTCCCGCACGCCCCACTCAACGCTCTTTTGGAGCAACCATGCCCCTGACCAACAGGCTCAACGTCGCCGTCCTCGGGGCCGGCCTGATCGGCATCGACCTGCTGGACAAGATCCACCGCTCGCCCTCACTCGACTGCCGTCTCGTCGTCGGCCGCAACACCCAGACCGTCGGACTGACGCGAGCCGCCGAGATGGGCTACCCGACCACGGCCGGCGGCATCGCCGCGCTCATGGAGTCCGACACCGCCTTCGACATGGTCTTCGACGCCTCGAACGCCGACTCCCATGCCGAGCACTGGCGGCACCTGGAGCCCACCGGGGCCACGCTCGTGGACCTCACCCCGAGCAACCTCGGCACGCTGACCGTCCCCACCGTCAACGGGGCCGACGCGCTGACCGAGCACCACATCAGCCTGATCAGCTGCGGCGGCCAGGCCGCCATTCCGGTCCTCCACGCCATCGCCCAACACCGCACACCCCACTACGTCGAGGTGGTCTCCACCGGCGCCAGCCGAAGCGCGGGCCGGGCGACCCGTCTGAACCTGGACGAGTACATCGCCACCACCCGGGACGCCGTGTGTGTCTTCACCGGCACGCCCCGGGCCAAGGTCCTCGTCAACATCACGCCGGCCACGCCGCCGCCCCCGTTCCGCGTCACGATGACCGCGCTGGCCGCCGACATCGACCTATACACCGTGCACCACCTGATCGCTGCTGCTGTCGACCGCGTCCAGGCCTACCTGCCCGGCTACAGCGTGGCCCGCATCGAGGCCTCCCCCGAGCGGGTCACCGCCACCGTCGAGGTCATCGCGCCCGGCCACCGCCTGCCTGCCTACGCCGGAAACCTGGAAATCATCAACGCGGCAGCGATCTACCTGGCCCGGATGCACGCCGACGCTCAGGTCTCCGAAGGAGCGCGCCCGTGATGACGAACCGCCCCCGCGTGGTGATCCACGACCCGACCCTGCGCGACGGCCACCATGCCGTACGCCACCAGCTCGACCGCGAACAGCTGGCCGCCTATGCCGCAGCCGCCGACCGAGCCGGGGTGCCCGTCATCGAGGTCGGCCACGGGAACGGCCTCGGAGCCTCGTCCCTGCAGATCGGCCTGGCCAAGCTGAGCGACACCGAGATGCTCGCCACCGTACGCGGAGTCCTCATCTCTGCCCGCATGGGCGTCTTCATGGGCCCCGGCTGGGGAACCAGCGACGACCTGCGTCTGGCCGTCAGCCACGGAGCCCAGGTCTTCCGCATCGCCGCGCACTGCACCGAAGCCGACGTCACCGAACGCCACCTCGGGTTCCTGGCCGAGTGGGGCCTGGAAGCCCAGGGCGTCCTGCTGATGAGCCACATGGCCACTACCGGCCAACTCGTCGAGCAGTGCGCGCTCATGGCGCGCTACGGCGCCAAGGCCGTCGGGATCTACGACTCCGCCGGCCACTATCTCCCGGCGGACGTGGCCGAGCGCATCACCGCGATCACCCAGGCCGTCACCGTCCCGGTGGTCTTCCACGGGCACAACAACCTCACCATGGCCACGGCGAACTCGATCGCCGCCGTCCAGGCCGGGGCGACGATCATCGACGCCTGCGCCCGCGGCTTCGGCGCCGGGGCCGGCAACACTCAGATCGAGGCCTTGGTGCCGGTCCTGGAACGCCTCGGCTACGCCACCGGCATCGACCAGCAGGACCTCTTCGCCGCCGCCGATCTCGCCGAACAGCAACTGATGAAAGCCCCGCCCTGCACTGACTCCGTGGCGGTGATGAGCGGCCAGGCCGGGGTGTTCTCCGGCTTCAAGGACCGCGTCCTCGACGTTGCCGCCCGCGAGGGCATCCATCCCGGCGTCCTATTCGCCGAGCTCGGCCGCCGCCAGGCCGTCGCCGGTCAGGAAGACCTGATCCCGCAAGCCGCCATGTACCTCAAGGAGGAGACCGTGACCGACACCGCGCCGATGGAGATCGACCCCGGGCTGAAGGACATGCTGGTCCGCGAGCTGCGCGTGGATCCCGGAGCGATGGACCCGGGCGCGACGCTGGAGGCGCTCGGGCTGGACTCCCTCTCCGTGGTCGAGCTGTCCGTGATGCTGTCCGAGCACCTCGGCGTCCGGGTCACCGAGGACCAGATCCACGACGTGCGCACGCTGGCGGGCCTGAGCCGCTTCGTCCTGTCGCACCGTACGAGGTGACCGCGGTGACTACACCCCGCCTCGGACCGGTGTGGTTCATGACCCCCGGCACGCGCCCGGACCGGTACGCCGCTGCGACAACGTTCGGCGCCGACGTCGCCCTGGTGGACCTGGAGGACTCGGTCGCCCCAGACGCCAAGGAGCAAGCCCGGCAGGACGCCTGGAGATTCTTCGACCGCCCAGAGGCCGGGTCGTGCACGCTCGGCATCCGCGTCAACGCGCTCGGCACCCTGGACGGCGTGAAGGACCTCGCGGCCATCGCCGCCTACCGGCACCAACCCGCCGTCGTGCTGATCCCCAAGACCGAGTCTGCCCGGGACGTCGCCATGGTGGCCGGCATCCTCGACACCGTCGTCTACAACCCGTTCCTGTTCGCACTGATCGAGACCCCGCGCGCCATCGCAGACCTGCCCGCGATCGTGGCCGCGCCGCGCCTGGCCGGTGCGGTCTTCGGGTCCGCCGACTACGCCGCCCTACTCGGTACCGGCACGGCAACCAACTGGGAGCCGATGCTCCACGCCCGGCACACCGTGGCCAACGTCTGCTCCGCCGCCGGGCTCCTGGCCATCGACACCCCCTTCTTCGCCATCGACGACCCCGACGGCCTCAGGGAGGAGGCCCAACGGGCCAAGGCGATCGGTTTCCACGGCAAGGGCGCCATCCATCCGCGCCAGATCGCCACCATCACGGCCGTGTTCCAGCCCAGCGCGGCAGAGATCGCCGAGGCCCGCGCGATCGTCGCCGCCGCCGAGCACAGCGCCCGCCACATCACCTCCGTCAACGGGCAGATGCGTGGCAGGCCGTTCTTCGCCAAGGCCCGCGCGTTGCTCGACCGCCTCGGCGAGCAGACCGCCCAGGAGCAGCAGGCACGACAGGAGCAAGCGCGGTGAGTGTCACGATCCCCCTCGGCTTTCGGCAGGTCGGCAGGAATCGCATCCGTGAGGTCATCGGCTTCGGCTACGACGACATCACCGAGGGCCTGGTCATCGAGCATCGCCCCGGCCGCACTGTCACTGACGCCGACAACGCCCTGATCACCACCCTCAGCGGCAACCAGGCGCCGATCCACACCGACGCCGTCTACGCCTCCCACACCGAGTGGGGCCGGATCCTGGTGTGCAGCGCCGTCACCCTGGCGATCGTGGGCGGGATGACCGCACGCTGCGTCAGCGGCCTGACGACTGCCAACCTCGGCATGGACGACGTGCGGTTCCTGAACCCGGTGTTCGTCGGGGACACCCTCTACGCCGAAACCGAGATCACCAGCAAGCGCCCCTCACTCAGCCGCCCGCACCAGGGCGTCGTCACCTGCCGCACCACCGGCGTGAACCAGGGCCAGCAACCGGTGCTCACCTTCAGCCGAGCGTTTCTCGTGCCGATCGACCCCGGCCCGATCCGGGCCCTCACCAACTACTAGGAGGCCGCCGCACCGTGGACGACGACATCTCCTTCATCGAGGCCGACGACGGGCTGATCGCGGAGTACGACGCGATGGCCGAACGCAGCTACGGCCACACCATCGGCGACATCGCGCACCTGCGCGGCCGCGCGGACATCCGGGTCGCGATCCGGGCCGGCAACGTCGTGGCCGGCGGACTCGGGCTCCTCGTCCCGCAGTTCTTCGGAGGTGCCCCGGTGCCCAGTGCATGCCTCGCCGCGGGCAGCGTCGCTCCTGAGGCCCGCGGCGGCCGACTGTCCGAGCGGATGGTCGCCGAACGGCTACGCCCGCTCCGCGCGCAGGGCGCGGTGATCTCCACCATCTCCACGGTCTCCAACGGCTACGCCCGACGCATGGGCTGGCAGGCCCCCGTGTCAGTGTTCTCCTGGACAATGCGCACCGACGAGCTCAAACGCAGCTTCGCCGCCGGGGGCTTCCGCATCGAGCACGGTCTCACCAAGGACGCCCTGGACCTTCAGCAGGAACTTGCCCGGCCCTGGAACGGGCCTGTGCGGCGCCCCAACTGGTGGTCGGCCTGGAAGGCGGCCAAGGACCGTCTCACCACCTACCGCTTCAACCAGCCTGATCAGCCAACCGCCGGCTGGTTGTCCCTCTCGACCAACCGCCGCGACCAGCACGGCGTGGACCTCACCGTCCACGACTTCTGGGCTTCCAACGAGGACTGCGCCGCTGCGATGCTCGCTTTCCTCGGCCGACACGACAGCCGTGCCGAAACCATCCGGTTCCGCCGAGGCACCCTGCCGCCGTACCCGGTGCTGCTGCACAACCTCCACCGGCACCGCGTCACCGCCGACGCCTGGCACCCGTGGATGCTGCGCGTCCTCGACCTGCAAGGTGCGATTCGGCTGCGTGGTTGGCCAGCGGACATCGACGTTGAGATCCCGGTCGAAATCGCCACGGCCGGCAGCACAGCGCCGCGCCGCTACCTGCTCCGGATCTGCGCCGGGTCCGCCGACATCACCCCCACCCGGGATCAAGGCCACGTGACATTCACCGACGGCCAGTTCGCGGCCTGGTACGCCGGGGGCTACCGCAGCCCCGCTGCAGCCCGACTGTCTGGTGTCCGAGCGCGCACAGGCGATTCCCTCGTGGCGCTCCTGCGGCTCACGGCTGACGCGGAGCCCTGGCTGCCCGACCACTTCTGACCCGCAGTCATATGCACTGCTCTGGCGCCGGATGCCACAAAAGGCCTCACGCTGCGTCAAGTGCCGTGGTACGTTCCGTACTCGAACAGAAAATAGGCGACCCCGGCGGTGCTCGAACACCCCGGGGTCAGGCAACAGGAGCAGAAACTCCCGATGCGCGTCCATCGTAGCGCCCACGTGCGCAACTTCACCGTGCTGCCCAACGCCGCACTCCAGTGCCGGCGACTGTCCTACACCGCCCGCGGCCTGCTCGCGGATCTCCTCTCCCGTCCCGACGGCTGGCGCGAGGACGGCCGGCACATGGCCGACACGAGTCCGCAGGGGCGCGGCGCGATCCGCAAGGCCCTCAAGGAGCTCACCGCCGCCGGTTTCTACCGCGTCGAGAAGATCCGCATGCCCGACGGCACGATCCGCAGCGAGGCCCACGTCTACGACACCCCACGGCCTTCCACTCCGAGTGCCACCCCTCCGGCGCCCGGTGAAGCGGCAACCGGCGCTGCTGGCGGCCCTGTTGTAAAGAACCGGCAGGAAGGAACCTCCCTCCCCGCGAATCCCGCCGACGGGAAAAGCCCGGGCGGAGGGGAGGGAACTCCCGGGAACGCCCGAACGTCAACTGCCGTGCCGGATGAACAGGTCCGCGAAGCAGCGGCCACCCTGTTCCGTGTGATCCGGCCCGAACCCCGCCTGCGCCTGGGCCAGGCCGAAGCGCAGGCGCTGGCGCCCCTGGTCGCGCAGTGGCTGGAACGCGGCAGCACCCAGGCCGACTTGGCCCAGGCCCTGCTGCCGGGCTTGCCCGTCCCGGTGCACTCGGCGGCGGCAGTGCTCCGCTACCGCCTGGAGCACAAGATGCCTCCCTCACGCCCGCAGGAGCGGCCCCCGGAAGCCCGCTACTCCGAGTGCGCCAAGTGCCACGACCCGGTACCCCGGCCGGGCATCTGCCGCGCCTGCGCGGGCCTCGGAAGACGAACTGTCGCGGTCGGGGGCGGGGCTTCCGTGGCGGCCAGAGGTGCCGCACGCGCACGCGCAGCCCTCCTGTCGGCCGGGGCGCCGTTCCCCGGCTCTCGCCCCGGCTCCCACCCCGGTTCTCGCCCCGGCTCTCGCCCCGGCGAGGCCATCGCCCACTGAGGCGCAGATACCGCAGATACACCGCTGCCGCGCGAACCCTTCCCCCGAAGGAAGAATCGCGCGGCAGCGGGTTGACCGAAAGGCCGTCCGTCAGACGTTGAAGCCGAGTGCGCGGAGCTGCTCGCGGCCGTCGTCGGTGATCTTGTCGGGGCCCCACGGCGGCATCCAGACCCAGTTGATGCGCAGGTCCTGGACCAGGCCGTCGGTGGCGGTCTTGGCCTGGTCCTCGATGACGTCGGTCAGCGGGCAGGCCGCCGAGGTGAGCGTCATGTCGATGGTGGCCACGTCGGACTCGTCGATGTGGATGCCGTAGATCAGGCCCAGGTTGACGACGTCGATGCCCAGTTCGGGGTCGACGACGTCCATCAGGGCCTCGGTCAGGTCCTCGACGGACACGGTGCCGGCGGTGGTGCCGACGATGTTGAGCTGGCCGGTGTCCTCCGCGACGGGGGACGCGGCGTCGGTGGTGTTGTCACTCATGGTCTGTCCTCCTTCGCGGATTCAGTCGTTCACGGCGGGGTTCTGGGCGAGCGCCTTGGCGGTGGCGTCCTTCCAGGCCATCCAGCTGAGCAGCGCGCACTTGACCCGGGCCGGGTACTTGGAGACGCCGGCGAACGCAACTGCGTCCTCCAGCACCTCCTCGTCGCCCTCGCCCTGGCCCTTGCTCTGCATCAGCTCCAGGAAGGCTTCCTGGACGGCCTGCGCCTCGCCGACGGTCTTGCCCACGACCAGGTCGTTCAGCACCGAGGCGCTGGCCTGGCTGATCGAGCAGCCCTGGGACTCGTACGAGACGTCGGCGACCGTCGAGCCGTCGAGCCGCACCCGCAGGGTGATCTCGTCACCGCAGGTCGGGTTGACGTGGTGCACCTCGGCGTCGCCGTCCCGCAGCCCCTTGCCGTGGGGGTTGCGGTAGTGGTCCAGGATGATGTCCTGGTACATCGAGTCGAGCTTCATGTCCTGCCCTGTCCCGTCAGCCGAAGAAGTTCCGGACGTGGTGCAGGCCGTCGATCAGCGCGTCGACCTCGCCCGGCGTCGAGTACAGGTAGAACGACGCCCGCGTGGTCGCCGGAATTCCGTACCGCAGGCAGACCGGCCGCGCGCAGTGGTGGCCGACGCGCACCGCGATGCCCTGCTCGTCCAGCACCTGGCCCACGTCGTGCGGGTGGATGTCGCCGAGGGTGAAGGAGATCGCGGCGCCGCGGTCGACGGCCGTGCGTGGGCCGATGATCCGCAGGTCCGGGATCTCCAGCAGGCGCTCGACCGCGTACGCGGTGATCGCGTGCTCGTGCGCGGCGATCTTCTCCATGCCGATGCCCGACAGGTAGTCGATGGCCGCGCCGAGCCCGACCGCCTGGGCGATCGGCGGGGTGCCGGCCTCGAACTTGTGCGGCGCCGGGGCGTAGGTGGACGAGCCCATGGTGACGGTCTCGATCATCTCGCCGCCGCCGAGGAACGGCGGGAGGTCCTCCAGCAGCTCCTGGCGGCCCCAGAGCACGCCGATGCCGGTCGGGGCGAGCATCTTGTGGCCGGTGAAGGCGACGAAGTCGGCCTCCAGCGCCTGGACGTCCAGCACCATGTGCGGGGCGGCCTGCGAGGCGTCGATGACGACCAGCGCGCCGACCGACTGGGCCTTGCGGACGATGGTCTCGACCGGGTTGATGGTGCCGAGCAGGTTGGAGACCAGGGTGAAGGACACCACCTTGGTCTTCTCGGTGATCAGCTCGTCGATGTTGGAGAGGTCGAGCCGGCCCTCGTCGGTGAGCCCGAACCACTTCAGCTTCGCGCCGGTGCGCTGCGACAGCAGCTGCCACGGGACGATGTTGGAGTGGTGCTCCATCTCCGTGATGACGATCTCGGAGTCCGCGTCCACCCGGTACGGCTCGTCGGCCCAACCGAGCATGTTGGCCACGAGGTTGAGCGACTCGGAGGCGTTCTTGGTGAAGATCACCTCGTTGCGGCTGGGCGCGTTGACGAAGTCCGCGACCTTGTCCCGGGCGCCCTCGTAGAGCGCCGTGGCCTCTTCGGCGAGCACGTGCACGCCGCGGTGGACGTTGGCGTTGTGCCGCTCGTAGTAGGCGGTCAGCGCCTCCAGTACCTGGCGCGGCTTCTGCGAGGTGGCCGCGTTGTCCAGGTAGACGAGCGGCTTGTCGTCGTGCAGCAGGCGCTGCAGAACGGGAAAGTCCTTGCGAATCGCATCGGTGTCGAGCAGACCCGTCAGGGACGCCGACTCATGGGCATGGGTCACTCGGAAGCGCCACCCTTCACGTACGCCTCGTAGCCCTCGTTCTCCAGCTTGTCGGCCAGCTCCGCGCCGCCGGACTCGACGATGCGGCCGCCCGCGAAGACGTGGACGTAGTCGGGCTTGATGTACCGCAGGATGCGGGTGTAGTGGGTCACCAGCAGGGTGCCGACCTCGCCGGTCGAGCGAACCCGGTTGATGCCCTCGGAGACGATCCGCAGCGCGTCGACGTCCAGGCCGGAGTCGGTCTCGTCGAGGATAGCGATCTTCGGCTTGAGGAGCTCCAGCTGGAGGATCTCGTGGCGCTTCTTCTCACCGCCGGAGAAGCCCTCGTTCACGTTGCGCTCGGCGAAGGCCGGGTCCATCTGGAGGGCGGCCATCGCCTCCTTGACCTCCTTCACCCACAGGCGCAGCTTGGGGGCCTCGCCGCGGACGGCGGTGGCGGCGGTGCGCAGGAAGTTGCTCACCGAGACGCCCGGGACCTCGACCGGGTACTGCATGGCCAGGAAGACGCCGGCCTTGGCCCGCTCGTCGACGGACATCTCCAGGACGTTCTCGCCGTCCAGCAGCACCGAGCCGCTGGTGACGGTGTACTTGGGGTGGCCGGCCAGCGAGTAGGCCAGGGTGGACTTGCCGGAGCCGTTCGGACCCATGATGGCGTGGGTCTCGCCCTGCTTCACGGTCAGGTCGACGCCCTTCAGGATCTCGCGCGGGCCGGTCTCGGCGTCGACGGAGACGTGCAGGTCGCGGATTTCAAGGGTTGCCATGTGTACTCAGGACTCCTGGTTGACGGAGACGAGCACATCGTCCCCTTCGATCTTTACGGGGTAGACAGCGACCGGCTTGGTGGCGGGCAGGCCGGAGGGCTTGCCGGTGCGCAGGTCGAAGCTGGAGCCGTGCAGCCAGCACTCGATCATGCAGTCCTCGACCTCGCCCTCGGAGAGCGAGACGTTCGCGTGCGAGCAGATGTCGTTGATCGCGAACACCCCCTCGTCGGTGCGGACGATCGAGACCGGCACGCCGTTGAGGTCCACGCGCTTGGGGACGTCCTCCTGGAGGTCGCTCAGCGCGCAGGCACGGAGGAAGGTCATCGGGATCAGACCGCCGCTTCCAGCTCGGCCTCGATCTTCTCCATCAGGTGGTCCTGGATCTCGGCGACGCCGATCTGCTGGACCAGCTCGGCGAAGAAGCCGCGCACCACCAGGCGGCGGGCCTCGTCGGCCGGGATGCCGCGGGCCTGCAGGTAGAAGAGCTGCTCGTCGTCGAAACGGCCGGTCGCGGAGGCGTGACCGGCGCCGACGATCTCGCCGGTCTCGATCTCCAGGTTGGGGATCGAGTCGACCCGGGCGCCGTCGGTGAGCACCAGGTTGCGGTTGTGCTCGTAGGTGTCGGTGCCCTCGGCGGCGGCGCGGATCAGCACGTCGCCGACCCAGACGGCGTGCGCGTCCTGGCCCTGCAGCGCGCCCTTGTAGACCACGTTGGAGCGGCAGTGCGGGGTGTCGTGGTCGATGACCAGACGGTGCTCCAGGTGCTGGCCGGCGTCGGCGAAGTAGAGGCCGAACAGCTCGGCCTCGCCGCCGGGCGCGGCGTAGTTGACCCGCGGGTGGATCCGGACCAGGTCGCCGCCGAAGGTGACGACCACGGACTTGAACGAGGCGTCCCGGCCGACCAGCGCGGTCTGCTGGGCAGCGTGCACCGCGTCGCGCTCCCAGTCCTGGACCGAGACGAAGGTGAGCTTCGCGCCGTCGCCGATCAGCAGCTCGACGTTGGCGGCCCGGGTGCCGGTGCCGGTGTGGTTGATCACCACGACGGCCTCGGCGAACGGCTTGACATCGATCACCACGTGGGCGAAGCGGGTGCCGCCCTCGCCGTGCACGTCGATCTTCACCGGCTCGGTGAGCACCGTCTCCTTGGGGACGGTGACCACGAGCGCCTGCTCGAAGGCGCTGAACGCCTGCGCGGCGACCCGGTCGACCGGCGTGCCGGCCTTGCCCAGGCGGGCGTCGTCGCGGCCGACCGTCTCGGCGGTGACGCCGCCCGGCAGGCTCAGCTCGACCTTGTCCTCGCCCTTCGCGGCGCTGACGGCCGAGCCGTCGTGCAGGCCGCCGAGGCGGTGCAGCGGGGTGAAGCGCCAGTCCTCCTCGCGGCCGGTGGGCACCGGGAAGTCGTTCACGTCGAACGAGGGCTTGACCGCGACGCGGGCGTCGATCGGCTGCTGGACGGTGGCGCGGCCGGTGCCGGGGCCGGCGAGCTGCGCGCCGGCGCCGGCGGTGCCGACCTCGATCGAACCGGCGGTCGTGGAGCCGGTGGGGGTGTTGACGTCAGCCATGGCTGTCGTGGTGCTCTCTTCCTCAAAAGTGCGGACTGGACTGCGTGCGGCCGTTGGTCAGCCGACGGAGCCCTCCATCTGCAGCTCGATCAGCCGGTTCAGCTCCAGCGCGTACTCCATCGGCAGCTCGCGCGCGATCGGCTCGACGAAGCCGCGGACGATCATCGCCATCGCCTCGAACTCGGTCATGCCCCGGCTCATCAGGTAGAAGAGCTGGTCCTCGCTGACCTTGGAGACCGTCGCCTCGTGACCCATCGACACGTCGTCCTCGCGGACGTCCACGTACGGGTAGGTGTCCGAGCGGGAGATGGTGTCGACCAGCAGGGCGTCGCAGAGCACGTTGGACTTGGCGCCCTTGGAGCCCTCGCCGATCTCGATCAGACCGCGGTAGGAGGTGCGGCCGCCGCCTCGCGCCACCGACTTGGAGACGATGTTGGAGGAGGTGTTCGGCGCCATGTGCACCATCTTGGCGCCGGCGTCCTGGTGCTGGCCCTCGCCGGCGAAGGCGATCGACAGGGTCTCGCCCTTGGCGTGCTCGCCCATCAGGTAGACGGCCGGGTACTTCATGGTCACCTTGGAGCCGATGTTGCCGTCGACCCACTCCATGGTCGCGCCCTCGTACGCCACGGCGCGCTTGGTGACCAGGTTGTAGACATTGTTCGACCAGTTCTGGATGGTCGTGTAGCGGCAGCGGCCGCCCTTCTTCACGATGATCTCCACGACCGCGGAGTGCAGCGAGTCGGAGGAGTAGATCGGCGCGGTGCAGCCCTCGACGTAGTGGACGTAGGCGTCCTCGTCGACGATGATCAGCGTCCGCTCGAACTGGCCCATGTTCTCGGTGTTGATCCGGAAGTAGGCCTGGAGCGGGATGTCGACGTGGACACCCTTCGGCACGTAGATGAACGAGCCGCCGGACCACACGGCGGTGTTCAGCGCGGCGAACTTGTTGTCGCCGGCCGGGATGACGGTGCCGAAGTACTCCTTGAAGATCTCCGGGTGCTCACGCAGCGCGGTGTCGGTGTCCAGGAAGATGACACCCTGCTGCTCCAGGTCCTCGCGGATCTGGTGGTAGACCACCTCGGACTCGTACTGCGCCGCGACACCGGCGACCAGGCGCTGCTTCTCCGCCTCCGGGATGCCGAGCTTGTCGTACGTCGCCTTGATGTCGGCGGGCAGGTCCTCCCAGGACTCGGCCTGCTTCTCGGTCGAACGGACGAAGTACTTGATGTTGTCGAAGTCGATGCCCGAGAGGTCCGAGCCCCAGGTCGGCATGGGCTTCTTGCCGAACAGCTTCAGGCCCTTGAGACGCAGGTTGAGCATCCACTCGGACTCGCTCTTCTTCGCGGAGATGTCGCGGACGACGTCTTCGCTGAGCCCGCGCTTGGCGGTGGCACCGGCGGTGTCCGGGTCCGCCCAGCCGTACTCGTAGGTGCCCAGGCCTTCGAGCTCCGGGTGCGAAACGGTGTCAGTCATGCGAGCTTCCTAACGCGCGGACGCTGAATCTTCGGTGGACGTACCGGCAGTCGGCACTGCATCGGAGTCCTGACCGGCGGGGCGCCGGGCAGGCGACGATGCGGCACCGGGTGCCGGCACATAGGTCGTGCAGACCCCGTCGCCGTGGGCGATGGTGGCCAGCCGTTGCACATGGGTGCCCAGGAGTTGCGAGAAGACCTCGGTCTCCGCCTCGCAGAGCTGGGGGAACTGCTCGGCGATGTGCGCGACCGGGCAGTGGTGCTGGCAGAGCTGGGCGCCCGCCGGGGCCTTCGCCACGGCCGGCGGGACCCGCCGCACCGTGGCAGCGTACCCGTCGGCGCTCAGCGCCTGGGCGAGCGCCTCGGTGCGCTCCCCCGCCTCGGCCAGCCGCAGGATTTCCAGGTACTTCTCGCCCTGCTTGCCGAACCGGGCCCGGGCGAAGGCGGCGACCGCCTCCTCGCCCGCCTTGCCGCCGCCGACCGAGTCGGAGATCCAGCGCAGCGCGTCGGCGGCGAGCTGGTCGTACGCCTGGTAGAAGGCGTCCCGGCCGCCGTCGGTGAGGGCGAAGACCTTGGCCGGACGGCCCCGGCCGCGGCTGCCGTAGACCCGCTGTTCGCGGGACTCGACCAGGCCTGCGGCGGCCAGCCCGTCGAGGTGGCGGCGGACGGCGGCGGCGGTGAGGCCGAGCCGGCTCGCCAGGTCGGCGGCGGAGGAGGGGCCGTGGTCGAGGATCGACCGGGCGACCCGGTCCCGGGTGGCCCGGTGGCCCTCCAGCAGCACCTCGGCCGCCGTCACGGGCACGTCCCAACCGGGGGCCGACTCGGCCTCCTGGTGCGTGGCGTGCTCGCGCATGTTTTTCACAACACCAGTGTTGCGTAATTACTTCCGACAGGACAAGCCGTGACGCAGGCCTCACTCGTGTCATCTGTCACGCAGGCAAGCCTTACCTGACCTGCGGAAACGATCATCGAGGCCGCCGTCCGGGCCGGACGTTCGCCCCTCTTAGACTCGCCGGTATGCACTCCGAACCCGCGGTGAAGATCGCCGGGCTGGTCAAGCGCTACGGCGACAAGCCCGCGGTGGACGGCCTCGACCTCACCATCGCACGCGGCGCGATCACCGCCGTCCTCGGCCCCAACGGCGCCGGCAAGACCACCACCATCGAGACCTGCGAGGGCTACCGCCGCCCCGACGCCGGCACCGTCCGCGTCCTCGGCCTCGACCCGGTCGCCCAGAACGCCGCGCTGCGCCCCCGGATCGGCGTCATGCTGCAGTCCGGCGGCGTGTACGCGGGCGCGCGCGCCGTCGAGATGCTGCGCCACACCGCCCGGCTGCACGCCCACCCGCTGGACGTCGACGCGCTGGTCGAACGACTCGGCCTCGGCTCCTGCGGCCGCACCACCTACCGGCGGCTGTCCGGCGGCCAGCAGCAGCGGCTCGCCCTGGCCATGGCCGTGGTCGGCCGCCCCGAGCTGGTCTTCCTGGACGAGCCCACCGCCGGCCTCGACCCGCAGGCCCGGCGGGCGACCTGGGAGCTGGTCCGCGACCTGCGCCGGGACGGCGTCACGGTGGTCGTCACCACCCACCACATGGACGAGGCCGAGCAGCTCGCCGACCAGGTCGCCATCGTCGACCGGGGCCGGGTGATCGCGACCGGCAGCCCCGAGGAGCTGTGCCGCGGCGGCGCCGAGAACGCCCTGTGCTTCGACGGCCCGCCCGGGCTCGACCTCGGCCCGCTGCTCAAGGAGCTGCCCGAGGGCGCCACCGCCGCCGAGACCTCCCCCGGCGGCTACCGCATCGAGGCGCCCGTCGACCCGCAGCTGGTGGCCACCGTCACCGGCTGGTGCGCGGCCTCCGGCATCCTGCCCGAACGGCTGTCCGTGCGGCGCCGCAGCCTCGAAGACGTCTTCCTCGACCTGACCGGACGGGACCTGCGCTCGTGAGCACCACTGACTACGCGCCCACGCCGGACGCCACTGACTACGCCCCCAAGCCGGGCGCCGCCCCGGTCGGCCGGATGCTGCTCGCCCAGACCGCCTTCGAGACCAGGATGCTGCTGCGCAACGGTGAGCAGCTGCTGCTCACCGTGGTCATCCCGACCGTGCTGCTGGTGCTGTTCTCGGCCGTGGACATCGTCGCGGTCGAGGGCCCGGGCAAGCGGGTCGACTTCCTGGCCCCCGGCCTGCTCGCACTGGCCGTGCTGTCCACCGCCTTCACCGGGCAGGCCATCGCCACCGGCTTCGAGCGCCGCTACGGCGTGCTGAAGCGGCTCGGCGCCAGCCCGCTCCCGCGCTGGGCGCTGCTGACCGCCAAGACCGGCTGCGTGCTGGTCACCGAGGCGCTGCAGGTCGCGCTGCTGTCGGTGATCGCGCTGGCGCTCGGCTGGTCCCCGCAGGGCAACCCGCTGACGGTCGCCGCGCTGCTGGTCCTCGGCACCGCCGCCTTCTCCGGGCTCGGCCTGCTGATGGCCGGCACGCTCAAGGCGGAGGCCACCCTGGCCGCCGCGAACCTGGTGTTCATCCTGCTGTTGCTGGCCGGCGGCGTGATCGTGCCGCTGAGCAGGTTCCCCTCGGCGGTGCAGTCGGCGCTGGAGCTGCTGCCGATCTCCGCCCTCTCGGACGGCCTGCGGTCGGTCCTGCAGCACGGGGCCTCGGTGCCCTGGTCGGACCTCGGCATCCTGGCCGGCTGGGCCGTCCTCGGCCTGGCCGCCGCGGCCCGCTTCTTCCGCTGGGAGTAGCCCTCCCGACCCCCGTACGCGAACCGCCCCCCGTACGCGAACCGCCCCCCGGCCACTTCGGCCGGGGGGCGGTCACGTGTGCCACGGAACGTCAGCTCTGGTTGCCCCGGCGCTTGCGGGCCAGCAGGACGAGCGCGCCGCCGACCAGCAGCACGCCGCCGCCGGCCGCCGCGATCATCGGGGTGGCGTCGCTGCTACCGGTCTGGGCGAGCGCCGGGCCGCTGCTGGTGGGCGACGGGACCGGGGTCGGGGTCGCGGTCTTGCTCGCGGTGGGCGAGGCCGACGGGGTCGGGGTGACCGGCGGGGTGCTCGGGGTCGGCGTCACGGTCCGCGACGGGGTCGGGGTCGGGGTGGGCGTCGGAGTCGGAGTCGGAGTCGGGGTCGGGGTCGGGGTGGGCGTCAGGGTGGGAGTGGGCGTCGGAGTCGGCGCGTGGCACGGCTCGATCGTCTTGGTCTCGTTGATGTTCCAGCCCTTTTCGTTGGGGTTCTCCGTGGTGTTCACCACGAGGTTCGCCTTGATCGGGGCCGTGTGGTCCTTCACCGGGAAGGTGCCGTGGAACTCCGCGGGGAAGGCCTTGGCGTCCAGGACCTTCTCGCCGTCGATGGTGAGGCTGACGGTGTTCTTCACGTCAGGCTTGGGGCTGTAGTTGATCAGATCGATCACGATCTTGTCGCAGGTCACCGACCAACTCGGCACGTGCGCCGAGGCGTTGGTTGCCAGCGCCAGAGGCAGGAGAATTCCGGCCGCCGCCGTCCCGGCGAGTGCCGCCGCGCCGATCCGCATGTGCCGCTGCTGTCGCGCCATTTACGCTGTTCCCCTCCGAATGGTCTTGCGCAGCAGGCATGTTGAAGGTTTCGCGGTGGCCCGCTACGACTGTCCGGGGGACTCTACCGGCACTCCCGCACCTCTCCACACCCCGCCGCACGACCGGATTTCGTCTGTTGGTCCGTCGCCTGATGTGTATGACCAGCCCATCACAGCCGCCACCTCGCAGAACGCGGATTCGGCAAACTTGAATGAACTTCGTCACCTGACTGAAAAACGTGCGCCCCCGGCGATCAGGTTCAATCACCGAGGGCGCAGCACCGGTCGACCGGCGAACAGTCAGGCCTTCCGGGCCGCCCGACGCCGGGTGGCGACCACGATCGCGCCGCCGGCCGCGAGCACCACCGCGCCGCCGATCGCCAGCGGCACCACGGGCCCGGACCCGGTGTGCGCGAGGTTGCCTCCCGCGTTCGCCTGGGCGGACGGACTCGCCGAGGGCGCGGCGGAGGCGGCCGGCACACCCGCCGAGCCGGTGGCCGACGGACTGGCGGAGGCACCCGTGCCGGGCTTGCCGCTCCCCGAGGCGGACGGCGTGGCCGAGGGGCTCGCCGAGGTCCCGGGGGTGGCCGAGGCGCCGGGCGTCCCGGGCGTGGTGGGCGTGATGGAGGCCGACGGCGTGCCGCTCGGCACCACCGGCGGCACGGTGGGCGTGGCGGACGGCGTCGGGACGACGACGCCGGGCAGGCAGCCGGCGAACGGGTAGTGGTGCGTCTCCGCGCCACCCTTGCCGGTCAGCGAGGCGGCGATCACCGAGCCATTGACCGGGCCGCCGCTGCCGAGGTCGAAGGCGGCGTTGGGCGCCAGCACGGTGCCGGCCCAGGCGGCGGCGCTGTTCTTGACCACCTTGGTCGCGGTCGGGAAGTTCCAGAGCAGCTTGGCCCGGACCGTCCCGCCCGCCGCGCTCTGGTTCTTGTCGTCCAGGACGAAGGACGCCTTGCCCTCGTCCCACAGGTGGAAGCCGGTGGTCCCGGCCGCCGCCATGTCGTAGGAGCCGCCGGTCACGTTGACCACGGTGACCGAGCCGGCCGGCACCTTGAGGTAGACGTCCTTGGCGCCCTGCAGCTTCGCGGCGTCGACGGTGAAGCTGTTGTACTTCGCGTCCCCGCCGGTGAACGTCAGCTTGGCGCCCTCGGCCTGGGCGCCGGCACCGGCGGTCTGCGGTGCGGCGGCCAGCGCGGTGGAGGCGGCGCGCAGCTTGGCGAACTCGGCCTTGAAGTCGATCGGGGAGGCGCCCTGGGCGACGGTGCCCCGGTGGGCCTGGACGACGGCGCCGTCGGCCTTGGAGCCGTAGACGCCGTTGCCCTTCATCACCTGGGTGTTGCCGCCGTTGAGCTTGCCCGCCACGACCAGGGCGTTCTTGCCGGGCAGCGCGTCGACCTCGGCGGCGGTGAGCTCCTGACCGACCGAGAAACCGCCGCCGAAGTAGGCGTTCCCGCCCACCGCGACAGCGCCCTCGGCGTCGGGGGTGTGGGTGTCGTCGCCCTCGATGAACTCGCCGTAGAGGTTGGCGACCCCGAGGCTGCGGCACTCCTGGCCGGAGTCGGCGGCGTGGGCGGCGGGGGCGATCAGGCCGGCCAGTGCGAGCGAGCCGCCGACTGCGAGCGCGGCGGCGGACGTGGATATGCGCATGTGCAGGATCTCCGCTTACGTGCGGGAGGAGTGGGAGAGGCCCGAGAAAGGTATGGACCAATCCGCACTCTTTCGGCCGAACGGGTGATTGGTCAAGACCATTGACCGCCTTGCCCGAACAGTCCGGTTTGCTCCCCGAGCGCCGCACCTCGCGCCCCGCCCCAAGATCGCCCGTAAGGCCGCCTACGATGGAGCGCGTGCTGAACCCCTTCTCCCTGCTCGCCGAGCGCTGGCAGCCCACCGCCGCGATGGTACGGCGCGCCACGTTCGCCGCGCTGGTGATGAGCGTGGTGATCGTCGTCACCGGCGGCGCCGTCCGACTCACCGCCTCCGGCCTCGGCTGTACGACGTGGCCCCGCTGCACCGCCGAGAGCCTGACGCCGACCGCCGAGATGGGCTTCCACGGCGTCGTCGAGTTCACCAACCGGATGCTCACCTATGTACTGAGCGCGGCAGTCGGCTGGGCGATCCTCGCCGCCCGCTGCCACCGCCCGTGGCGGCGGAGCATGACCAAGCTCGGCTGGGCGCAGTTCTGGCTGGTGATGAGCAATGCGGTGCTCGGCGGCATCACCGTGCTGACCGGCCTGAACCCGTACACGGTGGCGCTGCACATGATCGCCGCGATGGCCCTCGTCTGGGTCGCGCTGCTGATGTGGGAGCGCAGCAGGGAGGGCGACGGCCCGGCGACGTTGTCAGTGGCCCGCCCGATCCACCAGCTCTCGTACGTCCTGGTCACCGCGGTCGGCCTGCTGGTCGCGGCCGGCACCCTGGTCACCGGCGCCGGCCACCACCCGGGCACCCCCAAGGACAACAAGATCGTCCCGCGGATCCCGATCGACTACGACCGTCTCGCGCAGTTCCACGCCGACCTGGCGTTCGTCTCGGTCGGCCTGGCCATCGCGGTGCTCTTCGTCTTCGCGGCCGTGAAGGCCCCGCAGCCGGCCAAGGCCCGGGCCAAGGAACTGCTCGCCGTGCTGCTGCTCCAGGGCGTACTGGGCTTCATCCAGTACTTCACCGACGCCCCCGAGCTGATGGTCGGCCTCCACATGCTCGGCGCCACCCTGACCTGGATCGCCGCCCTGCGCATCCCCCTCGCCCTGCGCGTACGGGAGACCGAAGCGCCCCCCGAGCAGCTGCCCGCGCAGACCCCACAAGCTGCCACCGTCTGAACACAAGCCCGACGTACGGCGAAGGCCCCCATCCCACGATGGGGGCCTTCGCCGTACGCCAAGGAGTCACATCGACCGAAGGGCTATCGCAACGTGAAACGGCGGCTCCGGGTCGCGTCCATCGATGATCAGCTCCAACATGGTCGTTTACTTCGACTAACCGAGCGGCACCTGGGCAAACGACTACCGCTTGTTCACCCACCCCCAAGGGGGGACCTTCCTTGTCACAGTACGTGTCGGCCGTCGTGGGTTCGGATACTCGGTGTTGTATCGCCCCGAAGCGCGTCCAGGACGCGTACGGCGTAGACCTCGGCCATGCGGTCGGAGACCTCGGCCGGTGTGAGCCAGTCGACCTCGACCGACTCATCCGAAGGCCGCTCGGCACCGCCCTCCGGTGTGCAGCGGAAGACGAGGGCGACGATCCCTCGACTTACGTTCTTGTACACGCCGGTCAGCCGTTCCATGCCGACCTTGATCCCGGTCTCCTCGCAGACCTCGCGTCGGACGCCGTCCTCAATGGCTTCACCCAGCTCCAGCACGCCACCCGGGGGTTCCCAAGTTCCGTTGTCGGCCCGGCGAATCGCCAGTACCCGACCGTCCTCCCGCACCACCACCCCGGCGACGGACACCGAGTGGAGCGGCGTTGACTGGAACTTCCCGGCACTGTTACTCATGTGCAGGAGAATAGGAGCCCTGAAGGACTATGGCGAGTAGTGAGGTGGCCTCGTCGGCCACGGCGAAGTACCTGCAGATCGCGGCTGATCTTGCCGCACAGATCAAGTCGGGCGCTCTCGCTCCCGGCGCGACCGTGCCCAGCGAGGCCGAGCTCATGCAGCGGTACGGAGTCGCATCCGGGACGGTTCGCAAGGCCATCGCCGAACTCCGAACGACTCAGCTCATCGAGACGCACCATGGTCGAGGCTCATTCGTCCGCTCCCGCCCGCCGGTTCAGCGCAAGTCTGCGGACCGATTCCGCCGCGCCCATCGCAAAGCCGGCAAGGCCGCGTACCTCGCAGAGGCGGAGACCTCCGGCGGCATCCCGTCCGTGACCGTGCTGTTCGTGGGCCCCACAGCAGCACCTCCCGAGATTGCCGATCGCTTGGGTCTTCCCGCCGGCACCCAGGTACTGGCCCGCAAACGCCGGTACTTCCGAGATGGGGTGCCCACCGAGGAGGCCACGTCATACCTGCCGTGGGACGTGGTCAAGGACATCCCTGAAGTCTTCGCCGAGAACCCCGGTGGCGGCGGCATCTACGCCCGCCTCGAAGAACACGGCTACTCCCTCGCCGAGTTCACCGAGTCCGTGCAGGCCCGACTCGCGACCAAGCCTGAGACCAAAGCGCTCACCCTGAGCCCCGGTGCGCCAGTGATCCATCTCGTTCGTGATGCCATCACTGCGGATGGCCGCGTGGTGGAGGTGTGCGACACCGTCATGGCCGCCGATCAGTTCGTTCTCGACTATCGCTTCCCCGCACATGACTGACTAGTGATCAACTCCCTCAACCCGTCGCGAGATTCCTCCCGCGACGGGTTGACTCATGTACAGGAGCCGGGCACTCTTCTACCCGTCACTCATGTACATGAGTGCATGGAAACATCTCATTTAGAGGAGATGGTCGTGTCCGAGGCCGACATCCTGGAAGTTCCCATGCAGCACGCTTCGACGGAGAGCCGTGCGACTCCCGACACCAACTCGATGTCGGCGTCAACGGCAGCGGAGCTGCTGCTGCCCTACCTGCCGGAGTCGGTGGCTGTGGCCCGCCGGTTCGTCGTGGCGAAGCTGCGGGAATGGGGCCTGGACGACTTGGTGGACGACGCCGTCGTGATCGTCAGCGAGTTGGTCACCAACTCGGTCGAGACCTGCTGCCAGACCCACATGCTCGTCGGCGTCCGCTGTCCGACCGACCGGATCGTCCGCATCCTCGTCGGTGACGGTTCCCGCTCGATGCCCGTGATGGTCCAGGCCGGGCCCGACGCCACGTCCGGCCGGGGTCTGGCGATGGTCCACCGGCTCACCCACGGCCGCTGGGGCGCCACGCCCCTCCCGTTCGGAAAGGTCGTCCACGCCGACCTCGCGACACCCGCGCCGATCCCCCGGTGAACTCGCGGCCTCCGGAGGAGAGTTACGACTCCGACGATGCGCCGCCTCCACCCTCCGCCCCTGATCCCACGCGGGTCTGGGCCGCCTACGGGGTGTCCGCCGCTGCCGGGCTGCACGTCATCACCGCGGCCCTGGTGCTGATCAACCGCTCCCGCTGAACTCCCGGCCGCGCCGCCGGCCCGGCGGCGCGGCCGAGATCACCAGCGCTCATCCCGAAAGGAGCACAGCCATGTCCTGACCCGAGCCGAAACCGCCCCCGCCATCCTGCTCGGCTTCGCTGTCCATGCGCAGCAGGAACTCCACTCCCACGCCGAGCGGTCCCTTCCGCGCGCCGTACCGGACCAGCCCATCCATCACGGAAAGCCGCCGATGAACGGTCGCCCACTCGCCATCCCTGGCACGTTCGCCTTCGCCCCGACCGCCAACCACGACGTCCGCGGTGAGCTCCAGGAGTTCTTCCGAGAGGACTGCCGTTCCACCCCGCCATGACCCACGACAGCGTCCGCTACACGGTCGCCGCGCTCGCCGACGCGATCAAGTCCACCGCGTGACCGACACCAAGGAGCCGAAGATGAGCGAGACGTTCCGCCACCCGAAGCGCCACCGCATCCTGGTGGTCTGCCTGGGCAACCACAACCGCTCGCCGCTTGCCGCCGCGGTGCTCGCCCACCTCGGCGGGGAGAAGGTCGAGGTACGTTCGGCCGGGCTGCGCGAGCGCCACGTCGGCGCCCCGGCGCACAGCAACGCCATCCGGGCCGCCGAGGACGCCGGCCACGACATCCGCGACCACCGCGCGGTCAAGGTCAACCACCGCATGCTCGACTGGGCCGACGCCGTGCTGGCCATGGACCACGCCGTCCTCGCCGAACTCCAGACCATGACGGACGGCACCCCGGCCGCCGGAAAGCTCGACCTGTACATCAGCGGCGAGGACGTGCCCGACCCCTGGGAGAGCGACTACCCGGCTTACCTGCTGTGCGTGGACACCATCCAGGCCGGCGCCGTCCGGCACCTACTGGACCTGGAGAACTAACGGTCCACGACCGACAGCAGCACGTCCACGAGACGGTCAGCAGCATCCGGCCGACCGTGCTCGGCGGCCCGCCGCGCGATGTCCGCGCGGCGGGCCGGGTCGGTGAGGAGCGGCCCGATCGCGTCCTGAAGGGTGTCCGGAGCGGCCCGGCCGATCAGGGCTACCGCCGCTCCGGCATCCGACAGGTGACGGGCGTTGTGCTCCTGCTCGTTCCCGGCCGACGTCCCCAGTGGGATGAACACCGCGGCCCGCCCCAGCGCGGTCAGCTCGGCCAGCGTCCCCGCACCGCTGCGGGAGACGACCACGTCCGCGAGGGCCAGCACGTCCGGCAGCTCCGGGCCGACGAAGCCGGTCACCAGGTACCGGGCACGTAGGTGCTCGGGAAGCGACGCCGCCCGCTCCCGCAACCGCGCTTCGTGGCTGGGCCCGCACTGGTGGACCACGTTGGCGTGGCCGAGCAGCCACGGCAGGATCTCGCTGACCAGCTCGTTGATCTGCTGGGAGCCCTGCGCTCCGCCGGTCACGTACACGGTCGGCAGGGAACGGTCGAAGCCCCACAGCCCGAGCGCCTGGATCGCCTTGTCGCCCTGGCCAGTCAGTACCTCCGGGCGTACCGGGTTGCCGGTCACCACGGCGGTGGCACGGGCGGCCTCGGGCAGGAACTGGAGCGTCGACTCGGAGGAGACCGCGACACGCGTCGCCATCCGAGCCAGGGCCCGGTTGCCCAGGCCGAGCCGGACGGTCTGCTCGTGGACGACCAGCGGCCGGTGGCACATCCGGGCGGCCATCCCGACCGGCACCGCGACGTAGCCGCCCGTGCCGAGCACCACGTCCGGAGCGAACTCGGCGACCACTGAGCGGGCCTGCGCGACGCCCAGGGGGACACGGCCCATGTCCTTGACGTTGGCGGGCGACACCAGCTTGAGCGGGTTGGCGGAGCGCCGGATCTTCCCGGTGGCGACGGTCCTGAACGGAATGTTCTCGGCGACGGTCACCTTGGCCTCAAGACCGGTGGCAGTGCCGATCCACAGCACGTCCAGCGCGCCGTCAGCCTCGGCGAGACGCGAGCGCAGGGCACGGATCGCGGTGAGGGCCGGATAGGTATGGCCGCCGGTCCCGCCGCCCGTGACGATCAGCCGCAGAGGCCGGCCAAGACGAGAGACGAGAGCGCTGACGTCACGGTTCACGCCTGGAACATAGCAGCCTCCGGGCCACGTGCCGCCGGGCACACCACGACGGCACGGCTCCCCACCTGGGGAGCCGGGCCGTCGCCGTATTCAGAACCAGGGCCTCAGCCGCCGAGCTGGATCCCGGCCATCCGCTTCCACTCGTACGGGCCGGTCTTCACCTTGAGGGCCAGCTCGCCCTCGAAGTCGTCGTGCAGGGTCAGCCCGGCGAGCTCGGCGGCCCGGCGGCCGACGGCGTAGCTCGGGGCCACCTGGTCGCCCCAGGCGCCGTCCGCGCCGACCACGACGATCCGGGTGGCCACGGCGCCGACGTACTCGACGACCGCATCGGCGCCGCCCCCGTGCTGGCGGGCGAAGCTGCTGAGGTGCTTGGCGATGCGCTTGGCGCGACGCTCGGTACGGGCGTCCGGCGCGGCGGCGGTGGCGGTCTCTGCGCTGCTCATGCCCGCATGCTACCCACCGGTAAGCGACCTGGCGACGGGAGCACCTTGTGCACCGGGACACATACTGAAGGCGTGACGTTCAAAGGCTGGCCGACCGAGGCGCTCGACTTCTACGAGCACCTGGAGGCCGACAACTCGAAGACCTTCTGGCAGGGCCACAAGGACCAGTACGACGACACCGTACGGGCCCCGATGGAGCTGCTGCTCGCCGACCTGGAGCCGGAGTTCGGGCCGGGGAAGATCTTCCGCCCCAACCGCGACGTCCGCTTCAGCGCCGACAAGTCCCCGTACAAGACGCACATCGGCGCGCACCTGGAGGCCGGCGGCTACATCCAGCTCTCCGCCGACGGCCTGGCCTGCGGCAACGGCATGTACCAGCTCGCCCCCGACCAGCTGGAGCGCTACCGCGCCGCCGTCGCCGAGGACGTCAGCGGCGCCGAGCTGGAGCGGGTGATCGCCGCGGTGGCGGCGGACGGCCCGCAGGTGTTCGGCCGGGACTCCCTCAAGTCCGCCCCGCGTGGCTTCCCCAAGGACCACCCGAGGATCGAGCTGCTGCGCCACAAGGGCCTGGTGGCCTGGCAGGAGTGGGCGCCCGCGAAGTGGCTGGGCACGCGTACGGCCCACACCCGGATCACCGCCTTCCTGCGTGCCTCCCAGCCGCTCAAGGACTGGCTGGACGACCACGTCGGCCCCTCCGAACTCTCGAGCCGCTGAAGCCGCCGAACGCGGAGGAGCCCCGGTCCGCGGACCGGGGCTCCTCGCTTGCCTACGTCAGGTGTTACTTCACGAACGGGTCGATCGCGCACACCACGAACAGCAGCGACAGGTAGGTGATCGACCAGTGGAACAGCCGCATCTCCTTCAGCTTCGCGCCCACGACCCCGGCCTTGGCCCGCGCGTACAACGCGTGCGCCTCGCGCAGCCAGAACGCGCCGAGCAGCACCGCGGTGACGGGGTACAGCCAGCTCATGTGCCCCAGCGGCCACACCGCCAGCGAGGTCGCCACCATCACCCAGGAGTAGACGACGACCTGCTTGCCGACCGCGACGTTGCCCTTGACCACCGGCAGCATCGGCACACCGGCCCGCTCGTAGTCCTCGCGCACCTTCATCGAGAGCACCCAGGTGTGCGGCGGCGTCCAGAAGAACACCACCAGGAACAGCGCCACGGCCGCCCAGGACAGCGAGTTGGTGACCGAGGACCAGCCGATCAGCACCGGCATGCAGCCGGCGATGCCGCCCCAGACGATGTTCTGCGAGGTGCGCCGCTTGAGCCCCAGCGTGTAGACGAACACGTAGAACAGCAGCGCGCCGAGGGCCAGTCCGGAGGAGAGCCAGTTGACGCCGAAGCCCAGCAGCAGGGTCGAGACGATCGCGAGGACGACGCCGAACACCAGCGCCTCGCGCGGCGACACCATCCCGGTGACGATCGGGCGCCGCTCGGTCCGCGACATCACCGCGTCGATGTCGCGGTCGATGTACATGTTGAGGGCGTTGGCGCCGCCCGCCGAGAGGTAGCCGCCGACCACGACCTTCAGCACCAGCAGCATGTTCGGGACACCCTGCTGGGCCAGGAACATCACCGGCACCGTGCTCATCAGCAGCAGTTCGATGATCCGCGGCTTGGTCAGTGCGACGAAGGCGCCGACACGGGCCCCGATGGGCCGGTGCGCAGGAGTCGCCCCGGTGACCCCGGCGGGACGGGTTTCGACGGCGGTCACTAACACCCCAACTGAAGATGAATCCTCGCAGGCGTCCACAGGAACGAAGGTCCCGAAATCGTCCGCTCTGCGCGTACCACGCCACCTTAGACGCTCCATATATCCCATCCGGCTCCGGGGTCCCTCGGCGAGGCCGATGGCACACCCCCGAGTGAACCGACTGGGTGAAGCGACGAAACCGCCCCGGCGCGCGTGCGCTCCTCCGTCCTGACCACCGGAGCGGCAGGGTGCCGCAAAACAGGAGAGGCTGGGGCAAAAGCATGCAGACCGCCCTCGTGGGAATCACCATACGGATTTCCTGGTTGTCCCAGCACGGAGGGTGAGCCCCGGCCCGGGCGGTAGGCTCGCACGCAGAAGCGGGATCTACCCTCCGTGACCGGCACCACCCAGCGTCGAGACCACAGCGCCGTGGCCGACCCGGTCCCCATTCACGGGGTCACTCTTCACAACGGAAGGAGCCCTGAGACAGGGTGAGCACGACGCCGACGAACGCATTCGAGTGGTCCGAACTGGATGAGCGCACGGTTGACACAGCGCGGGTTCTGGCCATGGACGCCGTCCAGAAGGTCGGCAACGGACACCCCGGGACGGCCATGTCGCTGGCCCCGGCCGCGTACCTGATCTTCCAGCGGTTCCTGCGCCACGACCCGACCGACCCCTCCTGGGTCGGCCGCGACCGGTTCGTGCTGTCCCCGGGGCACACCAGCCTGACCCTCTACACCCAGCTGTACCTCTCGGGCTACGGCCTGGAGCTCGACGACCTGAAGGCCTTCCGCGTCGCGGGCAGCCGCACCCCGGGCCACCCGGAGCACGGCCACACCGCGGGCGTGGAGACCACCACCGGCCCGCTCGGCCAGGGCATCGCCAACGCGGTCGGCATGGCGATGGCCGCCCGCTACGAGCGCGGCCTGTTCGACCCGGACGCCCCGGCCGGCGAGTCCCCCTTCGACCACACCGTCTGGGCCATCGTCTCCGACGGCGACCTGGAGGAGGGCATCTCCGCCGAGGCCTCCTCGCTGGCCGGCCACCAGAAGCTGGGCAACCTGGTCGCCCTGTACGACGACAACCACATCTCGATCGAGGGCGACACCGAGACCGCCTTCTCCGAGGACGTCCTCAAGCGCTACGAGGCGTACGGCTGGCACGTCCAGCGGGTCACCCCGAAGTCCAACGGCGACATCGACGTGGCCGCCCTGGCCGACGCGCTGGCCACGGCCAAGGCCGAGACCGGTCGCCCGTCGATCATCGCGATGCGCACGATCATCGCCTGGCCGGCCCCGGACGCCCAGAACACCGCCAAGGCGCACGGCTCCGCGCTCGGCGCCGCCGAGATCGCCGCCACCAAGAAGGTCCTGGGCTTCGACCCGGAGAAGACCTTCGAGGTCGACGACCGGGTGATCGAGCACGCCCGCGAGGTGATCAAGCGCGGCAAGGCCTTCCGCACCGGGTGGGAGCAGTCCCTGGAGGCCTGGCGCGCCGCCAACCCGCACCGCGCCGCCGAGTTCGACCGCATCCAGGCCGGCGAGCTGCCCGAGGGCTGGAAGAAGGCCGTTCCGACCTTCCCGGCCGGCAAGGACGTCGCCACCCGCAAGGCCTCCGGCGAGACCCTCAAGGCGATCGGCGCGGTGATCCCGGAGCTGTGGGGCGGCTCGGCCGACCTCGCGGAGTCCAACCTCACCACCATCGACGAGGACAGCTCGTTCCTGCCCGAGGGCAACCCGCTGAAGAGCGCCAGCCCGTACGGCCGGACGATCCACTTCGGCATCCGCGAGCACGCCATGGGCTCGACCATGAACGGCATCGCGCTGCACGGCAAGACCCGCGTGTACGGCGGCACCTTCCTGGTCTTCGCCGACTACATGCGCCCGGCCGTCCGCCTGGCCGCGCTGATGAAGCTGCCGGTCACCTACGTCTGGACGCACGACTCGATCGGCCTCGGCGAGGACGGCCCGACCCACCAGCCGGTCGAGCACCTGGCCTCGCTGCGCGCCATCCCGGGCCTGTCCATGGTCCGCCCGGCCGACGCCAACGAGACGGCCGTCGCCTGGCGCACCGTCATCGAGCGCCAGACCAGCCACCCCGGCCCGGTCGGCCTCGCGCTCACCCGTCAGAACGTCCCGACCTTCGACCGCGAGGTCTTCGGCTCCGCCGAGGGCACCGCCAAGGGCGCCTACATCCTGGCCGAGGCCTCCACCGGCGACCCGCAGGTGATCCTGCTGGGCACCGGCTCCGAGGTCCAGCTGGCCGTCAAGGCCCGCGAGGTGCTGGAGGCCGAGGGCATCGCCGCCCGGGTGGTCTCGGTGCCGTCCTTCGAGTGGTTCCAGGAGCAGGACCAGGCCTACCGCGACAGCGTGCTGCCGCCGTCGGTCAAGGCCCGGGTGTCGGTCGAGGCCGGCATCGGGCAGGGCTGGCGCGAGCTGGTCGGCGACCACGGCCGGATCGTGTCGCTGGAGCACTTCGGCGCCTCCGCCGACTACAAGGTGCTGTTCGAGGAGTTCGGCCTGACCGCCGAGCGCGTGGTGGCCGAGGCGCACAACGCCCTCCGCTCCCTTGAGGCCGTCAACCGCTGACGCCTCCTCGGGCCGTGTGCCCGCCCGCACGCGGGCACACGGCCCCTCCGACTACCCCACGAAGACAGCGGAAAAAAGGACTGAAGCACCATGACTGACGCATTGAAGCGCCTCAGCGACGAAGGCGTGGCGATCTGGCTGGACGACCTCAGCCGCAAGCGGCTGAACACCGGCAACCTCGCCGAGCTGGTGCAGAACAAGCACGTGGTGGGTGTCACCACCAACCCGACCATCTTCCAGAAGGCCATCGGCGGCGGCGACAGCTCCTACGACGGCCAGCTGCGCGACCTCGCCGTCCGCAAGGTCACCACCGACGAGGCCGTCCGCATGATCACCACCTCGGACGTGCGCGACGCGGCCGACGTGCTGCGCCCGGTCTACGACGCCTCCAACGGCCGCGACGGCCGGGTCTCCATCGAGGTCGACCCGCGCCTGGCCCACGAGACCGCGGCCACCGCGGCCGAGGCCAAGCAGCTGTGGTGGCTGGTCGACCGCCCGAACGTCTTCATCAAGATCCCCGCCACCAAGGCCGGCCTGCCGGCGATCAGCGAGGTGATCGGCCGGGGCATCAGCGTCAACGTCACGCTGATCTTCTCGCTGGAGCGCTACAAGGCCGTCATCGACGCCTACCTGACCGGCCTGGAGACCGCCAAGGCCAAGGGCCTGGACCTCTCCCAGATCGAGTCGGTCGCCTCGTTCTTCGTCTCCCGCGTGGACACCGAGATCGACAAGCGCCTGGACAAGATCGGCGGCGAGGCGAAGAACCTGCGCTCCAAGGCCGCCCTGGCCAACGCCCGCCTCGCCTACCAGGCGTACGAGGAGGTCTTCGGCTCGGTCGACGGCAAGACCGCCGGCAGCGCCCGCTGGCGTTCCCTGGAGGCCGCCGGCGCCAAGCCGCAGCGCCCGCTGTGGGCCTCCACCGGCGTCAAGGACCCGGCCCTGCCGGACACCCTGTACGTCACCGAGTTGGTCGCCCCCGGCACCGTGAACACCATGCCCGAGGCCACCCTGGAGGCCACCGCCGACCACGGCGTGGTCACCGGCGGCACCATCGTCCCCAACTACGCCGACGCCAAGGCCGTGATGGACGCCATCACCGCCGCCGGCGTGGACTACGACGACGTGGTCCAGGTGCTGGAGGACGAGGGCGTGGAGAAGTTCGAGCAGTCCTGGAACGAGCTGCTCGACACCGTCACCGCCTCGCTCGCCTCCTTCGCCGACGAGAAGTGACCATTCGCTCACACAGCCAGCGCACGAAAGCGGAGCCCATCAAGTGAGCACTGATTTCCCCGAGTTGACATCGGAGTCGGACGCGGACGACCTCCCGCCGGCGCCGATCAACCCGCTTCGTGACCCGGCCGACCGACGGCTCCCGCGCATCGCGGGGCCGTCGGGGCTGGTCATCTTCGGAGTCACCGGCGACCTCTCCCGCAAGAAGCTCATGCCGGCCATCTACGACCTGGCCAACCGCGGCCTGCTGCCGCCGGGCTTCTCGCTCGTCGGCTTCGCCCGCCGCGAGTGGGACGACGAGGACTTCGCCAAGGAGGTCCACGACGCGGTCAAGGACCACGCCCGGACCCCGTTCCGGGAGGAGGTCTGGCAGCAGCTCGCCAAGGGCATGCGCTTCGTCCACGGCACCTTCGACGACGACGACGCCTTCGACAAGCTGCGCGAGACCATCCAGGAGCTCGACAAGGCGCAGGGCACCGGCGGAAACTTCGCCTTCTACCTGTCCGTCCCGCCGAAGTTCTTCCCGACCGTCGTCCAGCAGCTCAAGAAGCACGGCCTGGCCGACCCGCCGCAGGGCTCCTGGCGCCGCGCCGTCATCGAGAAGCCCTTCGGCCACGACCTGGAGAGCGCCCAGGAGCTGAACCGGATCGTCCACGAGGTCTTCCCCCGGGACGAGGTCTTCCGGATCGACCACTACCTGGGCAAGGAGACGGTCCAGAACATCCTGGCGCTGCGCTTCGCCAACCAGATGTTCGAGCCGATCTGGAACCGGTCGTACGTCGACCACGTGCAGATCACCATGGCCGAGGACATCGGCATCGGCGGCCGGGCCGGCTACTACGACGGCATCGGCTCCGCCCGCGACGTCATCCAGAACCACCTGCTCCAGCTGATGGCGCTCACCGCCATCGAGGAGCCGGCGTCCTTCCACCCGAAGGCGCTGGTGGCCGAGAAGCTCAAGGTGCTCAGCGCCGTCAAGCTCCCGACCGACCTCGGCCGGCACACCGTGCGCGGCCAGTACGCGGCCGGCTGGCAGGGCGGCGAGGAGGTGGTCGGCTACCTGGACGAGGACGGCATCAACCCGGACTCCAAGACCGACACCTACGCGGCGATCAAGCTGGAGATCAACAACCGCCGCTGGGCGGGCGTTCCGTTCTACCTGCGCACCGGCAAGCGGCTGGGCCGCCGGGTCACCGAGATCGCGGTGGTCTTCCAGCGCGCCCCGTACCTGCCGTTCGACTCCTACGCGACCGAGGAACTGGGGCAGAACGCCCTGGTCATCCGGGTCCAGCCGGACGAGGGCGTGACGGTGCGGTTCGGCTCCAAGGTGCCGGGCACCTCCTTCGAGGTCCGGGACGTCACGATGGACTTCGCGTACGGCGAGTCCTTCACCGAGTCCAGCCCGGAGGCGTACGAGCGGCTCATCCTCGACGTGCTGCTCGGCGACGCCAACCTGTTCCCGCGCCACCAGGAGGTCGAGCTCTCCTGGCAGATCCTCGACCCGATCGAGAGGTACTGGGACACCCACGGCAAGCCCGCCCAGTACGCGGCGGGGACCTGGGGCCCCGTCGAGGCGGACGAGATGCTCGCACGAGACGGCAGGAGCTGGCGCCGGCCATGAAGATCGACCTCACCAACACGACGTCCAGCAAGATCAACGCCGCGCTGATGGAGGCGCGTCGGGCCAGCGGCTCCACCGCCGCCGGCATGGTGCTCACCCTGGTGATCGTGACCGACGAGGGCAGCGCGTACGACGCCCTCAAGGCCGCCAACGACGCCTCCCGCGAGCACCCCTCGCGCACCCTCGCGGTGATCAAGCGCGCCGGGCGCTCGCCCCGGGCCCGCGCCGAGACCCGGCTGGACGCCGAGATCCTGGTCGGCACCGACGCCGGCTCCGGCGAAACGGTCATCCTGCGCATGCACGGCGAACTCGCCGCGCACGCCCAGTCGGTGGTCCTGCCGCTGCTGCTGCCGGACGCCCCGGTCGTCGTCTGGTGGCCCGACAACGCGCCGCTGCACCCGGCGCAGGACCCGCTGGGCGCGCTCGCCCAGCGCCGGATCACCGACGCGGTCACCGCCGAGTCCCCGGTCGGCCAGCTCGCCCAGCGGGCCCAGAGCTACACCCCGGGCGACACCGACCTGGCCTGGACCCGGATCACCGGCTGGCGCTCGATGCTGGCCGCCGCGCTGGACCAGCGCCCGGCCACGATCACTTCCGCGGCGGTCGAGGGCGAGTCCTACAACCCCAGCGTCGAACTGCTCGGCCTCTGGCTGCACAACCGGCTGCACGTGCCGGTCGAGCGGGTCGTCACCGGCGGCCCCGGCATCACCGCGGTGCACCTGCGCACCAAGGACGGCGACATCACCCTGGACCGCCCGGACGGCCTGATGGGCACGCTCTGCATGCCCGGCTCCCCGGACCGCCAGGTCGCGCTCAAGCGGCGCGAGACCGCGGAGCTGATCGCCGAGGAGCTGCGCCGGCTCGACCCGGACGACATCTACGCGACGGCCGTGCGCACGCCCGTCGAGCAGCTGCGCGAGCCGGTCAACGCCGAGACGACGGCGGCCGAGCGGGTCGCCCGCGCGGCGGCCGCCGAGGCCGCGGTGGCCAACCCCGCCCGGGTGACCGCCAAGGTCACCGCCGAGGAGGCGGCGTCGGCCGACGAGGCGGCGGAGCAGGCCCCGGTCAAGAAGCCCGCCAAGCGTGCCGCCAAGGGGAGCGCATGACCGCCGCCACCCCGCAGCTGGTCGTCCACCGGGACAAGGAGCTGATGGCCCAGGCGGCCGCGGCCCGGCTGATCACCCGGATCGTGGACGCCCAGGCCGCCCGCGGCGCCGCCTCGGTGGTGCTCACCGGCGGACGCAACGGCAACGCCCTGCTGGCCGCGATCGCCGCCTCCCCGGCGCGCGACGCGGTCGACTGGGCGCGGCTGGACCTCTGGTGGGGCGACGAGCGCTTCGTCCCCGCCGGGGACCCCGAGCGCAACGCCGTCCAGGCCCGCGCCGAACTGCTGGACTCCGTCCCGCTCGACCCGGCGCGGGTGCACGAGATGCCCGCCTCGGACGGTGTGGACGGCTCGGACGTGGAGGCCGCCGCCGCCCGCTACGCGGAGGAGCTGGCGAAGGCGGCCGGTCCGGGCGACCGGCTCGGCGTCCCGGCCTTCGACGTGCTGCTGCTCGGCGTCGGCCCGGACACCCACGTCGCCTCGCTCTTCCCCGAGCACCCGGGCGTGCGGGAGACCGAGCTGACCGTGATCGGCGTGCGCGGGGCCCCCAAGCCCCCGCCGACCCGGATCTCGCTCACCCTCCCGGCGATCCGGACGGCCCGCGAGGTCTGGCTGCTGGCGGCCGGCGAGGACAAGGCGGGCGCGGTCGCGATGGCCCTGTCCGGTCCCGGCGAGCTCCAGGCGCCCGCCTCCGGCGCGTACGGCCGCAGCCGCACCCTGTGGCTGCTGGACCGGGCCGCGGCGGAGCGGATCCCGCCCCAGCTGTACCCGCCGGCCTCGGCCTAGCGGCCGGCACACGCCGAAGGGCGCCACCGTCGTCGACGGTGGCGCCCTTCGGTCGTCAGGGTCAGATCTCGCCGCGCAGCTTGGCCAGCGCCTCGGCGAGGATCGCCTCGCCGTCGGCGTCGGTGCGCCGCTCGCGGACGTAGGCGAGGTGGGTCTTGTACGGCTCGTTGCGCGAGGGCGCGGGCGGGTTGTGCTCGTCCTGGCCGGCGGGGAAGCCGCACCGCGGGCAGTCCCAGGTGTCCGGGATGACGGCCTCGGCGGCAAAGCTCGGCCGGGTCTCGTGCTTGTTGGCACACCAGAAGGAGATCCGGTTGCGCGGGGCGGACTCGCCGCGCTCCGCCTCACCCATCGGGCCCGCTCCGACCCTGCTGCCACGGATGGCGTTGCCACTTGCCACGGTCTGACTCCCTGCGTGCTGGTGCGCCGACCCGCCGCGGTGCGCGTCGGTGGCGAAAGTCGTCCTAGTGTAAGCAGGAGTTAAGCGTCCACCGCCATCGCCTCCGCCCCCGACCGTCCCAGGATAGGCGCTCGGGCGACGGGGCGTCAGGGTAACGTCAGCTCTTGTACTTCAGCACCAGGCCCAGCACGATGATGCAGGCGAACCAGCCGAGGCCGACCACGATCGTGATGCGGTCCAGGTTGCGCTCGGCCACCGCCGAACCGCCGCCGGTGGACATCGCGCCGCCACCGAACATGTCCGACAGGCCGCCGCCCTTCCCCTTGTGCAGCAGCACCAGCAGGATCATCAGCAGACTGAAGATGATCAGGGCAATCGAGAACCCGAGAACCACGACGGGACCAACTCTCTCGTATCTTCTTCGGCGACGGGGCCGGGCCGCTTACGGCGGTCCGGCCCCAAAGCCTACGTTGCTGCGGAGGCGTTAGCCTACTGCCTGCTCACGGTAGCGCACGATCTTGACGAACTCGTCGGCGTCCAGCGAGGCACCGCCGATCAGGCCGCCGTCGATGTCGGGCTTGGCCATCAGACCGGCCGCGCTCGACGACTTCACCGAACCGCCGTACAGGACACGGACCTTGCCGGCCAGCTCGGCGCCGTACAGCTCGGCGATCCGCCGGCGGATGGCGGCGCAGACCTCCTGCGCGTCCTCCGGGGTGGCCACCTCGCCGGTGCCGATCGCCCAGACCGGCTCGTAGGCGACCACGATGGACTCGGCCTGGTGGGCCGGGATGTCCGCCAGGGCGCCGTCCAGCTGGGCCAGGGTGTACTCGACGTGGGTGCCGGCCTTGCGGATGTCCAGCGGCTCGCCGATGCACAGGATCGGGGTGATCCCGGCCCGGTAGGCGGCCTTCACCTTGGCGTTGACGATCTCCTCGCCCTCGCCGTGGTACTGGCGGCGCTCCGAGTGGCCGATCACCGCGAAGGTGCACTTCAGCTTGGCCAGCATCGGGCCGGAGACCTCGCCGGTGTAGGCACCGGAGTCGTGCTGCGAGATGTCCTGCGAGCCGTACTTGATCTTCAGCTTGTCGCCGTCGACCAGGGTCTGCACCGAGCGCAGGTCGGTGAACGGGACCAGGACGGCGACCTCGACGGCCTCGTAGTCCTTGTCGGCCAGCGCGAAGGCCAGCTTCTGGGTGTGCTGGATGGCCTCAAGGTGGTTGAGGTTCATCTTCCAGTTGCCCGCCATCAGCGGGAGACGCTCAGTCATTGCTTTCAGCCTTCCAGGGCGGCGAGACCGGGGAGGGTCTTGCCCTCCAGGTACTCGAGGCTGGCGCCACCGCCGGTCGAGATGTGTCCGAATGCTTTCTCGTCGAAGCCCAGGATGCGGACGGCCGCGGCGGAGTCGCCACCGCCGACCACGGTGAAGCCGGGGCTGTCGAGCAGGGCCTGCGCGACGGCCTTGGTGCCGTTGGCGTAGTCCGGGTGCTCGAAGACGCCCATCGGGCCGTTCCAGAAGACCGTCCCGGCGTCCACCAGCTTCGCGGCGAACAGCTCACGGGTCTTCGGGCCGATGTCCAGGCCCTCCTGGTCGGCCGGGATGGCGTCCGCGGCGACGGTCCCGAAGTCCGCCGGCGCCTTCGTCTTGAGGTCGGGGAAGTCCTTGGAGACCAGGACGTCCACCGGCAGCACGAACTCGACGCCGCGCTTCTCCGCCTCCGCCAGGTACTCCAGGCACCTGCCCTTCTGGTCTTCCTGAAGCAGCGAGATGCCGACCTCGTGGCCCTTGGCCGCGAGGAAGGTGTACGCCATGCCGCCGCCGATCAGGATCCGGTCGGCCTTCTTCAGCAGGTTGTCGATCACGCCGAGCTTGTCGGAGACCTTGGCACCGCCGAGCACGACCACGTACGGGCGCGCGACCTCGTCGGTGAGCTTCTTCAGCACGCCGACCTCGGTGGCGATCAGGTCGCCGGCGGCGTGCGGCAGGCGCTGCGGCAGGTCGAACACCGAGGCGTGCTTGCGGTGCACCGCACCGAAGCCGTCGCCGACGTACAGGTCGGCGAGGGTGGCCAGCTGATCGGCGAAGGCGCCGCGCTCGGCGTCGTCCTTGCTGGTCTCGCCGGCGTTGAAGCGCAGGTTCTCCAGCAGCGCGACCTCGCCGTCGCCCAGCGCGGCGACGGTCGCCGTGGCGCTGTCGCCGACGGTGTCGGTGGCGAAGGCGACCGGCTTGCCGAGGATCTCGCCGAGGCGGCCGGCCACCGGTGCGAGGGAGAACTGCGGGTCCGGCGCGCCCTTGGGACGGCCGAGGTGGGAGGCGACGACGACCCGGGCGCCGCGCTCGACGAGCTTGGCGATGGTCGGGGCGACGGCGCGGATCCGGCCGTCGTCGGTGATCCGGCCGTCCGACAGCGGGACGTTCAGGTCCGCGCGGACGAACACGCGCTTGCCGGCGACGTCGAGGTCTTCGATGGTCTTCACGGGGATTGGCTCTCCTGGGGAGATGGTTGATGCGCAGAGGCGGCACGGCGCAGGGGCCGCCTGAGAAGTCCTTGTGCGCAGAACGAGGGCCCGGTCGGCACAGTGCGCCAGCCGGGCCCTCGCCCCTACATCACGTCAGCTCCCGCTGCGTCAGAGCTGGCCGCCGACGAGGGAGGTCAGGTTGACGAGGCGGTTCGAGTAGCCCCACTCGTTGTCGTACCAACCGAGCACCTTGACCTGGTTGCCCTGGACCATGGTGAGCTGGGAGTCGAAGATGCAGGAGGCCGGGTCGTTGACGATGTCCGAGGAGACGATCGGGTCCTCGGTGTAGGCCAGGATGCCCTTGAGCGGGCCCTCCGCGGCCTTCTGGAACGCGGCGTTGACCTCGTCCTTGGTGACCTCGCGCTCCAGGGTGACGACCAGGTCCGTGATGGAACCGGTCGGGACCGGGACGCGCAGCGAGGTGCCGTCCAGCTTGCCCTTGAGCTCCGGCAGGACCAGGGCGGTCGCCTTGGCGGCACCGGTCGAGGTCGGGATGATGTTCTGCGACGCGGCACGGGCGCGGCGCAGGTCCTTGTGCGGGAAGTCCAGGGTCACCTGGTCGTTGGTGAACGCGTGGACGGTGGTCATCAGACCCTTGACGATGCCGAAGCTCTCGTTCAGCACCTTGGCCATCGGCGCCACACAGTTGGTGGTGCAGGAGGCGTTGGAGATGATCGTGTGGTTCGCGGCGTCGTACTTGTCGTCGTTGACGCCCATCACGATGGTGACGTCCTCGTCGGTGGCGGGCGCCGAGATGATGACCTTCTTGGCGCCGGCGGCGAGGTGCTTCTTGGCCGCCTCGGCCTTGGTGAAGATGCCGGTGGACTCGACGACGATGTCGGCGCCCAGGGCGGCCCACGGCAGGTTGGCGGGGTCACGCTCGGCGGTGACCTGGAAGGTCTTGCCGTCGACGGTGATGCTGTCCTCGGTGTGCGAGACCGTGCCCGGGAAGGTGCCCAGGGTGGTGTCGTACTTGAGCAGGTGAGCCAGGGTCTTCGTGTCAGTCAGGTCGTTGACACCGACGATCTCGATGTCCGCGCCCTGCGCCTTGACCGCGCGGAAGAAGTTGCGGCCGATGCGGCCGAATCCGTTGATGCCTACCCGGATCGTCACGAACCGATCTCCTCGTTAGGTACGCCGGAGCTAAGCCGACGGGGGTGAGATTTGGGAAGTCCCCGACCGCCTATGACCCTACCCCTCCTACGCCTGGGAGGGCACATCGCGCCACGTGCGACGACCTGGCGTGGCGCGAAATCAGGCCGACCGTCCTTGGCCGTCAGGGCAGTTGGTCCCGGCCCAGTGGTCTCTACCAATTTCGATGCCCGGGCGCGTCCGGGCACCCCGTCCGGAGACAACGGCGGCCGGTGCCCGGAATCCGGACACCGGCCGCGAATCAGTCACGCAGCGTGGCGGTCAGTTCATCGCCATCTCGTCGGTCAGGTTGGCCTCGGTGCTCGGCAGGCCGAGCTCGGAGGCGCGCTTGTCCGCCATCGCCAGCAGGCGGCGGATCCGGCCGGCCACCGCGTCCTTGGTCAGCGGCGGGTCGGCGAGCGCGCCCAGCTCCTCCAGCGAGGCCTGCTTGTGCTGCATCCGCAGCTGGCCGGCCGCGGCCAGGTGGTCGGGCACCTCGTCACCGAGGATCTCCAGCGCCCGGGCCACCCGGGCGCCGGCCGCCACCGCGGCGCGGGCCGAGCGGCGCAGGTTGGCGTCGTCGAAGTTGGCCAGACGGTTGGCGGTGGCCCGGACCTCGCGCCGCATCCGGCGCTCCTCCCAGGCGAGCACCGACTCGTGCGCGCCGAGCCGGGTCAGCAGCGCGCCGATCGCGTCGCCGTCGCGGATCACCACCCGGTCCACGCCGCGCACCTCGCGGGCCTTGGCCGGGATGCCGAGCCGGCGGGCCGCACCGACCAGGGCGAGCGCGGCCTCGGAGCCGGGGCAGGTGATCTCCAGCGAGGAGGAACGACCCGGCTCGGTGAGCGAGCCGTGGGCCAGGAAGGCCCCGCGCCAGGCCGCCTCGGCGTCGCAGGTGGCCCCGGAGACGACCGCCGGGGGCAGCCCCCGGATCGGTCGGCCGCGGCCGTCCACGAGGCCGGTCTGGCGCGCGAGCAGTTCGCCGTCCTTGACCACCCGGACGACGAAGCGGCTGCCGCGCCGCAGTCCGCCGGGGGCCATCACCACGAGGTCGGAGGAGTGTCCGAAGATCTCCAGCAGGTCCTTGCGCAGCCGGCGCGCAGCCGCGCCGGTGTCCAGCTCCGCCTCGATCACGATGCGGCCGCTCACGATGTGCAGCCCGCCCGCGAACCGCAGGATCGCCGACACCTCCGCCTTGCGGCAGCAGGCCCGGGTGACCGGGAGCCGGCTGATCTCGTCCTTCACCGCTGGAGTCATCGCCATGGCCCGATCCTTCCATGTGTCCGGAAAATCCGGTCGTACGCGGCCGCCAACAGCTCCGGGTCGTGTCGCGGGGTGCCGTCGGTGCGGGCCACCCGGCCGAGCACCAGGGCGGCGCCCATCCGCTCGGCGGCCTTCTCCAGCCCGGCCAGGTCCGCCTGGCCGAAGGCGCCGCCGGTGACGGCGCGCTCGTCCACCAGGATCGCATCCACAGCGAGGCCGGGGGCGTGGTCGGCGATGACCTCCAGGTGGCGCTGCGGGGTGAAGCCCTCGGTCTCGCCGGGCTGGGGGGCCAGGTTCAGGGTGAGCAGGCGGCGGGCGCGGGTCTCGGTGAGCGCCTTGGCCAGCTCCGGCACCAGCAGGTGCGGCAGCACGCTGGTGAACCAGGAGCCGGGCCCGAGCACCACCCAGTCCGCCTCCCGGACGGCGGTGACCGCCTCCGGGACGGCCGGCGGCCCGTCCGGCAGCAGCCGGATCGACTGCACGGTGCCGGGCGTGACCGCGACGCTGGCCTGGCCGCGGACGGCCGTCACCTCGCCGGGGCGCTCCGGGTCGTGGCCGCGCACGGTCGCCTCGATGTCCAGCGGCACCGCCGACATCGGCAGCACCCGCCCCTGGACGTTCAGCAGCCGGCCGACCCAGTCCAGGGCCGCGACCGGGTCGCCGAGCTTCTCCCAGAGCGCGACGATCAGCAGGTTGCCGACGGCGTGGCCGCCCAGCTCGCCGGTGCCGGTGAAGCGCTGCTGGATCACCTCGGACCAGGTGCGGCCCCAGTCGTCGTCCCCGCACAGCGCGGCCAGCGCCTTGCGCAGGTCGCCTGGGGGCAGCACGCCCAGCTCGGTGCGCAGCCGGCCGCTGGAGCCGCCGTCGTCGGCGACGGTGACCACGGCGGTCAGATCGCTGGTGAGCCGGCGCAGCGCGGAGAGCGAGGCGGACAGGCCCTGGCCGCCGCCCAGCGCGGTGATCCGGGGGGCCGGATTGGCCCGGGCGGGGCTGCTGCGCGGCCGGCTCGGGGCCGGCGGCCGGGCCGGGCCACCCGCCCGGTCGGCACTCCTGTTCTGCGGCTGCCGCCCGGGCACGTATCCCGCCACACTCACCTCGCGTTCCTCGCCGCCGCCACCGGCCCCGCCGGCGACCCGGCTAGGAGGCGGCGGTCACTCCCGTCCCATGTCACGGTGGACGAGCACCGTCTCCACTCCGTCGGCGATGAGACGCTTGGTCAGGCGCTCGGACATCGCGACGCTGCGGTGCTTGCCACCGGTGCAGCCTACGGCAAGCGTCATGTAGCGCTTCCCCTCGCGGCGGTACCCCTCGGTGACGATGCGCAGCAGCTCCGCGTAGCCGTTCAGGAACTCGTTGGCGCCGGGCTGCTGGAACACGTAGTCGGCGACGTCCGCGTCGGTGCCGGTGCGGGCGCGCAGCTCGGGCACCCAGTGCGGGTTGGGCAGGAAGCGGCAGTCCACCACCAGGTCGGCGTCGACCGGCAGGCCGTACTTGAAGCCGAAGGACATCACGGTGGCGCGCAGCTCGGGCTCGTCGTGGTCGGCGAACTGGGCGTCCAGCTTGGCGCGCAGCTGGTGCACGTTGAGGTTGGAGGTGTCGATCACCAGGTCGGCCTCGCCGCGCAGGTCGCGCAGCAGGTCGCGCTCCCTGGCGATGCCGTCGACGATCCGGCCGTCGGCCTGCAGCGGGTGCGGGCGGCGCACGCTCTCGAAGCGGCGCACCAGCGCGTCGTCGGAGGAGTCCAGGAACACCACGCTGAGCCGGACGCCGCGCTTCTCCAGCTCGTCGAGCGAGGTGAGCAGGTCGTCGAAGAACTGGCGGCCCCGGACGTCCACGACCACGCCGATCCGGGCGACGTTGCCCTGGGAGCGTGCGCCCAGGTCGACCATGGTCGGGATCAGGGCCGGCGGCAGGTTGTCCACCACGAACCAGCCCAGGTCCTCCAGGCACTTCGCGGCGGTGGAGCGGCCGGCTCCGGACATGCCGGAGATGATCACCAGCTCCGGCGCGTTCTCGGCCACGTCTGACACGGTCACTTCGGTTCCCCGTTCTCGGTCTTTCTGCTGGGGAGAACGCGCAGGGCACGGCCGCCCTTCCCCTGCCCGGACAGGCGGGCGGGAGTGGGGCGCGCCGCCCGACGGGCGACGTCGGCCGTCATGGCGTCTCCTGGGATGGTGCGGTCTGGGGTGCTGCGGCCACCGGCTCGTCCCCGTCCCCGATGATCTCGCCGGTCGCGGTGTTCACCGCGGGGGCGGCGGGTGTACGGGACGACAACGCCGCCGCAACAGTCTCCGCCGTGCGGCGTCCGATGCCGGGTACGGCGCAGAGTTCGTCGACGGTGGCGGCCCGGAGCCTCTTCAGCGAGCCGAAGTGCTTGAGCAGCGCCTGGCGGCGAGTCTCGCCGAGGCCCGGGACGGAGTCCAGCTCCCCGGCGGTGAGTCGCTTGGAACGCTTGCTGCGCTGGTACGTGATCGCGAAGCGGTGGGCCTCGTCGCGGACCCGCTGGAGCAGGTAGAGGCCCTCGCTGGAGCGCGGCAGCACCACCGGGTCGTCCTCGCCGGGCAGCCAGACCTCCTCCAGGCGCTTGGCCAGGCCGCACAGCGCGACGTCGTCGATGCCGAGTTCGTCCAGGGCGCGTTTGGCGGCGGCGACCTGCGGCTGGCCGCCGTCGACGACCAGCAGCTGCGGCGGGTAGGCGAAGCGGCGCGGACGGCCCGTCTCCGGGTCGATCGGGCCGGCCGGGGCCCCGGTGCCGTCGGCGGCGCCCGGGTCGTCGGCCTCGGGGACGGCCCACTCACCGGTCTGCTCGCGCTCCTGGAGGTAGCGGCGGAAGCGCCGGCCGATCACCTCGTGCATCGAGCGGACGTCGTCCTGGCCCTCGAAGCCCTTGATCTGGAAGCGCCGGTACTCGCTCTTGCGGGCCAGGCCGTCCTCGAAGACGACCATCGAGGCGACCACGTCCTCGCCCTGGAGGTGGGAGATGTCGAAGCACTCGATGCGCAGCGGCACCGAGTCCAGCTCCAGCGCGTCGGCGATCTCCTGCAGGGCGCGGCTGCGGGTGGTGAGGTCGGAGGCCCGCTTGGTCTTGTGCAGCGCCAGCGCCTGCTGGGCGTTGCGCTGCACGGTGGTCATCAGGTCCTTCTTGTCGCCGCGCTGCGGGATGCGCAGGTCGACCTGGCTGCCGCGCAGGCCGCTCAGCCACTCCCGGACCGGACCGGCCGGCTCGGGCAGCGCCGGGACCAGCACCTCGCGCGGGACGGACTCGTTGCGCTCGTCCTGCCCGGCGCCGCCGTAGAGCTGCTGGAGGGCGTGCTCGACCAGGGCGGCGGTGTCGACGTCCTCGACCTTGTCGGTGACCCAGCCGCGCTGGCCGCGCACCCGGCCGCCGCGGACGTGGAAGATCTGGACGGCGGCCTCCAGTTCGTCCTCGGCGACGGCCAGCAGGTCGGCGTCGGTGGCGTCGGCGAGCACGATGGCGTTCTTCTCCATCGCGCGCTTGAGGGCGCCGATGTCGTCCCGCAGCCGGCCCGCCTTCTCGTACTCCATCTCCTCGGCGGCCTCCCGCATCTGCTCTTCGAGCCGGCGCAGGTAGTTGCCGGTGCGCCCGGCCATGAAGTCGCAGAAGTCCTCGGCCAGTGCCCGGTGTTCGTCCGGCGTGACCTTGCCGACGCAGGGCGCGGCGCACTTGCCGATGTAGCCGAGCAGGCAGGGCCGGCCGACCTGCCGGGCGCGCTTGAACACGCCGTTGGAGCAGGTGCGGACGGGGAAGACGCGCAGCAGCAGGTCGACCGTCTCGCGGATCGCCCAGGCGTGCCCGTACGGGCCGAAGTAGCGCACGCCCTTCTTGTGCGCCCCGCGCATCACCTGGACCCGCGGGTACTCCTCGTTCAGGGTGACGGCGAGCTCCGGATAGCTCTTGTCGTCGCGGTACTTGACGTTGAACCGCGGGTCGAACTCCTTGATCCAGGAGTACTCCAGCTGGAGCGCCTCGACCTCGGTGGCCACCACCGTCCACTCCACCGAGGCGGCCGTGGTGACCATCGTCGCGGTGCGCGGGTGCAGGCCCGCCAGGTCCTGGAAGTAGGACGACAGGCGCGGCCGCAGGCTCTTGGCCTTGCCGACGTAGATCACCCGGCCGTGGGCGTCACGGAACTTGTAGACGCCCGGCGAGGTCGGGATCGCGCCCGGCGCCGGCCGGTAGGTGCTCGGGTCAGCCATGAGTCCACCGTACCGAGTGGGGCCGGGGCTGCGGAGGGGAGATCAACTGCTTCAGCTCGGGGTCACCTTGAGGTTCCCGCCGTCGACCGTGACGGTGTAGGCGGGCAGCGGGCTGGGGGCCGGGCCGTCCTGGACGGCGCCGTCGGTGATGGCGAACCGGCTGCCGTGGCAGGGGCACTGGATCTGCTGGTTCTTCACCTGGTCGACGATGCAGCCGGCGTGGGTGCACTTGGCGCTGAAAGCCTTGTACTCCCCGGCGGCCGGCTGGGTCACGACGATCTTCTGCTCGCGGAAGACCTTGCCGCCGCCCTCGGGCACCGCCGAGGCCGGGCCGAGGTCCACCGGGCCCTTGGCGGCGGTGCTAGAGCTGGAGGAACTCGCGGAGGAACCGCAGCCGGTGACCGCCACGGCGCCGCCGGCCGCGAGGACGGCCGCGGCCCCGCAGAGCAGGGTGCGGCGGGAGGTGGCGGGGCTCGTCTCGGGGGCCTCTGACATCGGTGCGCTCCTGCGGTTCGGCGTGCTGCGTGGGACGTCGGAAGTCTATGCGGCACACGCCCCGCCGTTCCCGGGGACGGGAGCGGCGGGGCGGTGTCGGCCGTACTTCTTCGCTGCGGCTCTACTTCTTCGCTGCGGTGGCCCGCTTGCGCGGGGCGGCCGCCTTGGCCCGCGTCCTGGCCGGGGCGGCGACCGGGGCGTCCGCGAACCCGCCCGGCAGGATGTCCCGCAGGAACTTGCCGGTGTGGCTCTCCGAGACGGCCGCGATCTGCTCCGGGGTGCCCTCGGCGACCACCGTGCCACCGCCGGAGCCGCCCTCGGGGCCCATGTCGACGACCCAGTCGGCGGTCTTGATCACATCGAGGTTGTGCTCGATGACGATCACCGTGTTGCCCTTCTCGACCAGCCCGCTGAGCACCTTGATCAGCTTGCTGATGTCCTCGAAGTGCAGGCCGGTGGTGGGCTCGTCCAGCACGTAGACCGTCCGCCCGGTGGAGCGCTTCTGCAGCTCGGAGGCGAGCTTGACGCGCTGCGCCTCGCCGCCGGACAGCGTCGGCGCGGACTGGCCGAGCCGGACGTAGCCGAGGCCGACGTCGTTGAGCGTCCTGAGGTGCCGGGCGATCGCCGGGACGGCCTCGAAGAAGGCCAGCGCCTCCTCGATCGGCATGTCCAGCACCTCGGCGATGGACTTGCCCTTGTAGTGCACCTCCAGCGTCTCCCGGTTGTACCGGGCGCCGTGGCAGACCTCGCACGGCACGTAGACGTCCGGCAGGAAGTTCATCTCGATCTTGATGGTGCCGTCGCCCGAGCAGTTCTCGCAGCGCCCGCCCTTGACGTTGAAGGAGAACCGGCCCGGCAGGTACCCGCGGACCTTCGCCTCCTGCGTCTCCGCGAAGAGCCGGCGGACGTGGTCGAACACCCCGGTGTAGGTGGCCGGGTTGGAGCGCGGGGTGCGCCCGATCGGCGACTGGTCGACGTGCACCACCTTGTCCACCAGGTCGGTGCCGGTGATCCGGGTGTGCCGGCCGGGCACGCTGCGGGCGCCGTTCAGCTCCCGGGCCAGGTGGGTGTAGAGGATGTCGTTGACCAGCGTCGACTTGCCGGAGCCGGAGACGCCGGTGATCGCGGTGAAGGTGCCGAGCGGGAAGCCGACCGTGACGTCCTTGAGGTTGTGCTCGCGGGCGCCGTGGACGGTCAGCTGGCGCTTCTTGTCCCGGTCGCGGCGGCCGGCCGGGATCGGGATGGACCGCTTGCCGGAGAGGTACTGGCCGGTCAGCGACTCCTTGTTGGTCAGCAGCTGCTTCAGCGAACCGGAGTGCACCACCTTGCCGCCGTGCTCGCCGGCGCCCGGGCCGATGTCGACCACCCAGTCCGCCGTCTTGATGGTGTCCTCGTCGTGCTCGACCACGATCAGGGTGTTGCCGATGTCGCGCAGCCGCACCAGCGTCTCGATCAGCCGGTGGTTGTCCCGCTGGTGCAGGCCGATGGACGGCTCGTCCAGCACGTACAGCACGCCGACCAGGCCGGAGCCGATCTGGGTGGCCAGCCGGATCCGCTGGGCCTCGCCGCCGGACAGGGTGCCGGCCGCGCGGTTCAGCGAGAGGTAGTCCAGGCCGACGTCGACCAGGAAGCGCAGCCGCTCGTTGACCTCCTTGAGGACGCGCTCGGCGATCTGCTTGTCCCGGTCGTTGAGCTTCATCGCGCCCAGGAACTCGGCGCAGTCGCTGATCGACATCGCCGAGACGTCGGCGATCGAGCGGTCCTCGACGGTGACCGCGAGCACCACCGGCTTGAGCCGGGTGCCGTCGCAGGTCGGGCAGGGCACCTCGCGCATGTAGCCCTCGAAGCGCTCGCGGCTGCTGTCGCTCTCCGCCTCGGTGTGCCGGCGCTGGATGAACGGGACGGCGCCCTCGAAGCCGGTGCTGTACGAGCGCTCGCGGCCGAAGCGGTTGCGGTAGCGGACCTGCACCTGGTGCTTGTGCCCGTACAGCAGCGCCTTCTTGGCCCGGGCGGGCAGCCCGGCCCACGGGATGTCGGTGCGGAAGCCCAGTTCCTCGGCGAGCGCGTCGATCAGGCGCTGGAAGTACTCCTTGGCGTGGCCGGCCGACCACGGGTGGATCGCGCCCTCCTCCAGCGAGCGCTCCGGATCGGGGATGACCAGCTCCGGGTCCACCTCCATCCGGTTGCCCAGGCCCGAGCAGTCCGGGCAGGCACCGAACGGCGAGTTGAAGGAGAACGAGCGCGGCTCCAGCTCCTCGAACGACACGTCGTCGTACGGGCAGTAGAGGTGCTCGGAGTACATCCGCTCGCGCTCCGCGTCGTCCTCGGGGAGGTCGACGAAGTCGAGCACGACCATGCCGCCGGACAGCCGCAGGGCCGTCTCCACCGAGTCGGTGAGCCGCCGCTTGGCGCTCTCCTTGACGGTCAGGCGGTCGATGACCACCTCGACGGTGTGCTTCTCCTGCTTCTTGAGCTTCGGCGGCTCGGCGAGCTGGATCGTCTCGCCGTCCACCCGGGCGCGCGAGTAGCCCTTGGACTGGAGGTCGGCGAAGAGGTCGACGAACTCGCCCTTGCGCTCGCGCACCACGGGGCTGAGCACCTGGAAACGGGTGCCCTCGGCGAGCTCCAGCACCTTGTCGACGATCGCCTGCGGCGACTGCTTGGCGATCGGGCGGGCGCAGTGCGGGCAGTGCGGCTTGCCGATCCGGGCGAACAGCAGGCGCAGGTAGTCGTAGACCTCGGTGATGGTGCCGACGGTCGAACGGGGGTTGCGGTTGGTGGACTTCTGGTCGATCGAGACGGCCGGGGAGAGGCCTTCGATGAAGTCCACGTCGGGCTTGTCCATCTGCCCGAGGAACTGACGGGCGTAGGACGACAACGACTCGACGTAGCGGCGCTGGCCCTCGGCGAAGATCGTGTCGAAGGCGAGCGAGGACTTGCCGGAGCCGGAGAGGCCCGTGAAGACGATGAGGGAGTCGCGGGGCAGGTCGAGCGAGACGTTCTTGAGATTGTGCTCGCGAGCACCGCGGACGATGAGGCGGTCGGCCACTGCTTCTGGCGCCTTTCTCCGGGGCGAGAGGGCTTGCGGTGAGATTCGGTACTTCTTCCAGGATGCGGCAGCCAGCCTATAGCTCAGGCGTTCGAATATCGACCTTGTCCAGTGGAGTCCACCCGAACGAGTGAGGGCGCCCCTCGGACCGTCCGCACCCGGACCGAAAAAGGCCCTGCTCAGCGGCCGGATTCGGCGGTAGCGTCAGCTGGTCAACGAGCGAAGCCCCGTGCGGGCAACGCGCCGTCTCCCACAGAAGGCCGATCCGATGACCGACCCGCAGACCGCCGCCGCCTCCGCCGCCCTCGCCACCGAGCGGCTGGGCCTGGTCGAGGAGAGCACCCGGCACCTGCTGCGCACCGTGTCCGAGCTGAAGCCCGCGGCCGCCGCCGAGCCCTCCGCGCTGCCCGGCTGGACCAGGGGCCACGTCCTGGCCCACATCGCCCGCAACGCCGACTCCCTGGTCAACCTGCTGAACGGCGCCCGCACCGGCACCGACATCCCGCAGTACGCCAGCACCGAGGCCCGCGACCGGCAGATCGAGGACGACGCACCCCGCCCGGTGGACGTCCAGCTGGCCGACCTGGAGGCCAGCCACCAGCGCTTCGCCGCGGCGGCCGCGCCGATGACCGGCGAGGCCTGGACGGTCGAGGTCCGCCACCGCACCGGCTACGTCTTCCCGGCCTCCGACATCCCGTGGAAGCGCCTCGCCGAGGTCGAGTACCACCACGTCGACCTGGACGCCGGCTACACCCCCGCGCAGTGGCCGGAGGTGTTCGCGGTGGCCGAGTTCGGCAGGCTCGCCGCCGGGCTGGCCGGCCACGCCGGGCTGCCCGCCGTCCGGCTCGTCGCCGACGACACCGAGGACCGCGGCACGATCGGCGCGGGCGAGCCCGCCCTGACCGTCGAGGGCCCCGTCCGCGCCCTGCTGGCCTGGCTCTCCGGCCGCTCCGACGGCGACGGCCTGCGTCGCACCCCCGACACCGCGCTCCCCCAGCTTCCCCCCATGGGCTGACGGCGGGACGATGATCCTGACCCCTGCAGTCGGACGAGGAGCGGACGGATGACGTACCACGGAGCGGTCAAGGTCGGCGGACCGCCGGACGTGCGCGAGCTGGCCCACCTGATCATCACCAAGGCGGCCGTGGGCCCGTACGACAACAACGCCTACCTGCTGCGCTGCCGGGCCACCGACGAGCAGCTGCTGATCGACGCGGCCGCCGACGCCCCGGTGCTGCTGGAGAGCATCGGCGACGAACTGGCCACGGTGGTCACCACCCACCGGCACCACGACCACTGGGGCGCGCTCGCCGAGGTGGTCGCCACCACCGGCGCCCGCACCGCCGCCGGTGCCCACGACGCCGAGGGCATCGACGTGCCCACCGAGCTGCTGCTCGCGGACGGCGACCGGCTGCGGGTCGGCCAGGTCGAGCTCACCGTCCGGCACCTGGTCGGGCACACCCCCGGCGCGATCGTGCTGGTCTACGACGACCCGCAGGGCCACCCGCACGTGTTCACCGGCGACTGCCTCTTCCCGGGCGGTGTCGGCAACACCTGGGGCGACGCGGAGGCGTTCAAGACCCTCTTCCGGGACGTCAACGAGAAGATCTTCGACGTCCTCCCGGACGAGGCCTGGGTCTACCCCGGCCACGGCAACGACACCACCCTCGGCGCCGAGCGCCCGCACCTCGACGAGTGGCGCGAGCGCGGCTGGTGAACCCGGACACGGCCGAGGCCCCCGCGACCGTCAGCGGTCACGGGGGCCTCGGCCGTCAACGGGCTCAGGCGTCCAGCTTCTCGGCCTCGCGCTCGGCCCGCTCCCGCTTCTTCGAGGCCATCAGGCTGGTGACCGTGGTGACGGCCAGCACGACCACGATGACGCCCAGCGAGAGCGGGATGCCGATCTCCGGCACGTTCGCGCCCGCCTCGTGCGCCGCGTGCAGCACCAGCTTCACCCCGATGAAGCCGAGGATCACCGACAGGCCGTACGACAGGTGGACCAGCTTCTTCAGCAGGCCGCCGATCAGGAAGTACAGCTGGCGCAGGCCCATCAGGGCGAAGGCGTTGGCGGTGAAGACGATGTACGGGTCCTGGGTGAGGCCGAAGATCGCCGGGATGGAGTCCAGCGCGAACAGCACGTCCGTGGTGCCGATCGCCAGCATCACGATCAGCATCGGGGTCATCAGCCGGCGGCCGTTCTCCCGGACGAAGAGCTTGGTGCCGTGGTACTTGTCGGTGGACGGGAAGCGCTGCTCGATCGACTTGAGCAGGCGGTTCTCCTCGAACTCCTCGTCCTCCTCGCCGGCCCGGGCTTCCTTGATCAGCTTCCAGGCGGTCCAGATCAGGAAGGCGCCGAAGATGAAGAACACCCAGGAGAACTCGGAGACCAGCGCCGCGCCGCCGGCGATGAACACCGCCCGCAGCACCAGCGCGATGATCACACCGAACATCAGCACGCGCTGCTGGTAGATCCTCGGCACCGCGAACTTGCCCATGATCAGGATGAACACGAAGAGGTTGTCGACACTGAGCGACTTCTCGGTGATGTAACCGGCGAAGAACTCACCGGCCGGCTGCACGCCGGAGTGCCACCAGAGGAACCCGCCGAAGATCAGCGCCAGCACGATCCAGACCGCGGTCCAGATCCCGGCCTCCTTGATCGAGACCTCGTGCGGCTTGCGACCCCCGATGAAGAAGTCCGCCACGATCAGTGCGATCAGCACACCGATCGTGGTGACCCACATGGCTATGGAAACGTCCACTACTGCTCCTCCGGCAGGTAGGCGAGACAGTCATCGTCACTGCCGGAGGTCTCTTCCGCCCGCCGGGCCCGCTCCGGGGCGTCCGCACGGACCAGCGCCCCGGGGCGCCGCTCGTGGGCACCCGTGATGACGGGACAACTGCGGGGGAATACTCCCCTCCGCTGCCATCGAGAGTAACAGGAAGCCCAAAGAAAGGTAAAGAAGGTAAAGAACCGTCAGAGGTACGGCTCGATCGCCGGGAGCAGGTCCTGGAAGGTCCGCCCCTTGGCCGGCGCGCCGATCGCCTGCATCTCCCAGCCGCCGGACCCGTCGCGGAACACCTTCGCCATGATCTGCCCGGTGTGCGGCCCGCCCCCGGCCAGCTCGTACCGGGCCAGCTCCTCGCCCGTGGTCTCGTCCACCAGCCGGCAGTGCGCGTTCTGCACCTCCGCGAAGGTCTGCCCGGTGTACGAGCTCACCGTGAACACCACCTGGGTGATGTGCGGCGGCACGTGCAGCAGGTCCACCAGGATCGCCTCGTCGTCCTCCGCGCCGGAGCCGCCCTCCAGGTTGTCCCCGGTGTGCCGGACGGAACCGTCCGTGCTCTCCAGGTGCTGGAAGAACACCACGTCGGACGGGGTCTTCTCGGCGTACAGGAGCGCCGAGGCGTCCAGGTCGATCGTCCTGGTCCGGCTGCCGAACAGGCCCCGCTTGGGCGCGGCCCGCCAGCCGAGCCCCATCCGGACCACGGTGAGCGTGCCGCCGGGCCCCTTCTGGAGACTGACCCGCTGGCCCTTGGCAAGGTTCACCGACACGGCGTTGTCCTCTCTGCCCGGCCGCGCGGTCGGTCCCCGCGCGGCACCACGGTGGAACACCCCGTGCCGTCCCCCGGCTGAGGCCCCCTGTTGCTGCCGCACCGCCCCGTCCCGAGGTCGATGCCGCAGGCCAGCCTAGGGCCTGCGGAACCCCGCTTCCCCCGGCGTTCGCCGCTTTGTGGCAAGGCTGAGACAGCGCCGGGCTTGACCGGTGTCACACCGGCCCGGCCCGGCGGCCCCCGCCACCCCCTCGATCAGGCCACGCCGGCCTCCCGCATCTGACGCAGCTCCCTCTTCAACTCCTTCACCTCGTCGCGCAGCCGGGCCGCGACCTCGAACTGGAGGTCGGCGGCGGCCGCGTGCATCCGCTCCGTCATCGACTGGATCAGCTCCGCCAGCTCGGTGGCCGGCAGGCTCTCGCCCTGCTTGCGCTCGATGCCCAGGGCCGGCACCGGCGCCTTGCCCTTCGACGCGGCCCCGCGGTAGCCGGTGGAGAGCAGTTCGTCGGTGTCCACGTCCTCGCGGGCGAGGGTGTCCAGGATGTCGCCGATCTTCTTCCGCAGCGGCTGCGGGTCGATCCCGTGCTTCTTGTTGTAGGCCTGCTGCACGGCCCGGCGGCGGTTGGTCTCGTCGATCGCCTTCTCCATCGACGGGGTGATCCGGTCCGCGTACATGTGCACCTGGCCGGAGACGTTGCGGGCGGCGCGCCCGATCGTCTGGATCAGCGAGGTGCCGGAGCGCAGGAAGCCCTCCTTGTCCGCGTCCAGGATCGCCACCAGCGACACCTCGGGCAGGTCCAGGCCCTCGCGCAGCAGGTTGATGCCGACCAGCACGTCGTACCGGCCCGCCCGCAGCTCGCGCAGCAGCTCCACCCGGCGCAGGGTGTCCACGTCGCTGTGCAGGTACCGGACCCGGATGTCCAGGCCGAGCATGTAGTCGGTGAGGTCCTCGGCCATCTTCTTGGTCAGCGTGGTGACCAGGACGCGCTCGTCCCGCTCGACCCGCCGGCGGACCTCGTGCACCAGGTCGTCGATCTGGCCCTCGGTCGGCTTGACGATCACCTCCGGGTCGATCAGGCCGGTCGGGCGGATGATCTGCTCGACCTGGCCGTCGCCGCGGGACAGCTCGTACGGGCCCGGCGTCGCCGACAGGTACACCGTCTGGTCGGTCCGCTCCAGGAACTCCTCCCACTTCAGCGGGCGGTTGTCCATCGCGGAGGGCAGCCGGAAGCCGTGCTCGACCAGGGTGCGCTTGCGCGAGGCGTCGCCCTCGTACATCGCGCCGATCTGCGGGACGGTGACGTGCGACTCGTCGATGACCAGGAGGAAGTCCTCCGGGAAGTAGTCGAGCAGGGTGTTCGGCGGGGAGCCCGGCTCGCGGCCGTCGAAGTGCATCGAGTAGTTCTCGACGCCCGAGCAGGTGCCGATCTGGCGCAGCATCTCGATGTCGTAGGTGGTACGCATCCGCAGCCGCTGGGCCTCCAGCAGCTTGCCCTGCTTCTCCAGCCTGGCGAGCGTCCCCTCCAGCTCCTCCTCGATGCCGGTGATCGCCCGCTCCATGCGCTCCGGGCCGGCCACGTAGTGCGAGGCGGGGAAGACGTACACCGACTCGTCCTGGCTGATGATCTCGCCGGTGAGCGGGTGCAGCGTGTACAGCGCCTCGATCTCGTCACCGAACATCTCGATCCGGACGGCCAGCTCCTCGTAGACCGGGAAGATCTCGATGGTGTCGCCGCGGACCCGGAAGGTGCCGCGGGTGAACGCCACGTCGTTGCGCGCGTACTGGATGTCCACGAAGCGGCGCAGCAGGACGTCCCGGTCGATCTCCTGGCCGACCTTCAGCGGCACCATCCGGTCCACGTACTCCTGCGGGGTGCCGAGGCCGTAGATGCAGGACACCGACGCGACCACCACCACGTCCCGCCGGGTCAGCAGTGAGTTGGTCGCCGAGTGCCGCAGCCGCTCGACCTCCTCGTTGATCGAGGAGTCCTTCTCGATGTAGGTGTCCGTCTGCGGGACGTACGCCTCGGGCTGGTAGTAGTCGTAGTACGAGACGAAGTACTCGACCGCGTTGTTCGGCAGCAGCTCGCGGAACTCGTTGGCCAGCTGGGCGGCCAGCGTCTTGTTCGGCGCCATCACCAGGGTGGGCCGCTGCAGCCGCTCGATCATCCAGGCCGTGGTGGCCGACTTCCCGGTACCGGTGGCACCGAGCAGGACGACGTCCTTCTCCCCGCCCTTGATCCGCCGCTCCAACTCGGCGATCGCCGCCGGCTGGTCCCCGTTCGGCTGGAAGGGACTGACGACCTCGAAGGGCGCCACTGACCGCTCAATACTCGTGATGGGTCGCACGGGTCCACCGTACGACCCATCACTGACAAGCGGCACCGGTCCGCTCAGGCCGCGTGCGCCTCGAACCTCATGGCGGGCTCGCGCGCGGGGTCGATCCGGACCACGGAGTCGAAGGCGGCGGCCAGTCGCTCGATCAGCGGCAGCGTCGGATCGACGCCGCTCTCCTCGATGCTCTCGACCGTCTCCTCGTCCGGCCCGGCACGCTCTGCGAGCTCGGCGGGCGTCCAGCCGGGAGCGGACCGGCGGGCGTACACGGCCTCGGCCAGCGCCATCCGCCGCCCGGCCGCCCGGTACTCCTCGCTCTCCCGATGCTCCGGCGGCACGACCCACCGCGTGTGATAGCCGCTGCTCACTCGCGCACCTCGGGTTCGATCTCGATCGAGTAGCCCTCTACGGACCCGCCACCGGCCATGCGTCCCCCCTCTGTTCCACGAGGGAGCAACGTCCGACCGGAGTCGCGGGTTACGGGCTCAGGCCTTCGCGCTGTCGCGGGCGAGGGCCACCAGGCGGGAGATGGCGCGGAGGTACTTCTTGCGGTAGCCGCCGCGGAGCATGTCCTCGGGGAAGACCTGGTCGAAGGGGAGGCCGGAGGCGGTGATGGGGAGTTCGCGGTCGTACATGCGGTCGGCGAGGACGACCAGGCGCAGTGCGGTGGACTGGTCGTCGACCTGGCGGACGCCGCGCAGGCAGACGGCGGCGACGTCGTCGAGCAGGGCGCCGTAGCGGCTGGGGTGGACGGCCGAGAGGTGGGCGAGGAGGGTGTCGAAGTCGTCCAGGGAGGCGCCGGGGGTGCGGGCGGCGACGGCCTCGACGGTCTCGTCGGAGTAGGGCGGCGGGGCGTCCGGGAGGCCGCGGTGGCGGTAGTCCTGGCCGTCGATCCGCATCGGGCGGAAGTGCGCGGACAGGCCCTGGATCTCGCGCAGGAAGTCGGCGGCGGCGAAGCGGCCCTCACCGAGCTTCTCCGGCAGGGTGTTCGAGGTGGCGCACAGCTTGACGCCGTTGTCGACGAGGCGGCCGAGCAGGGTGGAGACCAGGACGGTGTCGCCCGGGTCGTCGAGCTCGAACTCGTCGATGCACAGCAGCGTGTGCCCGGAGAGGGTCCGGACGGCCTGCTGGAAGCCGAGGGCGCCGACCAGGTTGGTCAGCTCGACGAAGGTGCCGAAGGCCTTGGGACCGGGCGCGGCGTGCCAGAGCGAGGCGAGCAGGTGGGTCTTGCCGACGCCGTAGCCGCCGTCGAGGTAGACGCCGGCCGGGCCGGTGGGCGCGGGGGCGGAGCGGCGGAACCAGCTGCGCTTGGGCGCGGAACCGTTTCCTCCACCGAGGGTGGTGGCGAACTGCTCCAGGACCTGGACGGCCTCGTACTGGCTGGGCTGGTTCGGGTCCGGGAGGTACGTCCCGAAGCTCACGTCGGAGAATCGGGGCGGCGGGACCATCTCGGCGACCAGCCGCTCGGCGGGCACGACGGGGCGGCGGTCGGCGAGCGCGATCGGGGAGCCGGCCGCGCTCGCGGCGGCTATCGACTCGGTCGCGGTGTCGGGGCGGGGAGCTGCGGGCACGTTAGTAGAGGGTACGCCTGCTCCCACCCCCCTCCGGACGGCCTCCGGTGGAAGACTGTTGGCATGCAACAGTTGATCAGCCCGCTGGGCGAGCCGGTCGCCGACCCGGCCTCGCTGGAGTCGCTCGCCGCCGTCTACGCGTACCCCGACCAGGTGAACCGGGGACGGCCCTGGCTGCGCGCCAACATGGTGGCCGGCCTGGACGGCGGGGCGAAGCTGGACGGCCTCTCGGAGGGCCTGTCCGGGGACGCGGACAAGCGGATCTTCGGTGTGCTGCGCGCGCTGTCGGACGTGGTGCTGGTGGGCGCGGAGACGGTCCGCACGGAGGGCTACCGGCCGGCCCGGGCGCGGGCCGAGTTCGCGGCGGCGCGGGCGGCGGCCGGGCAGGCGCCGGCCCCGGCGATCGCGGTCGTGAGCCGCTCGCTGACCCTGGACCTGAGCGCGCCGCTGTTCACCGCGCCGCTGGTCAGGACGGTGGTGATCACCACCGCGGACGCCCCCGAGGAGCGCCGCCGGGCGGTCGCCGAGGTGGCCGACCTGGTGCTCGCCGGCGAGGGGTCGGTGGACCTGCGGGCGGGCGTGTCGGCGCTGGCGGAACGGGGCTGGACGCGGTTGCTGAGCGAGGGCGGCCCGCGGCTGCTGGGACAGCTGGCGGCGGCGGGCCTGCTGGACGAGCTGTGTCTGTCGCTCGCCCCGCTGATCACGGGCGGCGACGCGCCGCGGATCATCCACGATGCGGAAATGCCTGACGTGCAGCGGATGCGACTGGTCTCATTGATCGAGCAGAAAGGATTCCTCTTCACCCGCTACCTGCGTCCGCCGACCCCGTGACCCCCAGGTCCCGATCCCGTTCCCCAGTGGGGCCTTCGTCACGCGTGGCCGGTGCGCCGGGGGAGCCCGGACGAGCGACGCGTGGCGAAAGCTTCCGCCGGGCACCATGGGATCCGACGCCGGGGCCCGGGGGCCGGCCACTGGAAGGGACTCACGTGTTCAAGACGGTACTGATGATCGAAAAGGCTCTCTCCGACGCGGACGTGGAGCTCGTCACCACGCTCCACAGCGACGAGAAGGTCTCCTTCGTCGTCCTGATGCAGCCGCGCGGCAAGCAGGACGAGCTGCTGCGGGCGCTGGACGACGTCGCGCTCGGCCACCTCGACAGGATGGTGCACGAGCACGACGAATCCGAGACCGGGCCGACCGTGGCCTCCGAGTCGCTCGAACACAGCCTGCGCCACCTGCGCGAGGCCGGGGCCGAGGCGGTCGGCGAGCTGGTCGAGGAGAAGCCGCTGGACCGGCTGCGGGCGGCGGTCGAGGAACACCGGGCGGACGAGGTGGTGGTGCTCACCTCCCCGCACTTCGTGGAGGAGTTCTTCCACCGCGACTGGGCCTCCCAGGCCCGGCACAAGGTGGGGGTTCCGGTGCTGCGGCTGTTCGCCAGCGACTCCTAGGGCCGGTCCGATCGGTCCGCGCGGGCCCGGCAGGATCGGCCGGACAGGCCCTGAGTCACCCGGCCGGTGGTGCAGAATCGTCCTTGCGGTCCGCCCGCGAGGACGATTCCCCTCTCGTCCGCCCGATCTGTCCCGCCCTCCTCGCCCGCCGCCGGGCAGGAGGGGTCCCCATCGCCCTACGGAGCCCCGCCTTGAACGACGCCGCGCACGACCTGCACGCCCCGCACTTCATCGGCATCGGCGGCGCCGGGATGTCCGGCCTGGCGAAGATCCTCGCGGTGCGCGGCGCCAGCGTCTCCGGCAGCGACTCCAAGGAGTCCGAGACCGTCCTCGCGCTGCGCGCCCTCGGCGCGACGGTGCACGTGGGCCACGCGGCCGAGCACGTGCCGGACGGCGCCAGCAGCGTGGTGGTCTCCAGCGCGATCCGCGCCGACAACCCGGAGCTGGCCGCCGCCCGCCACCGCGGCATCCCGGTGGTGCACCGCTCCGACGCGCTGGCCGCGCTGATGGGCGGCCGCCGGGCGCTGGCGGTGGCCGGCACCCACGGCAAGACCACCACCACCAGCATGCTCGCCGTCGCCCTCGGCGAGCTCGGCCTGGACCCGTCCTACGCGATCGGCGGCGATCTCGACGCGCCCGGCTCCAACGCCCACCACGGCGTCGGCGAGATCTTCGTCGCCGAGGCCGACGAGAGCGACCGCAGCTTCCACAAGTACGAGCCCGAGGTGGCGATCGTGCTCAACGTGGAACTGGACCACCACGCCAACTACGCCTCGATCGAGGAGATCTACGAGTCCTTCGAGACCTTCGTCGGCCGGATCTCCCCCGGCGGCACCCTGGTGGTCTCCGCCGACCACGAAGGTGCCCGCGAGCTGACCGCCCGGGTGGCCGGCCGCGAGGGCCTCACCGTGGTGACCGTCGGCGCCGCCGAGGACGCCGACGTCCGGGTCCGCTCGGTGGTCGCCCACGGCATGACCAGCGAGGTCACCGTGGAGCTGGACGGCGCCGAGCTGGTCTTCACCGTCTCGGTGCCCGGCCGGCACTACGCGCACAACGCGGTCGCGGCGCTGGCCGCGGGCGTCGCGCTGGGCGTCCCGGCCGCCGACCTGGCCAAGGCGCTCGGCGCCTACACCGGCGTGCGCCGCCGCCTCCAGCTCAAGGGCGAGGCCGGCGGCGTCCAGGTGATCGACTCCTACGCCCACCACCCGACCGAGATGACCGCCGACCTGGAGGCGATCCGGGAGGGCCTGGAGGGCGAGGGCCGGGTGCTGGTGGTCTTCCAGCCGCACCTGTTCAGCCGCACCCAGCAGCTCGCCGAGGAGATGGGCCAGGCGCTGGCGCTGGCCGACGCCTCGGTGGTGCTGGACATCTACCCGGCCCGCGAGGACCCGATCCCGGGCGTGACCAGCGAGCTGATCATCGACGCCGCCCGCCGGGCCGGCGCCGACGTCACCGCCGAGCACTCCTTCGCCGCCGCCCCCGCCCTGCTGGCCGGCCTGGCCCGCCCGGGCGACCTGCTGCTCACCATGGGCGCGGGCGACGTCACCAACCTGGGGCCGGCCGTCCTGGACGAGATCAAGGGAAGCCTGAAGCACCTCTCGAACGTTGCCTCCAACGTCTGACGTACCCCGACCGGGAGCCGTGATGAGCTACGAGATCGAGAAGACCGAGGCCGAGTGGCGGGAGCAGCTGAGCCCCGAGGAGTACCACGTGCTCCGCGAGGCGGGCACCGAGCGCCCGTTCACCGGTGAGTACACCGACACCAAGACCGTCGGCGTCTACGGCTGCCGGGCCTGCGGCGCGGAGCTGTTCAGCTCCGAGACCAAGTTCGACAGCCACTGCGGCTGGCCGTCGTACTACGCGCCGCTGGCCGGGGACCGGGTCCAGTACATCGAGGACACCACGCTCGGCATGCGCCGGGTCGAGGTGCGCTGCGCCCGCTGCGGCGGGCACCTGGGCCACGTGTTCGAGGGCGAGGGCTACGGCACGCCGACGGACCAGCGCTACTGCATCAACAGCGTCTCGCTGACGCTGAAGCCGGCCGAGTAGGACGGCACAGGAGGCCCGGGCAGCCGTGCCGGCGGCCCGGGCCTTCGTGCGGTCCCGTGCCGTCCCGTGCTATCCGGCGACCGGGGCGAAGCGGACCGGGAGGTGGACCAGGGCGCGGTGGAAGGGGCCGGGGCGCCAGAGCAGGTCCTCGGCCGGAGTGGCCAGTTCGAGGTCGCTGAGCCGGCTGGTCAGCTGTTCGATCGCGGTGATCGCGATCAGCAGCGCCGGGTCCCGGGCCGGGCAGGCGTGCGGGCCGGCCGCCCAGGCCAGGTGGGCGCTCTCACCGCTGCGCAGTTCGGTGCCGTCGGTGGGCGGCGCGGCCTGCGAGTTGGCGGCCGCGTAGGAGACCAGCACCAGGGTGCCGGCCGGGATCTCCCGGCCGTGGAAGGTGATGTCGTAGCGCGGGTAGTGGGCGGACAGGTTGGCCAGCGGCGGCTCGTGCCAGAGCACCTCGTCGATCGCCTGGTAGGCGGTCATCGCGCCGCCGATGAGGGAGCCGGCGTAGCGGGCGTCGGTGAACAGGCGCAGCAGGGCGTTGCCGATCAGGTTGGTGGTCGGCTCGTGCCCGGCGATCATGGTGAGGGTGATCTGCCGGATCACCTCCTCGTCGTCCAGCTCCGCCGGGTGGGTGACGAACCAGGAGGCGAGGTCGTGCCGGGGCCGCTCGCGCCGCTCGGCGACCATGGCGGTGACCACCGCGACGAGGTCCGCGTACGCGACGACGGCCTTCTCGGTGGACTCGATCATCCCGGCGATCCCGGCGACCAGTCGGGCGCTGTGCTCCTCGGGCACGCCGAACCAGGTGGTGAGGACGAAGGCGGGCAGCTGGCGGGCGTACTGGGCGATCAGGTCGGCGGTGCCGGCCGCCTCGAAGCGGTCGATCAGCTGGTGGGCGACCTCGGCGACCCGGCGCTGGAGCCGGTGCGGTTCGAGCAGGGCGAGGCCGTCGGTGATCACCGCGCGGTAGCGGGCGTGCACCTCGCCGTCGCTGAACAGGGCGGTCGGGCGGTAGCCGAGCACCGGCAGCAGCGGGTTGTCCGGCGCGACGGTGCGCTGCCAGGCGCGGGAGTCCTTGGAGAAGGTGTCGGTGTCGCGCAGCAGGTCCAGGGCGGCCTGGTAGTCGGTGACCAGCAGGGCCTCGACGCCGGGCGCCATCTCCACCGGGGCGACCGCGCCGTGGCGGCGCAGCCGGTCGTAGACCAGCTGTGGATCGGCGGCGAAGACCGGGCCGTAGATCGGGGTCGGGCGGGTCTCGGTGGTCTCGGTGGTCACGGGCGCTCCTCGGCGGCGGAAGCGGCAGGGTGGGGGGCGGGCGGCACGGAAGCGGCAGGGGCGGGGGCGGCCTCGGCGGGCAGGCCGTCGAGGACGTGCTCGGCCAGCGCGATCAGCGCGTCGAGGCTGGCGCCGCGCTCGCGGGCGTCGCAGAGCAGCAGCGGGGTGGCGGGGTGCAGGTCCAGGTGGGCGCGCAGCACCTCGACCGAGTGGCCCGGCGCGTCCGGGAAGCAGTTGACGGCGACGGCGTACGGCAGGCCCTGCTCCTCGACCATGTCCATGATCTCGAAGGAGTCGGCGAGCCGGCGGGTGTCGGCGAGCACCAGGGCGCCGAGCGCGCCGCGGGCGATGTCCTGCCAGAGCGGGAAGAAGCGGCGCTGGCCGGGGGTGCCGAACATGTAGAGCACGAGGTTGCCGGGCAGGGTCAGCCGGCCGAAGTCGACGGCGACCGTGGTGGTGGCCTTCTCGGGCAGGCCCGCCAGGTCGTCCACCGGCCGTCCGGTCTCGGTCATCGCCTCCTCGGTGTGCAGGGTGGCGATCTCGGAGAGGGTGCGGATGAGCGTGGTCTTGCCGACCCCGAACGGGCCGGCCACCAGCAGCTTCATCAGCGTCTGGTCCCGGTCGGGCAGGTAGCCCACCCGGCTCGGCCGGTCGGCCGGGCTACCGGAGCGCACGGAGTCCAACGAGGAGCCTCTCGACGATGGAGCGGTCGGTCTGCTGGGCGCGGGGGATCGGCGCGCGGGCGCGCAGGCAGCCCGCCTCGACCAGATCGGCCGCGAGGAAGACGGTGGCGCTGACCGGCAGGCGCAGGTGCGCGGCGGCCTCCACCACGGTCAGCGCGCCGGGGCGCAGCAGTTCCCAGAGCCGGTGGTGTTCGGGTTCCAGTTCGCGCGGCGGTTCGGCGCGGTCCGCGAACAGCACGGTGAGCCGGTCGAAGCCGGCGGTGCCGGGGCGGGTGCGGCCGCCGGTGGCCAGGTAGGCGGGCACCATCCGCCTGCGGGGTACGGCGGTCATGATCGGGCGGTGCTGTCCGGCTGCCGGGTCGGACTCGCGAGGGCACGGCCCAGGGCGGCGACCTGCACCTGCATCTGGTAGGCCACGTTGCCGAGTTGGGCCTCCAGGGAGGTGAACACGGCGAGCGAGGTGTTCTCCCCGGCCGGGACGACGACGGCGTAGCCGAGGTCGGACTCGACCACGGTCTGGGCCAGCCGGGGCCGCTCGGTGTCGGTGAAGGCGCTGGTGAACGCGCGGGCGGCGGCGTGCACGGTGGCGGTCATCGCGGCGACCCGCTCGGCGGAGGCCCGGTCGAGCCCGTCCGAGGCGCCCTCGACGAGGCCGTCGCCGGTGGCGATGACCGCGTGCAGCACCCCCGGCAGCTCCAGCAGCGGGGTCAGCACCCACGAGATCTCGTCGGTGGTGGTCGGGCTGGGCGTGCTGCTCACTGCTCGGCTCCTTCAGGGGTCGGGGCGGGCGGGCGGCCGGTGGTGCGGGCACCGGTGTCGCGGGCGGCCGTGGTCGGGCCGGGCTCGCCCGTCGCGCCGGTCCCGCCGTTCGGACCGGTCTCGTCGTTCGTACGGGTCTCACGGGCGGCCTGGGTCACGGCGGCCCGGCCGGAGCCGGTGCCCTGCTGCAGCGCCTGCCAGTGCTCGGCGGCCCGCTCGGGCGTCCGGACCGGCGGCTCGGCCGGTCCGGCGGACGGCCGGGCGGCGGCCTCGGGAGCGCCCGGGCCGTCGGCGGGGAGCGGACGGCGGCGGCGCCGGCTGGGCAGGCCGGTGCCGTCGTCGGCCGGGTCGGCGGGGCCGGCCGACGCGTCGGGCACCACGTGGATGGCGGGCGCGGGGTGCGGGCCCGGCTGGTTGTGCCGGTCGGCGAGCGCGGGCGGGCCGTCGCCCTCGTCGGCGTCGCGCATCGGCGGGACGGCCTGGACGGTGGGCGCGGGGGCCGGGCCGGCACCGGCCCGCAGCGGCAGCGGGGTGAGCACCGACAGCTGCTGCTCGTCGTCGACGACCGTCACCAGCGCGGCCGGGATCCGCAGGAGGGTGCGCATCCCGCCGTACGGCGAGGGCTCGATGTGGCAGGAGAAGCCGTACTGGCGGGCCAGCTTGCCGATCACGGCGAAGCCGGTCTTGGGCGGGTTGCCGAGTTCGGTGAGCAGGACGTCGGGCGGGCCGGCCAGCAGCCGGCGGGCCCGGCGCAGCTGGTCGTCGTCCATGCCGATGCCGCTGTCGTCGATGATCACCAGCGCGCCGCGGCCGCCCTGCTGGACGGTGACCGGGATGTCCGTCTCCGGGTGCGAGTAGGCGGAGGCGTTGGCGAGGAGTTCGGCGACGGTGATGGCCAGCGGCTCGGCGGCCCGGGCGACCACGGCGAGCCGCTGCTCCCGCAGGTGGTTGGCGACCTTGATCCGGGCGTAGCCGGGCACCCGGGAGAGCGCGCCGACCACCACCTCGGCGAGCGGCGAGTCGGTGCGGGCCAGGCCCGGCCAGGCCTCGCAGAGCACGGCGACGGTCTGGATCCGGCGCAGCGCGACCTCGTTGCGGAAGTCGACCTCCAGAAGCCGGGGGTCGTCGTTGTCGTCCTGGAGCTGCTGGACCAGGCTCTGGATCTGGTAGAGCAGGGTCTGGATCCGGGAGGTGGCGCCGCGCATGGCGGCGCGGGCGGCGGCGTCGACCCGCTCGCGCTCGTCGGTGAGGGCGGCGGTGGTGGCGTCCAGGACGGACTGCAGCGCCCGGACCGCCTCGGGGCCGACGGTCTGCGGGTCCAGCGGGCCGACCAGCGGGGCGTTGGCGTGGCTGAGCCGGACGGCCGTGGCGGCCACCCGTTCCTGGGCGAGGTGGCCGATCTCGGCGAGCAGGGCGGCGGTGTGCGCCTCGGCGGCGGCGAGCCGCCGTTCGGCCTCCTCGGCCCGGGTGCCCGCGGCGGTGGCCCGCTGGTCGGCCTCCCGGGTGGCGTCCTCGGCGGCGCGGCCGCGGCTCTCGGCCTCCCGGCTGCGCTCCTCCGCGGCCCGGTAGCGGCCCTCCGCGTGGCGGGTCTCCTCGACGGAGCGCCGGGCGGCCTCCTGCGCCTCGCGCAACTGCTGCTCGGCGCGGGCCAGCCGGCCCTCGGCGGCGCGGGCGCGCTCCTCGCCGTGGCCGCGGGCCGTCTCGGCGGCGACCGCCCGGGCGAGGGCCCGGGCCCGGCCGCGGGCGAGCAGGGTCGCCGTCGCGGCGGCGACCAGCGCCAGGGCGATCAGCGCGATCTGCGTCATCGAAGTCCTCGGGAGTCCTCAGGGGGTCCTGGCTGGTGGGCTGCTGCCGGGGCCGGGCGGGTGGCGGTCCGGCCCGGGCCCGGCGGGCGGTCGGTCGGTCGGTCCCGGACGGTCAGTCCCGGGCGGCGGCGCGCGGACGCGGGATGCGGGCGGCGTCCTCGGCCAGTTCGTGGGCCACCAGGGCGACCTCGCTCATGGCCTCCAGGACGTTCGGCACCTCGGTGCCGTCCAGGTGCCGGTACTCGGCGGCGACGGTGAGCACCAGGCGCTCGGGCAGGCCGAGTTCGGGGTGGCGCTGCTCGGCTATCACCCGCCGGGCGGCGTCCAGCGCGGGGAGCCCGGCGGTGTGCAGGGCGTGTGCGCGCTCCCGGACGTACTCCAGGTAGGCGATCTGGGTGCGGACGCCGTCGCGGTCGAGCACCGGGCCGTGGCCGGGGACGAAGATCTCCGCGCCGGTGGCCAGGACCAGCTCGCAGGCGGCGATCACGTTCTCCAGCGGGCCGGCCCAGTGCACCGGGTGGTCGCCCGGGTACTCCGGGGTCGAGCCGAAGATCACGTCGCCGGTGAACACGGTGCGCTGGTACGGGAGGTGGACGATCAGGTCGCCGCCGGTGTGGGCGGCGGGCAGCCCGGTCACCTGCACCGGGTACTCCCCCACTCGCAGCTCCAGCTCGCCGGTGAAGACGGTGTCCGGGTGCACGGGCGCGGTGGCGGACCAGTCGAACCGTCCGAAGTGCTCCCTGAGGTAGCCGCCGAGCGGGGAGTGCGGGTCGCCGCCGACGACGAGCGCGTGCTGCTGCTGCGGGGTGGGCTCGTAGTGGATGTGCTCCAGCGCCTCGCGGGTGGAGATCACCTCGGCGTCCGGGACGACCCCGGCGCCCCACAGGTGGTCGCCGTTGGCGTGGGTGACGATCACCCGGTCGACCTCGACCCCGGCCGGCAGCAGGCGGCGGCTGGCGGCCAGGAACTCCCCGGCCAGGGTGGGGTCGTAGGGGGTGTCGATCCAGAGCGCGGTCTTCGCCGAGGCCAGCAGCCCGCAGTTGGCCAGGCCCCAGCCCCGCTTCGGGGGGAGCCACACGTACAGGTCCTCGGCAATCGCGCTCACGTTCGCACGGTTGATCGTCATGTGCGCGATTATGCCCATACCGTGTCAGGAGTGGGGCAAAACCTGTACGACCGCCAGGAGTTGCTGCCCCAGACTCTCCCGAGCTGTCCGGTTTCACCCCTGGTGGTCGAGACCAATCGTCTCAATGTTCGGGATCGTCCGTGGACACCTGGAACGCCCGGACACCCCGCGCGGCGATCGGGACGGGGCCGGGGCGGAGACCAAGGCGGGGCCCGGATCAGAGCGTCGGCAGGATCCGGCAGACCTCGACCGTGACGTCCACCGGGTCCAGGCCGATCACCCGCCCCTCGACCGCGACGAATCCTTTCTCCCCGGAGCGGAAGATCGCCGCCAGCGGCGATTGCCGGCCCGCCGCGGCCAGCGCCTCCACCGCCATCGCGGACCCGAAGGCGAACACCCCGCAGAGCACGATGCACGGCGCCTGCCGGGGCGTCCGGGTCACGAAGATGAAACCGTGGTCCCGGATCAGCTCCCCGACCGGGTTGTACAGCGACTCGAAGGTCATTCCGCCCCAGCGGGCGCGGGCCTCGTCCGGGTACTCGATGCCGAAGTCCGGGAACACCGCGTCCAGGACGCCCCGGGAGTAGGAGTTGACGCCCGGGCCGCCGATCGAGAAGGTCGGCATCCGCGGGTCCTGCGCGCCGGCCACGACCAGTTCGATCGTCGCCTTCCGGTTGACCTTTCGCAGCAGGTCCGTCAGCTGCGCTATCGCCCTGGCCTCGGCCATCGGCATGAACAGCACGTTCTTCGGCCCCCGGCTGGTCAGCTGGCAGCCGTCCACGGCGAAGGCGAACTCCTCGACCTCGATGCTCGGCGTGATGATCTGCACCCGGCCGTACGGGGCGAGCATGGCCCGGAGGAAGCCGTACTGCAGGAACAGCCGGGTGCGGGCGAGGGAACGGGCCACGAGGAAACCGATCACGGCCGGAACCGAGGCGATCAGGACCTGAAGCAGGATCTCCATATCATTCCCCCGGGGGAAGACTCGGCCACGAACTGTGTGCCCTCAGGTAAGTCCCCGCCGACGGACCGGAATACCCCCGTTACCGCGCCCCGAATACCTCCGCCCACACAATTCCCCGCCGCCTTCCCGGGGAATATCCTCAACCGATCCGGCTCCGCCCATTCCGACGTACCGTCACATCCACTTGCCAGACGGCGACTTCAGGCGCCAAGCCGCTTGATCCCCTTGAACTCCCCGGCACAGCGCTCGTACCCCAGCCACGCGTTGATCGCGAGCATCGGCGCGTTGGTCGCGTCGTTCGCGGTGTACGCGTGCCGGACGCCGGCCGCCGCGGCCAGCCGCAGCGACTCCAGCTTGGCCAGCTTGCTCAGGCCCCGCCCGCGGAACTGCCGACGGCAGGCGGTGAATCCGGACCAGTACAGGCCCCGTCCGTCGGTCTGCGCGATGGTGAACGCGGCCGGTTCGCCGTCCACCACCGCGACCGTGGTCAGCGCCTGGTCCAGGTCCGGCCGATTCCAGACGCCCTGCCGCCAGTCCTCGTACTCGGTGGCGTCCAGCACCACCTCGCCGGGCTCGTCGCGGCTCGCGTCCTCGTCGATCACGAAGAGCGGGAGCGGGTCGTCCGCCCAGTCGCTCCCCGGGCGCAGCTCCACGCCGGCCGGGAGGACGGGCGCCTGCGGAAGCGGCAGCGTCAGGTCCCGTCCGGAGAAGTAGCCCTGCCGCCCGATCACGAAGCCCCGGGCGGCCGCGAAGGCCAGCGACCCGGGTGCGTCGTCCACCCAGCCGTGCACCTCGGTCACGCCGTGCTCGGCCAGGTGCCGCTCGGCGGCCGCGAGCAGGCCGGTGAACGCGCCGCGCCGCCGGGCCCCGGGCAGCACGCTGCCGTTGGCGTAGCCGACGCCCACGGTCGTCGTCCCGACCGCCACCGCGCAGCGGACCGAGCCGACCACCCGGCCGTCCAGTTCGGCGACGAAGGTGCGGAAGTGCTCGCCGGGCAGCTGCCGGTCGTTCATCCAGACCAGGTTCTCGGCGGTCATCACCAGGTGCGCGCGCCCGGCCCGGTGCGCGGCCACGGCCGCCTCGGCGTCGTCGGGGCGGAAGTCACGGATTGTCAATGAAGTCTTCGAAGTCATGGATTCGCACGCTATCCGCAGTGGGCCGCCCGCCGCTTCGCATTTTCCGCCGGCGGGCCCGCCGTTGTGGCACCCCACCTGCGGCAACGTCCGGATCCGGGGACTAAAGTCCCTCATCACCAGGACGGCAAGCTCAAATAATGCTCTGAGATGACCGGGTGAGGCTTGGCAGCCACCCCACCCGGGGACATCCTCAGCAGCACGGCCGCGCGGTCCTGGCGACGACGCCCGCACCACCCGACGGCCCTCCCCACCCAGCCCTCCGAAGGGGGCGAACCGATGACCTCCCCTGCACTGGAACTGCCCGCACGGGCAACCGCCGGCCCCGCCACCGCGGACCGGACCGCGGCGGAACGGACGACCGCGGACCGGACGGCCGCGGACCGCGCCACCGCGAACCGCCTCGGTGTCGGCCTCGGCTGGCGCGCGGAGATCGACACCGTGGTCGAACGCCAACCCGGCCTGGACTGGGTCGAGGTAGTCGCCGAGAACATCTGCGCCGACCACCTGCCCGAGTCCCTGACGGTCCTGCGCGCCCGCGGCGTCACCGTCGTCCCGCACGGCGTCGCGCTCGGCCTCGGCGGCGCCGACCTGCCCGACCCCGCCCGGCTCGCCCGGCTCGCGGAGACGGCGCTCGCGCTCGAATCCCCGCTGGTCACCGAGCACCTGGCGTTCGTCCGGGCCGGCGGCCTGGAGGCCGGCCACCTGCTGCCGGTCCCCCGCACCCGGGACTCGCTGCGGGTCATCGCCGAGAACGTCCGGATCGCCCAGGACCAGCTCCCGGTCCCGCTCGCCCTGGAAAACATCGCCGCCCAGCTGGCCTGGCCCGACGACGAACTGACCGAGGGGCAGTTCCTCGCCGAACTGGTCGAGCGCACCGGCGTCCGGCTGCTGATCGACGTCGCCAACCTGCACACCAACCGGGTCAACCTCGGCGTCGACCCGGCCGCCGAACTCGACCGCCTGCCGCTGGAGGCGCTCGCCTACGTCCACGTCGCGGGCGGCACCCTGATCGACGGCGTCTGGCACGACACGCACGCCCACCCCGTCACCGAACCGGTGCTGGACGTCCTGGCCGAACTCTGCGCGCGGATCGCACCACCCGGCGTCCTGCTGGAACGGGACGCCGCCTTCCCGCCGCCCACCGAGCTGGCCGGTGAACTGGACGCCATCCGCCGGGTGCTGGAGGGGAGCACCCGCGGATGAGCGACCTGACCACCCACGTCGAACCGAACGGGCCCGCCGGTGCCGCCGCCGGCACCGGGGCCGAGCGCCCCGGAGGCGAGTGCGCGACCGGCGCAGCCCGCGCCCGGCTGGCACGGCGCCAGCAGGAGCTGCTGGCCGCCCTGGTGGCCGGCGGCCCCGTCCCGCCCGGCTTCGACCCGGACCAGGTCCGCGCCCAGTCCACCGGCCTGGCCACCAAACGACGGGACACCGTCGCCAAGGTGGCCCCCGACCTGCCCCGCCTGCTCGGCCCGCAGTACGGGCCGCTGTTCCTCGGCTACGCCCGCCGGCACCCGCAGACCGGCGGCTACCGCGCCGACGCCCGGGCCTTCGCCGCCTGGGCGCTGGCCGACGACGGCCCACTCGCCGCCGACCGCCGCCGGGCCCTGGAGCAGTGGCTCCACCCGGCCCCCGAGCGGCCGACCGGCCCGCTCGCCCGTCTGCGCCAGGCCCTGCGGCGCTGAGTACCCGCCTTCACCGCACACCTCGGGGGAACCCGCCCATGTGGCACAACAGTTACTTCGTCATCCCCGCCGTCCTGCTGGCGGCGGCCGCCCTGTACGCGACCCGGACCAGGCAGCGGATCGGTCACGTCCGGTACGCCCGGGGCCTGCCCGGCCGCGGCCTGCCGCTGATGGACACCGCGTTCCTGTCCGGCGGCCCGGGCCGGGTGTTCGACACCGCCCTGGTCCGGATGCACCTGGCCGAGCGGGCCGTGATCAACCGCGCCGGCCTGGTCACCCTCATCGGCCACAAGCCGTACGACGCCGTCGACCAGGCCATCCTGGAGGCCGTCGGCCCGGGCGGCAGCCGTGAACTCGCCCCGCTGCGCCGCGCCGTGATGCGCTCCGCCGCCGTGCAGGAGATCGGCGACCGGCTCGCCGACCGCGGTCTGCTGCGCCGGCCCGAGCGGCTGCGGCGGGCCCGCACCGCCCGGCGCCTGCTCTGGCTCGCGCTGCTCGGCGTGGTCGTCTTCACCGTCCTCGCCTACGTGCTGGACGACGGCGGCGCCGGCTCCGACCGGCCCGCGGTGTGGATCCCGCTGCTGCTCCTGTTCATCGGCGTGGTCAGCCTGCTCGTCACCCCGACGGTCAAGGGCCGGATCACCCCGGCCGGGCAGCGCCAGCTCTCCCTGATGACGGTCGGCTCGCCGTGGACGCCGAGCGCCGGCCTGTCGCCGAAGATGACGGGCGGCGCGCTGCTGGGCGCCCTCGCGCTCGGCGGGTTGGCCGCCGCCGGGCTGGAGAACGACGAACTGCAGGAGGTGATGCTGGCGGCCGCCCAGGAGGAGGCGGTGAAGTCGGCCGCCGCGAGTGCCTACTCCTCCTCGACGAGCTCCTCCTCGTCCGGCTCGTCCAGCTGCTCCAGCTCCTCCGGTTCCTCCTGCGGGGGCGGCTCCGCGGCCTGGTGCGGCTCCTCCGACTCCGGTTCCGGCTCCCACTCCCACTCCTGCGGCGGAAGCGGCAGCAGCTGCGGCTCCAGCTCCAGCAGTTGCGGCTCCTCGTCCTCCAGCTGCGGGTCCTCGTCCTCCAGTTGCGGCTCGTCCTCGTCGAGTTGCGGGTCGAGCTGCGGTGGCGGCGGCTGCGGCTCCTGACGTCACAGTTCGGTATCGCGGTCCGGTAAGCCGTTCCCCGCGCCGTCGGCCCAGGCATACAACAAGCCCATGTGGTTGCTGTTCCTGATACCGGCGTGCGTCGCCGCGGTCCTGTCCTGCATCCGGCTGGTCCGGACGACCGCCGCCGCCGACGCCCTGGCCGAGGCGGACGGGCTGCGGCCGCCGGAGGCCGTCGGGATCGGCCTGTACGAGACGGCCTACCTGGCCGGCGGCCCGGGCCGGGTGGTCGAACTCGCCCTCGTCCTGATGGCCGGCCGGGGCCGGCTGCACCTGGCGCACACCGGCTGGACCACGGTGGTCGACCCCAAGGGCCGCAGCCGCCTGGAACGCGCGATCATCACCACCGTCGGCCCCGACGGCCAGTGCCGCACCGACGAGCTGCGCCGGGCGATGGCCGAGCACCCGACCGTCCTGGAGATCGGCGCCCGGCTCTCGCTGGCCGGCCTGGCCACCCCGGCCCTGATCCAGCGCAGCACCGTCCTGGTGGTCCGGCAGGTGCGGCACGCGCTGCTGCTGTCGCTGCTCCTGCTGGCCGCCGCGCTGGCCCTCAGCGGCTTCACCGGCGGTGACGCCCTCGCCCCGCTCGCCTGGTTCTCCCTGCCGCTGGTGCTCACCTCGGGCACCCTGCTGATGGCCCGGGTCGACGTCTACCCGTACACCCGCTGGGCGTCCCCGGTCGGCCAGGAGGTGCTGCGCGAGGTCCGCCCGGCCCGCCAGCGCGGCCTCGCCGACGACGAGGAGCGCGAACTGCTCACCGCCGTCGCCATGAACGGCCCCGCCGTCCTCCCCGACGCCCGCCTGCGCGCCGCCCTCCGCCCGCACCGGACGTGACGGCGCCGCGCCGGACGCACCGGACGCGCCAGACGCACCGGACGTGACAAACGGAACGGGGCCCGCCGAAGCGGACCCCGTTCTCCGGCCCCGAAGTGGTCAGGCCAGGCCGTTCAGCAGCTCGCTGACCGGCTTGCGGCGGCCGGTGAAGAACGGCACCTCCTCGCGGACGTGCAGCCGGGCCCGGGAGGGGCGCAGGTCGCGCATCAGGTCGACGATGCGGTGCAGCTCGTCAGCCTCGAAGGCGAGCAGCCACTCGTAGTCGCCGAGCGCGAACGAGGCCACCGTGTTGGCCCGCACGTCCGGGTAGCCGCGGGCCATCTGACCGTGCTCGGCGAGCATCGCGCGCCGCTCGGCGTCCGGCAGCAGGTACCACTCGTAGGAGCGGACGAACGGGTACACGCAGACGTAGTCGCGCGCGCGCTCGTCGGCGAGGAACGCCGGGATGTGCGACTTGTTGAACTCGGCGGGGCGGTGCAGCGCCATGTTCGACCAGACCGGCTCCAGCTGGCGGCCCAGGCCGGTGCGGCGGAAGCGGTTGTACGCCTCCTGCAGGTCGTCCGAGTCGCCGGCGTGCCACCACACCAGGATGTCGGCGTCCGCACGCAGCCCGGACACGTCGTACGTGCCGCGCACCGTGACGTCCTTCGCGGCCAGCTGGGCGAACAGCTCGTCCACCTCGGCGGCCAGGGCGCTGCGGTCCTCGGGCAGCGCGCCCTTGAGCTTGAACACCGACCACATGGTGTAGCGGATGACCTGGTTCAGGTCGCGCGCCTTCTTCTTCTCGGGCTGCTGCTCCGGCTGCTCCGGCTGCCGCTCAACGGTCTCAGTCATGCGCCCATTGTCCTCTCCGTGGAACCTTCCCCGGTCGCCGGGGCCAACAGTTTGTCGAGGGCGGCCACCGCGGCGGCCGCCGAGCCGATGCAGGCCGGAATGCCCACCCCGTCGTACGCGGCGCCGCACAGCGCCAGTCCCCCCACCCGGGCCGCCGCCGCCCGCACCCGGGCCACCCGGTCCAGGTGGCCCACCGGGTACTGCGGCAGACCGGCCCGGAAGCGTGAGACGGCGGTGTCGTACGGCCGGGCGGTCAGGCCGATCGCCTCCCCGAGGTCCGCCAGCGAGCGGGCCACCAGTTCCTCGTCCGGCAGCTCCAGCGCCTCCTCCTCGCGGTAGCGGCCCAGCGAGGTGCGCAGCAGGAACGCGTCCGGGGCGGAACGCTCCAGCCAGCCCCACTTGTTGGAGGAGAACGTCGACGCCTTGATCCGCCGCCCGTCCACCGGCGGCACCAGGAACCCGCTGCCGACCGGCACCTCGGCCAGGTCGGCCCGGCGGAACGCCAGGGTCACCAGCGCCATACCCGCGTACTCGACGGTGTCCAGCTCGGCGGCCGTCGTCGGCGCGTCCGCGCGCAGCAGCCGGGCCGCGGCCGGGGCCGGGGCGGCCAGCACCACGGCGTCCGCGTGCAGCACCTCGCCGCCGGTCACCACCCGCCAGCCCTCGGGGGTGCGGCGCAGCTCGTCCACCGGCGCGTTCGTGCGCAGGTCCACGCCCGCCTTCACGCAGGCTGCGGCGACGGCCTCCGGCAGGGTGCCGAGGCCGCCGTGCAGGCCCTGGAACACCGGGGTGCCGACCACCTTCGGCCGCGAGGCCAGCTCGTGCACCCCCTCGACCAGCGAACCGCCGCCGCGGGCGATCGACAGCAGCTGCGGTACGGCGGCGCGCAGCGAGATCTCGTCGGCCCGCCCGGCGTAGACGCCGCCCAGCAGCGGCTCGACCAGCCGGTCCACCACCTCCTGCCCCAGCCGGTCGGCGACGTAGCGGCCGATCGCCACGTCGTCCCCGACCTCGGTGGCGCCCTCGTGCCGGGCCCGCTCCAGCCCCTCGGCGGTGAGCACCCCGGAGGCCGCCAGCGCGTCCAGATCGCCCGGGACGCCCATCACCTGCCCGCCCGGCAGCGGGCGCAGCGCCCCCCGGGTCCAGATCGACGCCTTCGCGGTGGTCGGCGGCTCCAGCTGCTCCGCCAGTCCGACCGCCCGCGCCAGCTCCACCGCCTCCGGCCGCCGCGCCAGCATCGACTCGGCCCCCAGGTCCACCCGGACCCCGCCGACCTCGCCGCCCCACAGCTTTCCGCCGACCCGCTCCGACGCCTCCAGCAGCGTCACCCGCGCCCGCACCGGCCCCCCGGCGGCCCCGCTCAGAAAAGCGGCCGCGGCCAGCCCCGCGATCCCACCACCGACGACGACGACCTGTGCATCCGACATGCCTCGCAGTCTCGCAGGTCTTTACACGCAGGCCTCAACCCGCCCGCTTCGGCACCAGGCTGTCCAGGTCGATCGTGATCGGGAACGGCACCGGCCGCTCCAGCACGCCCCGGAAGATCCCGGCGGGTGCGTAGGTGGAGGTCGGAACATCCAACTCGTAGACGTGCACGACCGGCAGGCCGTCCTCCTCGACGATCCAGTAGTGCGGGATCCCGGCCTCGGCGTACTTGCGAAGCTTGACCGTACGGTCCCGGTGCGCGGACTCCGGGGAGACGACCTCGACCACGAGCGTGACGTCGGCCGGAGCGAACCAGGTGCGATCGGCGTCATAGGCAACGGTGGTGACCACCACGTCCGGCTCCGGGCGATTGCGCCGATCCGGCTTGATCGTCATCTCGCGATCGACCAGCGACCCCGCCGGTGCCAGATCCTCCAGGGCGGTGGTCAGCCTCGTCACCGTCCGGCTGTGCCAGGAACGCCGGGGCGACATCATGAAGACCAGGGCTCCATCGATCAGTTCGGTGTGCCGCGGTGCCTGCGGCAGGTGGTCGAGGTCATCGGCCAACCAGCCCTCGTCCCTGGGCGCGTACATCCAGTCCGGCAGCTCACGCATGGTCCGAAGATAGCGATTTGCGAGGCGCGGAGAGCCACTGCTTAGGCTGTGCGCTGTGGAACCTATCGTGGTGAGTGCGTGTCTGGCCGGGGTGCCGTGCCGGTACGACGGACGGGCGAAGACCTCCCCGGGCGCCGTGCGGCTGGTCGAGGAGGGGCGGGCCGTCGTGGTGTGTCCGGAGGGGGCGGGCGGGTTGCCGACGCCGCGGCCCCCGGCGGAGATCGTGGGCGGGGACGGGGCGGACGTGCTGGACGGGCGGGCGCGGGTGGTGGACGCGACGGGGGCCGACTGCACGGCGGAGTTCGTGGCCGGGGCCCGGGCGGCGCTGGCGGCGGCCGAGGCGGCGGGCGCGCGGCGGGCGCTGCTGATGGCGCGCAGCCCGTCCTGCGGCTGCGGCCGGGTGTACGACGGGACGTTCACCGGGGAGCTGCGCCCCGGGGACGGGGTGACGGCGGCGCTGCTGCGGCGGGCGGGGATCGAGGTCGCGACCGGGTAGCGGCGTGTCCGGCCCGCCGCCGAGCCGTGCTCGAGTCGCGATCTCCCGGTGGGGTCCGTTCGGCCCGCCCTCTCGTCCAATGAGGAGATCTGCCAACGGACTTGGGGAGGGCCCGATGAGGGGACGAAGAGCGGGAGCAGGGGCGTCGGCGGCGGTGGCGGTGGCCGTCCTGCTGCTCGGGGGGTGCGGCGCGGGGGCCGAGCGGGATGCGTCGGCCGGCTCGGCGGCGGGGAAGGCGGACGCCGCAGCACCGGCCGCGCCCGCGGCCGCACCGAACGCCGCCGCGGCGGTGGCACCGTTCCTGCTGGTGCTGGGCGTCCCGGCGGCGCTGGTGTACCGGGTGTGGCGCCGGCGCCGCCCGGCGGCCGCGCTGCCCCCGGAGCCCGGCCCGGAGGAACCGGACGAGGACTGACCGCGCCGGTGGCGGCCCCGGACAGGGGGCCGCCACCAGGGGGCTGTCAGCGGGCGCTGGCCTCGTGGACGAAGGCGACGAGACGGGAGAGCGCGTCCGGGTCCATGGACGGCAGGACGCCGTGGCCGAGGTTGAAGATGTGGCCGCTGGTGCCGAGCGCCTGGGCGGCGTGCAGGACCTCGCGGGCCTTGGTCTCGACGACCTTGGTGGGGGCGTACAGCACGGCCGGGTCGAGGTTGCCCTGCAGGCCCTTGCCGGGGCCGACCCGCTCGGCGGCGACGTTCAGCGGCACTCGCCAGTCGACGCCGACGATGTCCGCGCCGGCCTGGCCCATCAGGCCGAGCAGCTCGCCGGTCCCGACGCCGAAGTGGATCCGCGGCACGCCGTAGTGGGCGACGGCGTCGAACACCTTGGTGCTGGACGGCATGACCGAGCGGCGGTAGTCGTCGGGGGCGAGCGCGCCGACCCAGGAGTCGAAGAGCTGGACGGCCGAGGCGCCGGCCTCGATCTGCACCTTCAGGAAGGCGGAGGTGATGTCGGCGAGCCGGTCGACCAGGGCGGCCCACAGCTCGGGCTGCCCGTACATCATGGCCTTGGTGTTCTCGTGGTTCTTGGACGGCCCGCCCTCGATCAGGTAGCTGGCCAGGGTGTACGGGGCACCGGCGAAGCCGATCAGCGGGGTGGTGCCGAGCTCGTCCACCAGCAGGCCGACGGCCTCGGTGATGTAGGGGACGTCGTCGGGCTCCAGCGGGCGCAGCCGCTTGAGGTCCTCGGCGGTGCGGATCGGGTCGGCGATGACGGGGCCGATGCCGGGCTTGATGTCGACGTCGATGCCGACGGCCTTGAGCGGCACCACGATGTCGCTGAAGAAGATCGCCGCGTCCACCTGGTGCCGGCGCACCGGCTGCAGGGTGATCTCCTTGACCAGCTCGGGCCGCATGCAGGACTCCAGCATGGGGATGCCCTCGCGGACCTTCAGGTACTCGGGCAGCGAGCGGCCGGCCTGGCGCATGAACCACACCGGGGTGTGCGGCACCGGCTCGTGCCGGCAGGCGCGCAGGAACGCGGAGTCGTGCGCGGCGCCGCGGCGCGCGGGGGTGGGCGGGCCGTCGATGGTGGCCGCCGTGGTGTCTGCCGTAGTCTCGCTCACGGTTCAAATCTTCGCATGCGCCCCGGGGCGGCTTTCCCGGCCGGTCTCGTGGGTTCCTCCAAGATCTGACCAGGTTTGCCGTTCCGGCACGCCGCTCGGACGGAAGTTGCGGCGTTAACCGAAGTTTTCGACCTAGTCTTCGGGTCATGGCAGCGGTCGGCGGGCACCCCGCGCAGGGTGGCGGAGCAGGTGGCGGAACAGGTCGGGAGGGGGCGCCGAGCGAGTTCCGGGCCGCCCTGGAGGCCCTCGACGGAGCACGGCTGCGGCCCGAGATCCAGCTCTCCCCCGCGCCGGCCCCGCGCCGGCTCGCCCCGCACGCCTTCGCGGTGACCGCCTCGGTGGAGGTGGACGGCGAGGAGTTGGCGGACGGCCGACTGGTGCTGCTGTACGACCCGGCCGGGCAGGAGGCCTGGAACGGGGACTTCCGCGTGGTGACGATGACCCGGGCGGAGCTGGAGCCGGAGATGGCCGGCGACCCGATGCTGTCGGAGGTCGGCTGGGCCTGGCTGCTGGACGCGCTGCAGGCGCACGGCGCCGGGTACGCGGAGCCGTCCGGCACGGTGACCCACTGCGCCTCGCAGTACTTCGGCGCGCTGGCGGAGCGTCCGTCCTCGACCGAGATCGAGATCCGGGCCTCCTGGACGCCGGCCGACGGCCGGTTCGAGCGGCACCTCGCGGCCTGGGGGGATCTGCTGTGCATCAGCGCCGGTCTGCCGCCGGCCGCGCCGGCCCCGCAGGCGCCGGCCGACGTGCCGTCACTCGGTGGGGTGGTCCCGATGCCCGCGCGACGGCGTCCGCGTTCGCACTGAGGAGTGGCGGGGGGGGGGGGGGGGGCCGGGGGGGGCGCCCCCCCCCCCCCCCCCCGGGGGGGGGGGGGGCGCCGCCCCGGGGGGGGCCCCCCCAACGGGGGGGCGCAGGCGAAACCCAACGGTTTGGTAGGTTTTT